>QCLC01000101.1 GCA_003214855.1 Prochlorococcus sp. AG-412-I05 | reverse complement strand
GCAAATCCACCATCGGCACCTGTCGCTCCTCAGTGGCAAGGCTTTCACCCTGTTCAATGCGTTCGCGCACGTCACTGCTCTGTAGATCCGGATCAGTGGGTGAGCTGTTGTAAGGGTCGCCAGCGACTACATCAATCCCTGGCAGGAGATCTGCTAGGGCTCGGATTGCGGTGGACTTGCCCGTGCCTCGATCTCCCATGATCATGACTCCGCCGATTCGCGGGTCGATCACGTTGAGCAGCAGAGCCAGTTTCATCTCTTCCTGGCCAATCACGGCGGTAAAGGGAAAGACCCTGCGCTTGCGGGTTGAACTCACGGGTTGATGTCTGGAGTTGTTTTGGATTGTTTCACAGGCAGGAGTGTGAGCACTTGCGGTGGGGTGGCATCAGCGGGGTAGATCAGTCGAATTCGGACATCTCTAGTTTCTCCTGGCGTCAGGCTGATGCGACCAAGGTCTGGCCCCATCTGCCCCTGCCGCAGAACTAGGTGGAAGCGGCGACGGCCCATGGGTCGACTGGACTCGCTATCGAGTCCACTGACCTCGATTAGCCCTCGATACATCACAGGTCCGCTGGCTGAAACGCGAAAGTCCAGGCTTGTGTTGTTGTTGTCCTTCTTCAAGGGGGACTCAAGGGTCAGCAAGAAGGATTTTTCCTGCTTTGATCCGTTGTGTAGCGGCAGGGTGAGGTCATATTCAACTCCGTAGTTGCCATGGGCAGCCCATGCCGTGTTGTCGTAGTGCGCTTCTAATTCAGCAGTTTGCACCTGATCTGTGCCCAGGCTGCCCCTCTCGAGGCTGCTGATAGGCCAGGAGATGGGAGTGTTGATTGCGCTTAGCACGGTGCTATCAGGATCAGTCAGGGTTGTCTTCCATGTGCTGCCCAATTGGATTCCACTGACGCGCGAATACACAATCTTGCCGCTGCTACCTCTAGGCGTGGGGTGATGTTCCTTGGGGCTGAGTTCGCCGCTTTCAAGCAGCTCAATCCAGCGAGAGAGTGGAGGGGCCGCTTTGGGATTGCCGTATGCAGCCACGGTTGCCAGTGAGATGGGGCCGGAGCTATGCAGCCGCATCTGAAGGTTGCGACCGTTGAGCAGTGGATCGAGACCTGCTACGGGAATGGGTAGTACCAATAGGGCAGTCGGGCTGCCTGGTAGGAGTTCCCAGCGCTTTGGCAGCTCTTGAGCTCGTTCTCCCCGCAGGAGATCGCCAGCTACCCTGCTGCCTGGGCCAGCAGCAATAGGGGTCGTGGTTTCGGCAATCACTTTCGGCAGAGGCAGAAATGGTGCAGCTGTCTGTCCTGCTTCGGTGGCTTGCGATAGGGAGGTGCTGCCTCTCAATAGGGTCAGTTGCACTGGCTCCTCACCCCGTGGCTGTGCCAGCACTGCTAGCCAGAGGGTGGATTCGAGATGATCAGGAAGGCCGGCATACACGTGGTGACTGAATAGATCGAAACGACCATCGAGTGGCACGGCCAGGTTGCTTTTGTCAGCTTTGGCGCTTGAGCTTTGTGTGTTTTTGCTAGGGAAGGTGGAGATCAGGATCCCTTCGCCTGTAATGAGTTCGGGATTGTTGTCATTAACCATCAGCACCTTGTCAAGCCCGCCTGGTAGGGGCCTGACCTGTTGCTGTCTTTGTTTGACGGTTGGGGCAGCAATCAGAGCGGGGGTGTCAAGCACTGCTCCGGATACGTTGAAAAGCGCAATTGACAACAGGGCGGGGATCTTCATGGCTGATTTCTTTTTGTTGATTCCGTTCGAGGTATCGATGGCTTTGGCTTGAGTACTGGAGCCATAGCGGCTGCCATGTCGCGGATCAGTTCTGTGGAGCGGGGGTCGTTGAAGGGGCCTTTCACCATGAACCCTGACACTGCACGACTGCCATCAGGTAGTTCGATCAGGCCGGCATCCGCATAAGCGATGCCGATGTCGCCGGTTTTGTTGTAGATGCGGTAGCCCTTTTCCAGGAGGCTGTTGTCAGGCTCTCCTTGCTTACCTCCCA
>QCLC01000100.1 GCA_003214855.1 Prochlorococcus sp. AG-412-I05 | reverse complement strand
TAACTAGCCCGAAATCTCACCGGCATATCGCCAAAGAATGCCTTGAGGAAGGCCATCACCGTGCCGCGCAGATGGCTGAAATCAAGGCCTTCATCAATGGCCAACACCTCAACCTGATGAAAGACAGGCGAATGGGTCGCATCCACTGCATCACGCCGATAGACCCGGCCTGGCGCCACAATCCTTACCGGCGGTGGATTCTCTTCTAGATAACGAATCTGCACAGGCGAGGTGTGGGTACGCAGGAGCAGATTGCCGCCCAGATAGAACGTGTCCTGCATGTCTCGAGCGGGATGGTCCTCGGGAATATTCAAGGCGGAAAAGTTGTAGTGATCGGTCTCCACCTCCGGGCCTTCAGCCACCCGATAGCCCAAACCACAAAACAGATCCACAATCTGCTCAGTTGTTGTAATCAAGGGGTGGCGATGGCCCGCAGGAATGCCACTGGCAGGCGCAGTGACATCAATCGTTTCCCGCAGCAGCCGATCAGCCAAAGCTGCCGCTTTCACCGCCTGCAACCGTTCCCCTAGCAGGTTTTGCACCTGTGTTTTAAGCACATTGGCGCGCTGACCAACAAGCGGTCGCTCTTCACTAGGGAGCTTGCCCATCGCCCCGAGAACACCAGACAAGCGACCTTTCTTGCCCAACAGGCTCACCCGCAATTGCTCCAAGGCATCCGCATCTGCGGCAGCAGCGATAGCAGACACCGCCTCAGCCTCGAGGGCATCAAGCTGGTCGGTGAGCTGCTGCAAGGAGATAGTGGCGCTCACTGAAAAAAGATCGCAGCCACTGACTTTAGGCAGTCATCATGATTAAGTTCCCCGCATTGGATACGAGGAGATGACTCCGTTGCGAATTCTGATTAGCAATGATGACGGAGTTTTAGCTGAAGGCGTCCGCTGCCTCGCCGCTGCCGCAGCCAGCCGCGGCCATAGGGTCACAGTGGTCTGTCCCGACCATGAGCGCTCTGCTACCGGCCATGGCCTCACCATCCATACCCCCATCCGAGCCGAACGCGTCGATGAGCTCTATGGGCCAGGTGTGACGGCTTGGTCCTGCAGTGGCACGCCGGCAGATTGCGTCAAACTGGCCCTCTCTGAACTCTTGACAGAGAAGCCCGACCTAGTGCTCTCTGGGGTCAACCATGGCCCCAACTTAGGAACTGATGTGTTCTGTTCAGGCACGGTGGCCGCAGCAATGGAAGGCACCCTTGAGGGATTGCCCGCGCTTGCGGTCAGCGTCGCCTGCTTCCAATGGAGGGATTTCCAGGCTGCTGCCGAGTTAGCGATGGATGTTGCAGAGAATGCATTGGCAGACCACTGGCCCAACAACCTGCTGCTTAACCTCAACATTCCCCCCTGCCATCCAGAGCAGATGGGATCACTGCGCTGGACTCGCCTTTCAATACGCCACTACGAGGAACAGTTCAGTCGACGTGTCGATCCACATAGCCGCACCTACTTCTGGTTAGCAGGAGAAGTGGTGAAAGATCTTGAGACCGCCGGCGATGGTCCACGCGACTGGCCCAGCGACGTGGCCCAAATCGAAACAAATTCCCCCTCCTTAACACCCATCCAACCCGATCTGTTTTGGCGTGGTGATCTTTCTGCTCTACCAGCAGCATGCGTAGCCAATCAACCAGTGCGATAAATCCTCTGCAACAACCAAAGCGAAAAGATCAGGCCAACCAAATGCGCAAATAACACCTGGGTGTTGCTCAGAACCGAAAGCATCTCCAAGGAGGTGATCGGGTAATTATCTAGTGCAGAACGCCCGGCACCAATCGAGATTCCCGGCGCTTGCATCGACGCCTGTACAAACAAACTTCCAGCCAACGACTGATAGCCAATGGAGGAAAATACCAACCCGAGCAGATCAACAATCACTCCTCGTTTGAGCAGACGACTGGTCTCACCACGACTGGGGCGAACAGCACTGTTGAGAGCCCTGCCGAGGCGAACGATCAACCAACCCTGCCAAAGGCTGTACAGCAAAAACAAGAACGCCAAGCTTGTCAGCGACAAGCCAGGACCAAGCCCTA
>QCLC01000099.1 GCA_003214855.1 Prochlorococcus sp. AG-412-I05 | reverse complement strand
AATAAAGAACTTCCAAATCCTGTATTGATTCTGCGATCTTGCGCCTTAGAAAGGTTAAAGCATCACCATCCATGCTTGATTCAGCAATCATTGCTTCTGACTGTTGGATGGCATGTTCCAAGTTCTTTATTTTTAATTGCAGAACCTCTTCATCCTTTCTGCATTGCTCCAGGGTGTAGGAATCAATCATAGGTCAGCAGGTTGGATTTTAATGAATAATCAATCGTTCAAGTATCAAGGCAACAAAGACTCCCTTAAAGAACATAAACCAAAGTAATCCATAGTCGCTGAGTCCAAGTTTCTTCTGGTACCAAGCAATGAACTTCTTGTGCTTTACGATGAAACCCATTTCTGTTGTTACTACTGCTGTTCATTCTTGCATCAAAGGAGAGGTATTGTTTACTCTTCTTCTGGATGGCAACCATTTATAAAGGAACTAGCACATAGACGCCTTAATTTTAAACCGGACTAAAAGACTAAATCCACGATTGTTTTGCCTACCAGAAACACAAACACACCCTCTGCAAAAAGTAACCAGGCAATCGTGGAGTTGTTCAGACCCAACCGCCTATAGCGATCAATCGTCGAGTCATGCACTTGTCGGATACGAGCAAGCATTTACTGTGCTCCTATGACTTTGACTTGATTGCCATCCTCACTTAATTGTATCCAATTCCTTAGATCCTCCTCGGCATAAGTCTCTAACCTTTTTGCATACACAGCATCTGCGCCTAAATCTTCAATCATTTCATAACCAAAAAATTCCAATAATTCTTCTTGACTCTTAAAGCATCGATCACTCCATTCGTAATTTTTATTACCCTTGGCATACTCATATTCATAACATTCATAGAAATAAGCAGTCTCATAATTTGCCACTAAAGCAAATTCATTTTTCTCTTTTTCAGTCAGTTTGTCGTAGACACCCCAACCAATGATCAAGACTGGCATTACTTCTTACTTCTGTTCTTGTAGACAATCCATCCCACAATCCCAGTAACTAGAACTGCATCAACTACTAAATGCCAAGCAAAGAAGTCCATAGTTAAGACACTGGGTTTATTAAGGCAAACTGTTTATCCATCCAAAGAAACTCCATCAACCCATTCAGGTTTAAACCCAATCAGTTCAGTCACACCTTCCTCCCAACCATCAGGAAAATACTTCTCGTAGTACAGATCAATTTTTTTACTCATCAGTAGTCCCCCGTCTAGATAATTGGATTTTGTGCGATCACTTTTGCCGTTGGGTTTCGAGCAAGAGCAGTCTTCTTGGCATCCTCAAATTTGGAGACTACTACAATCTCCTTAAGAGTTTGACCGCCTTGATAGAGGGTGACTTCAACTTTCATCAAACCTGCTCTCTATATTTCTTGAACTCATCTAAGTCACTTGTGACTATGCTCTTGTAATCATCAGGGAACCTTTCCTTCATTATTGCTGGAATTGCTAAGCAATCTGGATAGGGATTATGCAAATAAAAAATAACTTCCTTCTCTTCCTTCAAAACAATGTAATCAGATAACCCCCCTATATTTTTTTTAGTCATACCGCCACGACCTCTTGCTCCACGATGATCCTTCTAATTGTCGATAGCGCAAGACCCGTTTGATCTCTTATAGATCTGTAAGAGCACCCTTCCTTTCTTAGGCGTAGGACAAGACCTTCTTTGACGCGACTGGTCTTCGGTCTACCTCCCAAGTTCCCGCCAGTGTCTTTGCGGTGTTGGATGCTCTCAATGGTTCTCTCACGGGTTAGAGAGCGCTCTACTTCTGCAAGACCAGAAAGCAGACCAATGAGTACAGGAGCGAACTTGCCTAAACCTCTGGTGTTGATCAGTCCATCAAGGGTTCTGATATGGATGCCTTGCTGCTGCAGGTCATGGATGCGATTGACCACTTCAACCTGCGTTCTGCCTAAACGGTCCATCTTCGAGATCACCAACTCATCACCTTCATCAAGAGCATTGAGTGCTGCCATCAGTTGAGGTCGTTCTTTCTCTTTGACTGTTGTGCTGATCGTTTCTTGGAAAACAACGCAGCACCCTTCCTTCTTCAGATCAGCAACCTGCCCTTCTGTGGTCTGCCCTGAGGTA
>QCLC01000098.1 GCA_003214855.1 Prochlorococcus sp. AG-412-I05 | reverse complement strand
ATCGCTGGCTACTTGGCGGAGCTGACGGATGGTGAGACGTGCCATAGAAGATAAGGCTTGGGTCACGTCTAAAAACACTCCGTTTTTGTTTGGGATCACATTCTGTGGGCAATTGGTCGTTTACGGGTGGTTAGAGCTCTGGTGGTCAGCATCTACTGACCGCACTGGGATCTGCAGGTGATGCTCAATTGAGCGCGCCTACAAATAAAAATTCAGGTTTGCTATTCGCAGTGAATGGGACCTTCTGTTGATCTGTTCCCGAGCAGGGATGGATCAGAGATCAATGCTGCGAGATGCATAGATATTTGTGAGTGCATCCAGGGCAAGGACTCCGCTGGTCTGCCTCCACGGGATTGGTAGAAGATATGGCCTGGGGCACTGCCGATGGCAGTGGTCTTAACCTCGATCAGGACGGCAAAGGCGCAGCTTGCAGGTTTTGCTGTCGCGGATTTGATTGAGCCTGGCTTGGATCTGCCCAAGGGACTTTCAGTCTGAGAGGATTCACCTGCTACGTCTCCAGGTCAGTCATGCCCTTGAGTTGGCTTGATTTGGAAGCCGCAGCAATTGCCGTATTCCAGACGCCAGTTCACTCGATCAATCAAGCAGTCGGGGAATGTTTGTCTCATGAGCAGTAATTCCTGCTCGCAAACCGATGGATACTCCTCTGCAATTCTTTGCAGGGAACAGTGAAAGTCTTTGATGAACCAGCCAACACCATCTGGGGCTGGCTGCCATTCTGTTTCATAACCCTCTTGGCGACGTAATTCCACCAGCTTCTCAAGGCGATCCTGGATTGACCCTGAGCCGAGCTGATGGCGGTAGAGGTTGGCTTTTTTGAGTGCTTGTTGACTTAGTAGTGACGTAAATGTCTCGGGAGACAGGGCGGCTTTCATGGACTCCATCAAGCCGAGGGCGAAATTCTCACTGCCATCTGGGAAGTGATGATGTCCCTGCTCTGTCAATTGCCAGAGGTTCGAGGGACGTCCTGGGCCTGTGGGCGTTGGGCTGGCCTCGACCAGGCCATCGTCTTCGAGGCTGCGTAGATGGCGTCGCATTGCTTGGACTGAGATGCCCAACGATGCAGCCAGGTTTGCCGCACTACTCTCACCCTGCCGCAATAGCAGAGCGAGGGTTGCTTCGCGGGTAGGTGCCTGCGCCTCTGTGGTCATGGATAGTCAGTGCTCCTATAACCATGCCACGCAGAAACAGAAGGTGGCGGCATAGGTTGCGTTAGATCAGGTTCAACGCAGGGTTCAAGCCGCAATCCTATGGACACAATCTGGTTGCGTCTTGAACAGTGCTTCACCAAGCGGCCAGTCACCTCAAGGCCTTTTGCCTTAGGCTTCTGGAAACGAAACCTATTGGTTTCGTTTCTTCTAAGAGCCTTCAACGGCTTCTTGTTTATTCATGTCGTAGTACCTACGTTGATCGGCCCATCCTCCTTCTCGATGTCATGCCAGATGCGGTCCTCCATATTTCACAAGCAAAGGCCTTTGTCTAGAGGGTTTCAAAACCTTCACTCCCTTCTGATCGGCTATCAACTATGACCAGCCAAAGCCACGTTGGGCAGCTTGTTTCAGAGCCATATAAGTATGGGTTCGTCACTGACATCGAAACTGAAAAGATCCCTAAGGGTCTTGATGAAGATGTAGTTCGCTTGATTTCGGAGAAGAAAAATGAGCCGCAGTTCCTGCTTGATTTTCGGATCAGGGCCTATCGACACTGGCTTAAATTGCAAACGCCTGATTGGGCAGGTCTTGGTTATCCACCGATAGATTATCAAGATATTGTTTATTACGCGGCACCTAAACAGAAGGAGAAAAAAAATAGCCTTGAAGAGGTCGATCCGACTTTGTTGGAAACTTTTGATAAGCTTGGTATCCCACTTAGTGAACAAAAGCGCTTATCAAATGTGGCTGTTGATGCCGTATTTGACAGCGTTTCGATTGCAACCACTTATAAAGAAAAGCTTGCTGAGCATGGAGTGGTCTTTTGTTCCATTACTGATGCTGTGAATGAGTATCCAGACTTGGTTCGCAGATACCTTGGCACAGTTGTGCCTTCGAATGATAATTATTTTGCGGCGTTGAACTCAGCTGTGTTCAGCGACGGCTCTTTTGTTTTTATCCCTAAAGGTGTGGAATGTCCGATGGAATTATCTTCTTATTTTCGTTTAAGG
>QCLC01000097.1 GCA_003214855.1 Prochlorococcus sp. AG-412-I05 | reverse complement strand
ATTTCTCAGGCCTCATCTTAATTAGCTACAGAGCGAATAACCCCCATGCCCCATCTCTATCATCTTTCTGCTATCTAGGATTGCTGCTCATGAAGTAAAGACACAGATACATAGTCATGAACAAATCATACCAAGAATCGGCCTTACAAAATAACGTCAATTGATTATGGTAAAAGGAAAGATGAAATCATGATTGACAACATCCCGGATGCTTAACGGGTGTTAGCTAGAACCAATTAGTCAGCTTTACCGTCTTCAACGTGGACATAACCACGAGACTCCCACTTGAATTTAATGATTTTATTGGCATAGAATGGATAGATAAATGCCGAGATGCCAAGGGTGAAGAAAAGAAGAATAAGACTCGCTAGGGAATGGCCCCATTCACCAACAATAGCCCAGAACAACCAACCAAATATCAAGCAACCCAAAAATACTAAGGCTTTATTGACACGATGAGTATGTCCAGTTCTAGCGTTGCGATACTCTACTTCGTTAGGCGAGGTGGAAGAGGTGTTGTAATTGGGTGCACGTTGCTTTGTAGCTAGTAAACTAAGATCAGAGGAGAACTCTTCTTTGTCGGGCTTATCTATAGACATTGAACTAGACTACAAACAAACAACATAATACTATGGAAAAAACTAATTCGCTACCTAACACAAATAACATGGACTTAGCGCCAAAGGAAAAGGACGTTCAACTGAGGATCAAAGGACTTAAGAAGTGGTTAAACAAAAGAGAGACGTAGATTTAATTAGCAAGTCATAGACTTGATTGTCTTCATTGTTATGAGAGTGAACTTTGTTCACAACTAACATATACCTAATCGCCGCTGCCAAGTGTTAACCGCCGCTTCCAGTTAAACACTCCCTCGCTGTGGCCGCTCGCTCGTTTATCTGCTTAGTTTAATGGTTAGTAGAACGCACCAGCCTGTGGCCGGCTGGCGCTCATCTTCTGCGTTTAAAGGTTAAGTAGGAACGCTCCCTCGCTGTGGCCGCTTCGGTCGCTTACCTGCTTCGATTAGAGGTTAACTACTGAATCGCTCGCTGTGGCCGCTCGCTTCCTGCTTCGCTTCAATCGGACCTTATTTACACACACTATTCACACTCACAAACTACCTATGCGTACAATGTCTCAAAAGCCTAACTACGGGAAACATGTCTTAAGTGTAAGGATCAATCAGTCTGCTTATAGTTCGCTACATCGTCTAATCACCAAAGCAGGTTATAAAGATACAGCTAGTTTTGTAAGGGATGCAGTGAGAACTAAATGTGATGAGATAACTGAATGTAGTAATAATTTGAAGGCCTTATGATTCATTGAGATTTTGATGATCTTAATAATATGCCCCCGCGATTGCAGGGGCCTTGATGGGTAGGCTAGGAGTGCGCTTCAACGTGGAGAGATCATTTTGCAATCGCAATCCGGACCCGACCGCCACAATCAATTTCACATCCCGATGATTTTGCAATCGCATTCCGGACCTGATCGCCACAATCCGCATCCGAATCGTTCGAAATCTATTAATATATCGTGCACCTTCACATCCCGATTGGCTGGTGTTGCAGATAACGCTTCTATAGCAGGAGTCTTCCTTTCCCTACTTGGTGCACCGTAGCCATTCGATCCAAAACGATATTTGATGTCTGCAGAAACTCTCCAGTCATACGAATCGTCATATGAGGCATTGACTCCAGCAACTAAGCCATTGGCAATCTTGTAAGCAAGGCGTCCTCTAAGCCCTACATTGTCAACCTCATCTTCTCCCTTGCACTTATTGTAATCACCTTTTTGATAGTAACTACCAAGACTAATATTTAGGTTTGGGTTTATCATGTAGCCAGCATCTAGCCCATAGGTTTGCAATGCACCACCATTGTAATTCCAGTTCAACTCCTGATCCGTATCGCCAACCGGGATCAATCCGTATGCATTCAGGCTCCATTGGTTGGAAACAGCCTCTAAGTTAAAAGCAACTTGTTGATAAAAAGCAGAGCCGTCTTCTACTGAAATTCCAGAGTCGGCATAACCTGAATTCATCGGCCGACTGTCATAGCCAGCATTCACTCCATACATCCAAGAGCGATCACCATTCAGCCAGCGGTAACCAAGCCTTGTTGAGGTGCTGATCGTGGTGCCAGCGACAGTTGTATCAACAATGCTCGAGTAATTACTGCGATCAGCG
>QCLC01000096.1 GCA_003214855.1 Prochlorococcus sp. AG-412-I05 | reverse complement strand
CTCCATCACGCCAAGATCTGACGCACTGCCGTCCTCTTGAGCAACAACAGGCTGGATTGGAATATTGACTAAGGCAAGAGCAGCAGCACCAGCAAGCGATAGAGGAAGGCGAAGGGAACGCTGCATTGGATAAGAATGGAGTTTTAGATTGACTGGATTTTAGACTATTCAAAGGATTGCTGCAGCTTCAGTAGGTGCAGTTGCTAATAGCTTCCTTAGATCTTTATTCTCTTCCATGAGCCTCTTGATTTGATTATTCAATTCAACATTCAGGGCTTTCTGTCTCTCTAGCTTTGCCTCTAAGTTGACACTCTCCATCTTCAGCTTGTCAAACTGATTGATCTTTTCTTCATTAGTAGCTGATTTGATTTGTTTCTCTGCTTGTGCAACAAGGTCATCGATTTGGCGACGCACCGCAGACTTAGTGTTGCCGATGATCTTTGTGAGATCCTGCTCTGTATATCCTTCGCCCCTCTTTATTTTATTGATCGCGTGAGTCCTCTTGCCTGCGTCTACTGAGCCTATTCTTGCCAGAACTCTCGCAGAGACTCTCGCCAATGCTTCGTCAGGAACGTCACTATCTCTTATCCAGCTCTCATAAGCTTTAACTAGATCACGAGCCATTCTGCCGGACATTTGCAAAGCGCCGCTCTCGGTCAAAGCGGTCCAGTTCTTGTTTTTAACATCTTTCTTGATTTCATATAGCGCAGCTGCACTTGCTCTTACGGCATTACCGGCAGTTGCTATTGCTTCGTTGGCAAGCACAACGTTTGTCTTCATGTTCTCTACCTGGCTAGGCGAGAGCTTGTTGGTGCAGGCCCTTGAGAGCTGCAGGCTGTCGATAGCGCTATCAAGGCTCTGGTCGTATTCCGCTATGCCGGATGAGGTCACAGGATCTCGGCGATGAATGGACTGAATATAGATGCTATGGACGAGATGTCCAAAGGAATACGAGCGTACTATTGGCGCAAGTGCATTGCTCTCGCCTGGCATGCTATAGGTATTTATACCCACTCACACTCATCTACTTATCTGTTCGCTGGTTCACTAGGTGTAAATACTTATATATAATTCTTCTCATTCTTCGCTGCGATTTTGCTGCAGTTATTGCGATGGAGTTTCTGCTTAATTTTGTTGCAAACAGTTCACGTCATGTAATCCCTGATTCGTCCCTGGCAACCTTAACCCCTTCTAATCGCTTGCTATCACAGGTTGTTCGTATGGTTCCTTGATCAGGCTGGAATCAGCTTGGGGCTGGTGTGAGGTCTGTGCCAAGGAGTTCGGCCATGGCCTTCTGCTGAGGAGATGGTTCCACCAGGTCTTGGCGCCTTGCATCGGTGATCAGCCAATCAAGGGCTGCTTCTTGAAGGTCAAAGTGATCGCCGTTTTTGCCAACGCAGTAACGGCCAAACACCAGCTTTTCCACCAGCTGCACACCAGCTCCAATACGGGAATAGTCAAAGATGATCGAGTTGTCCACTGTTACCCCTTCACAGATCCAACAGCTAGGGCCGATCATTGATGGCCCAATAATTGTTGCTCCATCTTCGATGCGGGTCATGCCACCCACATAAATTGGCCCTTGCACATTGATCTTGTCCCAATTCGCGGCAACGTTCAAGCCTGTGTAGATCCCAGGACGGACCTCCTTACCAGGGATGCCTACTTGGCGAACCTCTCCTTGCAGCACGCTGCGAATGGCCCGCCAATAATCAGGAACCTTGCCAATGTCGACCCATTCGAAATCCATGGGTAGGGCGAAAAATGGTAAGCCCATCTCCACCAGCTTGGGGAATAGGTCAGAGCCGATATCGAAGGGTTGGTCGGAAGGAATGTGCTCGAAAATCTCTGGTTCAAAGAGATAGATGCCTGTGTTGATTGTGTCGCTTAGCGCTGCATCAGTAGAGGGTTTCTCTTGGAATGCCTGAACACAATCATTCTCGTCTGTGACCACCACGCCATAGCTGCTGACTTGATCTTTGGGGACTCGTTTGGTCACCAAGCTCGCCAGAGCTCCTTTGGCTCGATGGCGTTTCACGGCTTCTGAGAGGTCGAGATCAATCAGGGCGTCGCCACAGAGCACCACAAAGGTTTCATCAAAGAATTGTTGAAAATCCTGGATTTTTTTGAGGCCGCCAGCGGAACCAAGGGCATCACCAATCAGTTCTCCCTCTTCGATGCGTCCCTCGAAGCTGTAGG
>QCLC01000095.1 GCA_003214855.1 Prochlorococcus sp. AG-412-I05 | reverse complement strand
GGCATACTGGGGATTAATCTCTATCGCCTTACCCCAATCAGCAATTGCTCCTTGAGTATCTCCTGATTTAACCTTGGCAAGACCGCGGTTCCTGTAGGCATCTGCGTCCTGCGGGTTGGACTCTATTAACTTTGTGAGTTCAGCAATCTCATCATTAAGAGCACCTCGCTCAGCACTATCAGATTCTGCTACTTGATTAGATACCCACTCAGCAATAGTTGTCTGAGCACCACACCCAGCAATCAAAGGCGACCCAAGCACCAGCACCGAAAGGGCAGCAGCAATAGCACCAGTACGACGACGGGACATCAAGAGGTGGTGTACTGCAATTGCATTCAGACTAGGCAGGGAGAGACTTCTTGCTTTCTTGTGGGATCTTGGAGGGTTCTCTCAGCAATGATCGCCAACCCAGTAGAAACGGTCTTAGATGGTCCTATAGACAGAGGGTGAGAGCAGGACCATGAATCTCCCGGCACTGGTTGGATCACTCCTTCTCGTGACTGGGACTCAAGTGCCCTTACAGGTAAAGCAAGACCATGTACTTCCTGTTTTTGGATGTGGGACAGGTTGCAGGGTTGAGACAGAGCAACTGACCTATCCAGAAACCATGGATGACGGGTGGATCAGGATCAAAGTCATCCAAAGAACTTGGATAAATTCCAAAGACGAGAATGGGGTCTATAGGACAAGACTATGTAGAGGTGTTGAAGACAGATGTGGTCCTGCTGAATCTGAAATTTGGTTATTTGCAGATTGTGCTGGAGAGAAGTTTGCTACCAGTTCAAATGCCGACAGATCCGACAGTTGGGAACAAGATGTCTTCTACAGAGAAGGGGACTGGAAAGGTCAACCGAAGTTTCAAACGGTTCATGGAAACCCCTTTATGAGATGGGCAAAGTTGTGTCCTGCAGAATCAGCAGAAGGCAGGGAGTACATACGCCAGTCGTATCAGAAGGTATTTGACTCCTTTGAGTCGATCAAAAACACCCCATGAAATTTCTGCCTGCTCTTTTGCCACTTGCATGTCTCCTCCCACTAGCAGAAGTGATAGGGCAAGACGTCGAATGCCCTGGTCAAAACACTGTTGAGATGAGGTATTGCGCTTCTCTTGATCTGGAGAACTCCAATAAGCACTTGAGATCTCAATTGCCTTCAAGAACCTTTGAGCGATGGCAACAGACAACTAAAGAGGTTTGTGCCAAGGCATATGCCCCCTATAAGCAAGGCACTATTTACCCGCAGGTGATCATGCGCTGCGATGACAACCTCAACCGCGCCCTACTCAAGGAACTAAAAGGACTGGGCGAGAACTGATGGAGCACTTGCACTGGAGTTATCGCGAAGTTGGTTTGCTGGTTGTTTTCTACTGGGTTTTGATGATTTGGTGGATTAGGGGATCTAAAAGAAAGCAAGACCTTGCCAAACCGTTGACTGAGCAAGAGTTCGCCAAGTGCTTGGATCGGATATGGGCAAGGGATTTCTAGTTCTGCTTCTTGCTCTTTGGGCAGTCCCTTCCAATGCAGCAGAAGTGCTTTCGATAGGTGATGGCGACACTCTCACTGTCACAGAAGGCAGTCAAAGAACCAAAGTGCGCCTTGCCTGCATTGATGCTCCAGAGACTTCCCAATCGCCCTATGGCAAAGCAGCACGACAAATACTGAAGAGTCTTCTGCCGGTTGGATCTGATGTGAGACTCCACTTCAAGGCAACTGACCGCTATGGAAGAACCGTTGCAGAAGTCATTCTCAATGGCAGCAACATCAATCAGTCATTGGTGGAGTCGGGGAATGCCTTTGTCTATTGGCAGTACATCAAAGGGTGTGATCGGCAGACCTACTCCCGCCTTGAGACCTATGCCCGACAGAGAAGCATTGGCGTCTGGTCTGTTGCTGGGGGGATACAGCGACCTTGGGACTACAGGAAAAACAACCAGAGCAACAGCAAGCGAAAGCGTTATCGCTGCAAAGACATCAGGTCATGGAATGCAGCACAGGAACTGCTAAGGCAAGGGCACTCCTATCTGGATCGGGATAAAGACGGCGAAGCATGCGAGTCACTTAGATAAGGGGTTCACTGGCAATGCTCCTCCACCAACAAGGCAGCATCTACATCTCCAAGTTCTGCTGCTTTCTTCCAATCCTCACAGGTTCTTCTTTATTGGCATTGTTCTCTTACCCACCCAGCAGCATCTTTATCTCCAAGAGATGATGCTTCTTTCCAATCAGCACAAGCACCTTTTAGGTCTCCAACTAATTCCTTGGCAATCCCGCGGTTTCT
>QCLC01000094.1 GCA_003214855.1 Prochlorococcus sp. AG-412-I05 | reverse complement strand
GTTTAGACTAAGAGTTCACTTCGACCAATTACCAAACCCAACAATGGCCTCAAAGCTCTCACCAAAAGTCTATGTGTTGTCCTTTTTCTACTTTGCTTTTGGGCTGGCTCTTCCTCATGCTACATCAGCAGAAGTATCGGAACGGATTCATAAGCGCTGCTTAGATGCAAAAGATTATTCAGGTTGCGTCAAGACAATGCAGCAGAGTAATCAAAGTACTTCCCAAGAGATGATTGGAATAGGCATACAAATCTCATTGAACTTGGATACAGCAGATTTATTTGTACATTCTGTGATTGAAGGCAGTCCAGCTTCAAAAGGTGATGTGCATTCAGGCGACGTGATTACCAAAATTAATGGTCAATCAACAAAGGGGATGGGCTTAAAGGAAGCTGCTAAATTAATCAAAGGCAAAAAGGCACAAAGGTTAGGCTGACTTTAAAGCGTGTTGGCAAAAACGGCAAAGACCAAACAATAAATGTTTCCTTAACTAGAGAGAAATTTAGCATCCAGAAGCAAAACTTTTTCAATCAGAATAGGATCCGAGAATGGTTCAATGATCTTCAAAATGATTCATGGCATTTCATGCCAAAGGGGAATGATCAGCAGACCATTCCCAACCATTCAAGTAGTGGAATAGAAATTTAGGGAATGCAGCAAAAAAATGCAAGAACAACCCACAATAAAGGGATAGTCCTAGGTGTTTTTGAACGCTGCACAAGGATCTCAAAAGCAATGAAGTGGCTGATGCAATAGTGCGGCGTATCTTCCCCCACGAGTGCGATCAAAGGCAGCAAAACGGGAATGGGTAACTTCAACGACTAAGCATCAAAAAAGCCCCACCATGGTGCAGGGCTTTTTCTTTTTGTTGTCTCTCCCCTGCAGCGGTGATGACTATTTGTTGGCATCCTTCACCGCTATCAATAGGTTGACTCACCTGCTTTTAAAAAGCTATGACCTAACTCAATGCCATCAGTGAGCTTCAGCACAGGCCTCTAGAGCAGATGCATGTTCATGCATGTCAGCCATTGCATCAAGCAAGGCATTCGCCTTGGCAGCGCAGCCTAAGGTTGGCCAAAGGAGCAAAGACAATCTTGTCAACTTGAATAAGACCACAGCGATTCGAAAGACAGACTTGCTTCGTGTTGAAGCTTCCCTCGCTTCAAGTCATGAACCGAGCAGACTTTGAGCAATGAAACGCACAGTGGATGTTGCCAGTCAGCGCCTTGAGAACAGTGAATTGGGCTAAATCCTTGGGAGCATGCAGCAAGGTCAAATCAGTGCTTAGTCACGGCTACTGAACCCAGAGGCCAACCGGCACAGTGTCAAATCGGATCGCTATCTTTCAATTGTGAACGGGCTTCTCCTTGAAGTGGAAACAAGGCAACACGCCCAAAGAGAAGTCTTGGACCCCTGCCTTTGGCAGTTTTTTTTGCCATGACTGAGCTGAAGAAGTAAAAGCACTGTCTGGTTTACCCCAATGACATTCCAAAAGCCTTGGGCTATGGCTAGGGAAAGCCACTAGATCTCATCTTGCACAAATGGGATACGGGCACGATGGAGACCCGTTGTAGCTCAGGGGGCCTTTGCACAGGCCCCCGCAAACTCAAGTGGGCTGCACTTGATAAACCTTTGAGCGGCCATTGCACTTCCTCACACCCCAGGAGATAGGAGCCTTCGACTTCGTGATTTCTTGTTCAACACAGATGTTTTGATTATTTGCCCAGTGAGCGACAGGCGCCAAACTGAAGGCAATGAAAGCAAGAGACAAAGCAGCTATTAGCAGAGCAGCTGCCGTAACAACAGGAAGCACAACGCTTTTCAGTGTCTCCATTTCATTGGCCCGGGGAAGTCAATGCCAGCTTAAGAAAGTGAGGAGGTCTTTTTGAAGGCGCTGCCAACCCTATGGAAGGGGATCAATATGTAAGCGTTTTCACATTATTCTATTGTTAAATTTTTTCATTGTTCAATTGTTCGATTGCGCAAACTCATCTGAGCTGGCAGTGATAGAAGAAGAAGCAAACAAGACCAGAGAAGCCCCCGACCAGAGACTCCATAGGAAGTGAGCACACGGAAGCATCAAAGGGCCTCTACCGCTCTCGATGCTCAGCAAGCATCAGATCAAGCGTCTCCAAATCAACGAACAGATTCGCTGCGCTGAACAGTCAACATTCAACGCCGACAAACTCTCTCCTCATCCCCTGAGTGATGGGCCCAAAAAACGTGCTGATCAATTTCAGCATCACCAGAGCTCTCTCTTTGTTCGGCTGATCTAGGCCATCAACAGATCCAGCGATGCCGTGACTCCACCGACTGCAATCCACATCAAAACGCTGCGCCAAAGG
>QCLC01000093.1 GCA_003214855.1 Prochlorococcus sp. AG-412-I05 | reverse complement strand
AAGCCTGCCTTCGTGATCTGCGATGTGGCTGATGAATTAAATGTCGATGTGATCGTGATGGGCACGCGCGGTGTCAATTTGGATGGCGATAGCGAGAGCACAGCAGCCCGGGTGATCCAGTTGGCCCCTTGTCCGGTGCTGGTGGTGCCGTGAGCACTCCAACAATTCAGTGGTATCCAGGCCATATCGCTAAAGCGGAACAACAACTCAGCAAGAATCTCGACAAAATTGACCTTGTCATTGAGGTGCGGGATGCTCGCATCCCGATAGCCACTGCTCATCCGCAGCTGCAGCGCTGGATTAAGGGCAAGCAGCATTTGCTCGTGATCAACCGCCGCGACATGATTTCCTCTGCGGCTCGACAATCTTGGGATCGTTGGTTCCGTGACCAGGCCCAAACCCCCTGGTGGTGCGATGCCAAGGCTGGCACAGGTGTTAAGCAGGTTCAGCAAGCAGCCATACGAGCTGGAGATCAGCTCAATCAGCGCCGCCGCTCCCGTGGTATGCGACCACGCCCTGTAAGGGCCCTCACTTTGGGGTTCCCCAATGTGGGCAAGTCCGCCCTGATCAATCGTTTGGTCCGTCAGAAAGTTGTGGAGAGTGCTCGTCGCGCCGGCGTGACCCGCACCCTGCGCTGGGTGCGCTTGGGTCAAGACCTTGACTTACTTGATGCACCAGGCGTTTTGCCACCCCGCCTCGATGACCAACAGGCGGCTTTGCATCTCGCCCTTTGCGATGACATCGGCCAGGCCGCCTATGACGTTGAGTTGGTGGCCCTCGCGTTGCTGGAGACGCTGAGTGTGTTGGAGAAGCAGGCGGCGGCTGGGGTGGTTACAGGGATCCTTAAACAGCGTTACGGCATCAACTTGGCCGGTGATCAAGCTGATGCCCATGCTTGGTTGATGGCTGTTGCCGAACGCCACACCTCGGGTGATAAAGAGCGAATGGCCCAAAGGCTTTTGGATGACTTTCGCCGAGCACTGTTGGGGCCGATCGCACTGGAGTTGCCGTTGCCATGACATTGGACGAACGGACATTGGCGTTCGGGGAAGGTGAGGGTGAATTGCTGAAACTGCACTACCCCAAGCCCTTGCCGATGCGACTGGATCGTTGGCTTGTGAGCCAGCGATCGGAGCAGAGCCGTTCACACATCCAAAAGTTTATTGAGGCTGGTCTTGTGCGTGTGAACGGCATTACCGGGCGAGCTAAGACTCCTTTACGTCAAGGCGATGAGGTGCAGTTGTGGATGCCACCACCGGAACCGCTGCCCTATCTGCAGCCGGAGGAGATGCCGCTGGATGTGCTGTTTGAAGATAGACATCTGATCGTGATCAACAAACCTGCGGGCCTCACAGTGCATCCAGCTCCAGGCAATCGCAACGGCACGTTAGTGAATGGTCTTTTGCATCATTGCTCTGATCTGCCTGGCATCAGTGGAAAGTTGCGACCAGGCATTGTGCATCGTCTCGATAAAGACACCACTGGCTGCATCGTGATTGCCAAGAGTCAGGAGGCATTGGTGAAACTGCAGGAACAGATTCAAAAACGCATCGCATCGCGCAACTATCTTGCTGTCGTTCATGGTGCTCCTTCTGGCGACCAAGGCACGATCGTGGCAGCGATTGGTCGCCACCCGGTGGATCGCAAGAAGTATGCAGTGGTTACTGAAGAGGGAGGCCGTCATGCTTGCACCCATTGGACGTTGGTTGAACGATTAGCTGACTATTCCTTGCTGCGTTTCAAGCTTGATACGGGACGCACGCATCAGATTCGTGTTCATTGTGCACACATTGGTCATCCAATTATTGGCGATCCCATTTACAGCCGCTGCCGTAAGTTGCCGATGGATTTACCTGGCCAGGCTCTTCACGCTGTGCAGCTTGGTTTAAATCATCCACTCACCGGTGAACGGATGATCTTTGAGGCACCATTGCCAGATCTATTTGAGAAGCTTTTGGCTGTGTTGCGTCGACGAACAGGCACAACCCAAGTTTTGAATGGTGCGAGATGATTGCAAAGGATTTCATCTGGAATGATTGCATCTACTCCAGACTCAAAAGATTTTAGAATTATTTGATAATTTCGTGTCAAGGGTAACAAGCTGCTATTCGCTTGATTTTTGGCTTTTACTGCTTTCCTTAGGCCAGTGCCAAGCACGTCTTTAAGCTATTCTACTGTGATCAATATAAATTAATCTGTTTGCTCAGATAGTCGTTGCCTACCTCAAGTGTTAACTCAAAAAAATCATTTTTAATGCTATCCATTCCTGCACTTTTACCAATACTGTTAACGGAAGCCAATTGAGAGCAAACATATACCAGAACGCATCAATTGCATGCTAAGTGTTTAATTTTGGAGATAATACTCTAGTTCGAAAAGCGTTATTTAAGAACTTGTCGTTCTTTTGGCATGCCTTTAATGCATTGTTTTTGGCAGTCTCGGGCAGGCTTCTACGAGTGTGCGGGTAATCGCTGCTTGGGGTTTCTGAAG
>QCLC01000092.1 GCA_003214855.1 Prochlorococcus sp. AG-412-I05 | reverse complement strand
TTCTCAAGAACTTCTATCTCGCAAAAGACAATCACATGAGCATTTGTACCAAGACCACTGAAATCCATGCCCTCTGTCACATAAGTGTCAGGCCCTCTACCTGTTACAGGCCTAATGACTGAATAGCCAGGCGCCCCAGCCTTGTCAAGAGCTTCAATCACTAACTCAAGCTCTCTCTCGCTTACAATCAAATCCAAACGCTTCATGATTTTAAATTGATGCAGGGATTAACTTGTAAACCAAACCCATATATAGCGGAATACCAATCGTATGATTAAAAGGGAAAGTTAATCCCAAGGCGCTAGAAATGTAATATCTTGGATTAGCCTCTGGAACTGTCATTCGCATTGCCGTAGGAACGGCAATATAAGATGCACTAGAGCACAAAATAATAAACAAGAGTGCATTGCCATATCCTAAACCAAGGGCCCTAGCAACAAGGCCACCGATTAAAGCATTGAACATTGGCATCAGTATCGCAAAGAAGATAAGGAAAGAGCCTGCTTTTTTGAGGTCTTTAAAACGCTGCGCCGCAACCATCCCCATTTCCAGCAAGAAGAAGCACAAGACTCCATAGAAAAACTTGTAAACGAATGGTTCCATCTTCTCTACACCAGCAGGGCTATAGATAGAAGCAATGAAACCGATTGCAAGGCTACCTGCAATCAAATACACATAGCCATTCAGCATCGATTCATGCAGAACCTTGCGCCAGTTCATTGATTCAGAGCCAGGACGAGCCTGACGGGAACCAAGCCGAACTAAAATCAAACCAACGATGATTGCCGGTGATTCCATTAACGCCAGTGGGGCCACCATAAACCCGTCATAAGAAATATTTTGAGCCTGAAGAAAACTCTCAGCAGCGATAAAGGTCACTGCGCTAATTGAGCCGTATGTCGCTGATATTGCTGCTGCATTAAAGACATCAAACCTCAATCTCAAAATACAGAAGCAAAT
The DNA here is from genome assembly GCA_003214855.1 of Prochlorococcus sp. AG-412-I05. Classification (GTDB taxonomy): domain Bacteria; phylum Cyanobacteriota; class Cyanobacteriia; order PCC-6307; family Cyanobiaceae; genus Prochlorococcus. The sequence goes on along the minus strand of QCLC01000092.1, from coordinate 1,685 downwards.
TAGCGGGATAACCGCCGCCATTAAAATAGAAACAGTAATGGTTGGGATAACTTGGCCACCGAGACCATCTTTCGCTAAAGCCATGCCACCCCTAAAGCCAACGGCCATCAACAGATAAAGCGAAAATAATTTCGGCAGCGGCGCAGGAATCTCAAGGTCAGCATTCAAGAAAACCGCAATCGCACCCAAGAAAAAAAATAAAACCTTTGGTGATAAAACATTGGCGAGTACGAGCCCTGCGTCAAGTGCCGTTGCGGTTGCTGTGATCATATAAAGAAGTTACAGGGAGATCTGGTCTGTTTGAGATTGTGACTGGGCAAGATGTGACTAAAAGAAGAGTAGACAATTTTTCAGACTATTCAAATCTGAAGATTTTACAAGGAAGATTGTATCATTGTTTTTATCAAAGATCCCAACCCCATAAAGGTGGGTCTCATGAAGCTGGGATCTCTAATAAGTTCTCACTTGCTCTTATAAGTCAGCCAGGGCGGCTTCAAGAGCTTGAGTTCGATTAGTCATCAACCCTTGCAGATCAAACGTCTCAAGCCTCTTGCGGACCCTCTCGTTTGCAGCCACAACATAAGCTTTCCTTGAATGGTTTTTTGCCTCTTGAACCATCTGTTCAATGGCCAAAGTTGCAGTAATGCCAAGCCGAGGAACTTCAGTAATGTCAAGGATCAAAACCTTGTAATTACGTACCAGAGCCATTCGTTCTGTGATCCCCGAAGCAGCTCCAAAGCTCAATGGTCCGCGCAGGCGAAATAACATCACCTGCCCGCCACAGCGATCAAGCAATGCTTGTTCTGAAGGGGGCAAAGATGGCTCTTCAGTATTAGCAGCAGCACCAGTTGATTTGTTGTCAAAATCACCATCCATCAAACGATTATCGGCATCCATTCCTTCCAATTGAGCCTGTGTTAACGAATCAATTGTTAATAGGTTTGCAACAAACACACCAACCAAAACTGCTGAGATTAAATCCCAGAAAACTGTCATCAGCAAGACGCCATACATGACAACAGCTGTCTTGATCGAGAGGCGATGAGCTCTAAGCAAGAAGCTCCAATCAATGATATCGAGACCTACCTTGACCAATATTCCTGCAAGCAAGGCAGTTGGAATTAAAGCCGCGAACTGACCTGCTCCATACAAAACAATCAAAAGCACAATGGAATGCACCATTCCAGAGAGTGGCGTGCTGCCTCCAGATTTGACATTGATCACCGTCCGCATCGTTGCACCGGCGCCAGGCAATCCGTTAAACAGCCCAGCAAGAGAGTTGCCAATTCCTTGGCCAATCAGCTCTCGATCAGAGTTATGACGAGTCTGGGTAATGTTGTCTGCAACAAGGGATGTCAACAGCGAATCGATTGCGCCCAACACTGCAAGCACTAAGCCTGATTTGATGATCAAAGGAAGAAATGCTGGGTCCCAGCTGGGCAAAGAAAAGCCCAGGCCACCTTCAGGGATCGTGCCGATACGCGGCAGCTCATCGATGCCTCGGGCTGAAAGGTTCGCGTCATTGAACAGCACAACCGAGAGAGGCGTAACGATCAACAAAGCCAACAACGGTGAAGGCACCACCTCGGTGAGTCGCCGAGGTGCCAAAAAGACAATGGCCAAGGTCATCACCGCCACTGCTACCGCACCCCAGTTGGGTTGAAAGTTTGCCGATAACTGTGTAA
>QCLC01000091.1 GCA_003214855.1 Prochlorococcus sp. AG-412-I05 | reverse complement strand
CCAAATTGAGACGACTGCGCACTGTTGCCCGAAGCAGTTCCAGGTCTCGATCCTGAATATGTCGGCGATCTTCTCTTAAGTGCACCGTGATGCCATCGGCTCCACCAAGTTCCGCCAGTAGAGCCATGGGCACTGGATCGGGTTCCACTGTTTGGCGAGCCTGGCGCACATTGGCAATGTGGTCGATGTTGACACCGAGGCTTGCCATGAAGGGAAGGAAACAGGCCTGATCCTATTGGGGATGATTAGCCCCCTTCTATTGTCTAAGGGAGTTGACCGCCGCTTCAACTGCCCAATCAACATTGGGTTAAGTGGTTCTTGGCCTTTAACTTCGGATGTCTGAACTCGCCTGAGACGGTGTCCTCGGCCCTAGCGACTCGTGAAAATTCCCTGGGTCTTGCGATAGACCCTTTTTTGGCACCCGTTGCCATGGTGACAACGCAAGACATCGTCCTGCGTCAATACTTTCGTGAGCGCATCGTTCTGGGTCAGGAGAATCTGCCCATGCAAGGGCCAGTGCTGCTGGCTCCCACCCATCGTTCACGCTGGGATGCATTGATGTTGCCCATGGCCGCTGGCCGTCGGGTTACGGGTCGTGATTGTCGATTTATGGTCACTGTTGATGAAATGAAGGGCCTACAGGGATGGTTCCTCCATCGCTTGGGATGTTTCCCGGTGAATCAGAGCAAACCTTCGCTCACAAGCCTGCGCTATGCCATTGATCTGATGGCCGATGGTCAACAGGTCGTGGTTTTTCCAGAAGGAACAATCAATCGCACAGAAAAACCCATCAAGCTCTATCAGGGTTTGGCACGTCTGGCTCAACTTGCAAAAAGCCAGAATATTGACGTCCAAGTCGTACCAGTTGGGCTTGGCTATAGCGAAGCCATTCCCAAAGCCTGCGGACGAGCATCAATTTGCTTCGCAGAGCCGATGAAGGTCTTGGAGACTGGTCGTGAGGCGGTGAAAAACTTCAATGCAGAGCTGTCAGAAAAGATGCATACAGCTGAACAAGCTGCCCTCCATGCAGTAGGCCGTCTCAAGAAAGCACCTTAAAGTTCCGCCCATCTGTTCTTCAGTTCATGCGTTGTCGCCTTCCGCTGACGGCCCTTGCTCTTTCCGCTGGTCTAGCTCTTTCAGCTGGTTCAGCACTAGCTCAAACACCGGCTTCATCGAATGACAAGGTGCTGGCCCAGGCGGGCGGTGGATTCAATGTGGCAGCAGTTCAAGCACTCCTGAATCAAGGAGATGCTGCTGTATCCGCTGGAAATCTCACTGAAGCCCGAAATGACTACGACAACGCTCGCGATGCTTCAAAGCAGCTGCTTGCCTTTTATCGGGACCTCAGTGGAGCCTTCCGCGGACTGGATGCTCGTATTCCTCGTGAAATGGATGCCAAAGGGCGTCAGGCCATGGGGCTGCTTGCAAAAGCCAACCTTCGCCTTGCCGCACTTTTCCGCCAACAAAACCAACCTGAAGTCGCTGTACCGGTGTTGGTGGAAGTGGTGAGAGTGATGTCTCCATCACGCCCCGAAGGCCAAAAGGCCTATCAGAGCCTTCTGGAGCTGGGCTTCGTAGAAACCCCCTATGCCGGCGCCAAGCTGACAGCTCCCAACTGAGTCAACTTTCGACTTGGATCTGCCAGCATCAAGCGTTGAAGCCAACATTCACCTCCATGGTTCAATCCGACGAGGTAGGTGCAGCGATCCGCCTAGCCCTACCTGATGCCCAAGTCACCGTTGAAGACCTCACTGGTGGCGGCGACCATCTACAGGTGAACGTCATCTCAAACGCCTTCGCTGGCCTTTCCAGAATCCGTCAGCATCAGTTGGTCTATGGGGCCCTCAAAGATCAGCTCGCTAGTGAAGTGATCCATGCCCTGGCCTTAAGCACCTCTACTCCCAACTAAACCCTATCCCCCTCTTTTTCGATGGATCCCACTACCAAAACACGTATTGAAGCCCTGATCCAATCCAGCCCGATCATGGTGTTCATGAAAGGCACAAAGCTGATGCCCCAGTGCGGCTTCTCCAACAATTGCGTGCAGATCCTCAACTCCCTCGGCATGAGCTTCGAAACCTTTGATGTGCTCTCCGATATGGAAATACGCCAGGGCATTAAGGACTACTCCAATTGGCCGACAATTCCCCAGGTTTATGTAAAAGGAGAATTTATCGGCGGATCAGACATCTTGATTGAGATGTACAACGCAGGAGAATTGGCCGAGAAGCTTGAGATCGCTCTTAATAGCTAGACTCTCAAGCTTTAATTCGTTAAGTCTTAGCAATTAAATGCCGTTACTACTCGCCACAACCTTGCAAGCCAATCTCCTCTATGGAGTGGCTGTGATCGGATTTTTTGCTGGTTCCTGGTTTTTGGGTCGAGCGATCACAGTGCTCACCAAAGGCAATAACCCGCTGGTTTGGCGAGGCTGGAAGAAATTGTTTGGCCTTAAAAAGGACTGAGCTACTGATCAGCAAGCCCCCATAGGGCATCCCCATCAGCCCTAGGGGGCATGGGGAGAGAAGGCCTTAGACAAACCACGAACTTCTCCAAAACTTAGGGCTCCTTAATGCTTGCCGGTCGTGCTGGCCATGGATCCAATCATGGGAACACCAGCCATAGGAAAGAAAAGGCAGCTAGCCAATTCCTGGGATGTGAAAAGGGAGATTGTTGTCAAATGCCACGAGCCAGCGCTGAACCGCAGGCACACGCAACAAAGCCAAAGGCAAAACA
>QCLC01000090.1 GCA_003214855.1 Prochlorococcus sp. AG-412-I05 | reverse complement strand
CCTGCTCACCAACCAGGCTTTCCCAGTGATGCAATGGGATCTCGTGAATGGAGCGGTGCCAGCGGGCTGAGAGGTTGGCGATTTGTAGCGCGCCTTAAGCACAGACTCAAACGACCATAACCAGCGGCCAGAGAGAAAGGGGAAGAGGATGTTCGGCATTCGTAACTATGGAGTTTTTACAGTTGCATCAATGGTGTGATCCCAATAGCTAAGCAGCATCGACGGCTACTGCTGCAATGACACCGAGGACAACCACCGCTGTGGGGAAGATTGCCGCTACTCCATCAACAGCAATATGGTGCAGCAAAGTTAGAGTTTTTGGATCACAACTATCTGCAGCAGAAAAGCCTTTGTGCTCACAAAAGAACTAAGAATGAATATGCTGGAACTTTAGCGATGCATGTCATGAGCCATTCTTCTGACTTCAGACAATGACTGATAAGTAATTAATAATACAATATATGGCCAATAAATTTTTGCCGCAAGAAAGAAGATTTGAGCAGTTTAAGTTTCAATATTAGTCCGTCAAACTGAATGCTTTAGCCCTAACTAAAGCCCTTTCAACGCGCTTCCGCTCGTAACGCAGCAGTAGTTCATTGTCAGTTAAGGGCTCAACCGTTTGCAAATGCCAAGCCTCAGCATCGCCAAGATCATCTGGCAAACCAACGCCTTCAAAGGGAACCCATCCATGCATGCCACCGAGCAATTTTGGTGTGAGGGTGAGTTGCAACTCATCGACCACATCAGCCTGCAATAGCGATGCAGCCAGCTGAGCTCCACCCAACAAAACAAGACGAAACAATCCAAACTCAGCCAAACGATTGAGCGTCTGAGGCCAATCTTGCTCAAACAACACCAGACGCTCGTAACCAACAGGAGATAAAAATTCTTTCGATCTCTTTGCTGTAGCTAAATGGGGGCTCAACAGCCAACGCTCAAGCGGCTGTTGAAAGAAAGGCAACTCTGCTGCATACCACTGCTGACGACTAACAACCACCGCAGTGGGCTGTGCACTCTGCCCGGCAGACTTGCGCTGGTTCAGTAAGTCCTGATCACGAATCAAACATGTGCGGCGATGGGCACGCAACGTTCCCGCACCGAGCAAGGCCCCATCGGCCCAAGCCAAAGCCTCTTCTAAAACCCGTCGATCACCAACTCCACCTAATTGGGCCGGCCCTCCAATCGCAGGTGCTAACCGGCCATCCAAGCTGATCGCTAGAACAAGACGAAGCCAAAACTGCTTTTGCAAATGCTTGGCTAGTTAGCAGCCATAGCATGCAATACCTCAGGGATTGCTTCAAGCCTTGGGGTTTCCGCATAGACCTCAGCAGCATTATTAGGGCTTTCCTGCAACCGCACCTTGTGGAGATGGGCTCCGATCGCTCGGATCGGTTTCGCTAAACAATCAGAAATGTACAAGGCAATATTCTCTGCTGTTGGTACACAGTTGGCGAAATGGGGAATGTCTTTATTTAAGAAGGTGTGGTCAAAAGGTTCCACAACAATGTCATTCACAAGGCTTTGCAAAGCACCTAGATCACAGACCATGCCTGTTCGGGGATCAATTTCTCCGCGCACGGTGACATCCACAAAATAATTATGACCATGCCCATGAGGCCGCGCGCATTTGCCATAAATGCGTTCGTTTTCCGCCTGACTCAGTTCGACCCTGGCAAGCCGATGGGCAGCCGCAAAATGGGTACGGATCGTTAGATAGGCATCCATGGCATCTCCGTGATAATCAGCCCAGAGGTTTTCTTGTTCGTAAAGCCGAATGGCCACGATTGGTAGATGAGGTATTAAACGAGTCCAGATGATTCTTAGCAGAGCCTCCGTGGTCGGCAGGCAACCCTCTGGCCTGAAAAGATCAAATTCCGGCCAAACATCGTTAAGGAAGCGAAAGTCAAGCTGATCGGTTACCTCAGAACGGATGGCGTGCTTCACCTCAGAGAGATTCAACACCATCCCATCGACATTAAGCCCGCCAGCCATCGCGACGATCAGCTCATAATTGTGACCATGCCCAGCAGGCAAAGCACAAAGTCCAAAACGAGCTGCATTGTCATCGCTTGATAGTTCCGGTAAGTAATAGCGATGGCTAGCACTGAAACTAGCTTTGCGTGTGATCACGCAGCCGCGGCCATGACCATGGCGTTCCAAATCGGGGACGTCAGTCATCGCTCTCTCGGACTAGCAGTCATCCTAGAGATCTATAGACATTTGCGAACCAATGAACAAAAGCCAAGCCCCTCATCCTCTCAAGCAAAGGCTTGGCGGCCGCAACCTCTATTTGGTTGGAATGATGGCCAGTGGCAAGAGCAGCACAGGCAGGCCTCTAGCCGAACAACTCAGCTATGGGTTTGTGGATACAGATGCCGTCATCGAACAACTGGCTGGCCAACCAATCCCGAAGATCTTTAGCGAAGAAGGAGAAGAAGGATTTCGAGCAATGGAGTCTCAAGTACTCAGTGCCATTGGCCAACGCCATTCACTTGTTGTTGCTACTGGCGGGGGGATGGTGAGTAAGCCAGAAAACTGGGGGGTTTTGCATCAGGGGATCGTTATCTGGCTAAACCCTGGCAGAGAAGAACTGCTCAGGCGTTTGCATGCCGATAGCAGCAATAGGCCATTACTACAAACAGAAGATCCAGAAGCAACCTTCGACTGTTTATTTGCCGAACGCCTACCGCTTTATACCGAAGCAGACTTGCATGTAGAAGTGGGCGTAGAGGAACCAGACGGGATTGCGCTAAAAATTATTGAGTTCCTGCCTCAGCTGTTATCGCCCCCTGTAAAAATGAATGGTTAAAACAACTATTTTC
>QCLC01000089.1 GCA_003214855.1 Prochlorococcus sp. AG-412-I05 | reverse complement strand
ACAATAGGGACGCGGTTTTCCTCGAAGATCTCTGCCCCAAATTACGTGTGCGAAGATGGAGAAAATCCCTTCACAACTATACCGCTCAAAGTTGTATCTATTGCGGCAAACCTTCTGAATCAATTGACCATATTTTGCCTCGAAGTCGCGGTGGCTTAAGTATTACTCAAAACTGCGTTCCGGCCTGTCTCTCCTGTAACGGTCACAAATCAGATGCCCATGCCTTCGAGTGGTATAGGCGCCAACGTTTCTATGATCCGCGACGCGCAATGGCCATCCGCGCCTGGATGGATGGCGATCTCAGACTGGCTTTAAGGTTGCTTCAATGGACCCAACCCAACCATAGAAAAGCTCCTCTTATCAGCCAAGATGAAGAATGGATGCCCCAACTGGCCTAAAACAATCTCACCAGACCTGACAGGCCACCACAGGGTGATGCCTTTGGCAAATAGAAGCCTGCTGCTCAGGTTGCTCCGGAGCGAGCAGCATCGCACCTGTCAACAAAGCCAAAGGCAAGACAAAATGAAAAGCCGAACTGATCTGCCGACCTTGAACGATCCTTGGACATGCCCGACGCGGCAGCATGGACACTGAAATCGCAGAAGCGCGCAAATAGGAGCTCGCCATGACCAAACCTAGAAGATAATACATTTGTACTCATGCTCACAGAGCTTGTCAAGCAGAGTCCGCCTCTCCCCACCGGCTCAAAGTTGCTGGTTCTCGGTGGAGGATTCAGTGGCCAGCATGTAGTGGCTCTGGCGAGAGCACTTGGCAGCACTGCCATCTGCAGCCGCAGAGACATCAACAGCCCATGCGCAGACATCGCATTTGATAGTGCCACCAAGCTGTTACCAGCCACGAAAGTTCTAGAAGGAGTCACTCATTTACTCAGCTGCATACCGCCAGCAGCCGATGGGAAAGATCCAGTGCTGACATGCTTGGGCGACCAGCTCAAAGCGTTGCCATTGCAATGGGTTGGCTATCTCTCCACCACAGGGGTTTACGGAGATCGCCAAGGACGCTGGGTCACAGAAATCGATCAGCCTCAGCCTCAGCAAGCACGGAGCAAACGAAGATTGGCCTGTGAAGAGGCCTGGCAAGCTTCGGGATTACCCCTGCAGATTCTGCGACTGCCTGGCATCTACGGACCAGGCCGCTCAGTACTTAAAAGCGTCAACACAGGTCAAAGCAGAATGATCCACAAGCCCAACCAAGTATTTTCAAGAATTCATGTCGATGACATCGCAGGCGCCATCCTGCACCTAATCCAATGCGCTGCTGATGGACAGCGACCCATCGTGATCAACGTCACCGATGACATGCCAACAGCGTATACAGACGTACTCGGGTTCGCCGCCCAACTCCTTGGCAAGCCCCTACCCGAAATTGAGCCGTTTGCAGTTGCCGCTGCACAGATGAATCCCATGGCACTCTCCTTCTGGCAAGAGAATCGCAGGGTCAGCAATCAGCTCCTATGCCGCGAGCTTGGCTATTCCCTGATGCATCCCAACTATCAATCCGGCCTTAGAGACTGTTATCTGGCAGAAGGTTTCAAGGTCTCACAGACGAATTTTCCTTAGTTGTTGAACGTTCCCAATCTGAACCACCAAGAATGAACTCGTTCCAAGTGAAGGGTTTCTCTGGATCGATAAATGTCAACCCGGCATCACGCAAAAACTGACTCCAATGCACCACCAACCAACCATTCCGCAACCCAGTACCAAGACCAAACAACAGCAAACCAAGCAACAACCAGCGCATCATGGCTATGCCTTCTGAAGGCGTTGACGCTAATGAACTTATCGTTATCCCCATAGGCGATCCCGCGGGCATCGGGATGGAGGTCACCCTAAAGGCCCTCGCCTCACCAAGCTTGCCATCAAAGCTGCATCCCCAGCTGGTTGGCTGTCGAAAAAGCCTGGAACTGACCTATGCCCAATTACAAGCTCAAGGAATTTCTCCCCTAGCCAATCCAAAGAACCTCGATATCAAAGATCTACCCCTGAAGAGCACACTTCAACCTGGATACCCCACAGCACAGAGTGGAGCCGCAAGCTTTCTATGGTTGACAAAGGCAACAGAACTCCTCTTGAACGGTCGAGCCCGCGCCCTTGTTACCGCTCCCATTGCCAAGCATGCCTGGCATGCAGCAGGCCATCACTATCCCGGTCAAACCGAACGACTTCAAGAACTGGTGGGCGCTGATCAAGCCTCCATGCTCTTCACCGCGATCTCACCTCAAAACGGCTGGCGGTTCAACACTCTGCTAGCAACAACCCATATCCCGCTAGCAGCAGTCCCACAAGTGCTTACCCCTGAGTTGGTTAGAGCGAAGCTAAACGTACTCAAAGCATTCTGCCAAAGATTCAAACCCAATCCATCCATTGCAGTCGCAGGCCTCAATCCCCACGCTGGCGAGCAAGGCCAACTGGGCCATGAAGAGCTGAAATGGTTGATCCCAATGCTGAACAAATGGAAAGCCGAGCACCCTGAGATCCAACTAGACGGTCCTTTACCTCCCGACACATGTTGGCTTTCAGCTGCAAAGGCTTGGCATGGCATCCCATGCGCCCAAACCCCAGACGGCATCCTGGCTTTATACCACGATCAGGGTCTAATTCCAATGAAGTTGCTGGCTTTCGACTCTGCCGTCAACACCACCCTTGGGCTTCCATTTCTGCGTACCTCACCTGATCACGGCACCGCCTTTGACATTGCCGGAAAGGGATGTGCCAGACCCGAGAGCATGTTGGCCGCCCTCAGAGCAGCCTGGGAGCTCACGGAATCACGTTGATTAGCCAGGCTTAACACGCATCAAAACCTGACCGAACT
>QCLC01000088.1 GCA_003214855.1 Prochlorococcus sp. AG-412-I05 | reverse complement strand
GTCTTGTTATCCAATTACCATATGGGTCTTGGAATCTAACACGAATGGATGCTGGACGTTTTATTTTTAGTATTAGACCTGGATAAGATAAACAACCTTCTTCTAATAATACATCATTAGGACTTCTGAATGTTATTGTTGGATTGAATACAGCAAAGGCTGGTTCACCTTCTGTAACAAACATCTTAAAATTATATCCAACTTGATTAGCAGCTAAACCAATACCACCTTGCTCTCTCATATATGAAACCATAGCCATAGAAAGTTTCTCTGGATCTACAGGAGGATTATCAAAATCAAATCTTGGAACTTCATCCCATAAGTAATCATCTTTCATTGCTAGATTGATATCTGTATCTTCTATTTTTATACCATCTTCAACTAGACCTAGGTTATCTGTTCTACCATCTAAGGTTTCTTTTATCTTCTTACCCATAGCTGTAAAGTCTGTTGGTATTTTCTTTTCCATTATGCTGCTACCCTACTAAAGTTCTGATGTTTTTCAAAACGTATTACACTATTAAACTTATCTACTAATTGATCTGTTTTATGACTTATTATAAAGATGTTTGAATCTGCAGTCAAGTCATTTATTATCTTTAAGAACTCATCTGTACCTTGTGTATCTAAACTACTATCAAATACCTCATCCATAATTAATAAATTAGTACTTGCACTATTTTTTAACTTAGCAATAGCTCTCCAAGTAAACAATAAAGACAAATCTATTCTCATCTTTTCACCTTCACTAAATGAATGATAGTTAAACTCATCTCTCCATCTTGATTTGATTACTTCATTAAAGTTCTCATCTAAATCAAATTGTACAAAGAAGTCCATAGCTGCTAAGTACTTGTTAACTAATTTATTAATAACTGGAATATATTGTTTTATAATTCTAGATTTTATTCCTGTATCTCTTAACAAGTTAGTGGCTACAGTTATGATCTCTTGTTCATCAGATTGATCTTTCTTGACATTCTGAATCTCAATCATATCTTCATTCATTTCTTTTATCTTAACTTTTTCAACATTAACATCTTGTGTAGTTTCTTTATCTATATCTTTTTGCATAGAATCTATAACAGATTGATTAGCATTTATTTCAGACTTATATGTATTGATTGCTGTATTAACTTTGTCTATAGTTTTCCATACTTCCATCATATGATTAACACGAGCCTGTTCTGCATTTATTTCATCTTCTAGTTTTTCAAAACCTTCTTCACATTCTTTGATACTATCTTTATTATTTTCTATATTATGTGCTTTAGTTTCTGCATCTAAAGGTCTATAACATTTAGGACAGTTATCATGAGATTCAAAAAACTCTATCTCTTTTTTAAGACGCTTCACTTTATCACTTATCTTACTATCTAAAGTGTTTAATTTATTTAACTTCTTTCTTACAGCTTCTTCTTCTTCAACTTCTTTACGTAACTTAGCTAACTCATCTTCTTTATCTTTTAAGTTTAGTTCTATTATACCATTATCATTAGTTAGTTTCTCAATAGACTTTTTCTTCTCTTCTATCAAATCATCTTTCTGTTGTGTTATTCTTTTAACATAATCTTGCTGCATCTTAATACGTTCTTCAAGTAACATTATTTCATTACTTGTCTCACCTAATCGTTTTCTATTTTCACTTGCTTTATCTTTTAGTAGTGAACCCATTATAGAAAAGATACCTATATCTAATAAATCTTCTATAACTTCTTTTCTATGATTGGTTGGTAGTTGCATAAAAGGAATAAAACTAGAACTACCTAACACAACCACTTGGCAAAAACTTTTATGGTTAAGTTTTAGTATTTGTTTCTCTAGTACTTCTTGATAATCTTTTGCATGAGCTTCTTGGTTTAGTAAGTTACCATTTTGCCATACTTCAAATATTCTTGGCTTCTGTCCTCTACATATCTTATAGTTGTTTTGACCAATAGCAAACTCACATTCTACTTCCATGTGATTGTTATTAATAGAGTTAATTAATTGTTGTACTGTAACTTTTCTAAAAGGTTTATTATACAATACAAATGTAAGTGCATCAAGTACTGTTGACTTGCCAGCACCATTCTCACCAATAATCAAGGACGATTTATTTGCATCTAGTTCAATCTCTGTCCAGTGATTACCATACGATAGAAAGTTTTTCCATCTAATAGTTTTAAAATATATCATGTTATAGAAAGGGCCTCGTCATATAAATTTCTTAATAATGTTTTTACTTTATCTTTATCAGAATTAATCTCTAAACCATCCACATACTTATCTAGTATGGTCAAAGTATCTTCTGCTTCATCTACTATGTGATCATCTTCTGCTAAGTCTAAGTTTAAATGATCTTCTACTATTTGTAAATTAGCTAAATCATTTTTATCTAATCGTTCAATATAACTATCGAATAAGTAAGGATTAGTTTTATTTGTTATAATAACTTTTACAAAACAATCTTTATATTTTGAAAAGTCCATATTAGCTACATCATCAAATGCCATATTGGTATCATCATACCATAGCTTATGAAACATCTTAAGCGGACTCACGATTCTAGTCAACTCTCTTGTTTCTGTATCAAATACATGGAACCCTTTTGGATCTTCATAGTCTTGCCATGTAAGTTCATATGGTGTACCTAAGTAGTTTATATTACCTTCTGTAGATTTATGATGATAGTGTCCAGAACATACTAAATCAAACTTATCAAATATTGTATGATCCATACCTTCGTGCATAAAGTGACCTCTCATAAACTCAAAGCCTTTTAACTCTAAGTGTGACATAACTACTTGTGCTTTAGTAGCTTTTATAGCAGTCATAGATTCTTGATGGTTACCAGGACATATCCAAGGTAATATGAGAATTTTACATCCGTCAATTTCTATATCTTCAGGAGCTTCATATTCTATTACGTTGTCATATTCTTT
>QCLC01000087.1 GCA_003214855.1 Prochlorococcus sp. AG-412-I05 | reverse complement strand
ATGTACTGACTACGAAGAGTTTCGTGCTCTTCCCGCAGGCTGCTGTGCTCCTGCTCCAACTGCTGTAAGCGAGCCTCATTATCCGCTAATGGTGCAGAGTGAACCGAAGGCTGACCATCATCGGAATTCATCGGTGCCACTGATTCCAGAGGCACAGAAGCCTCTAAACCCTCAGCAGCAGGATCGGGAGCTGGGTTAGGGGCGTCGCCACTCATGCTGACCGTTTGCAAATTCACGTCTATACATGTTGATGGGAGTAGCACACCTCCCACAAGCGGCGGAAGCCCGCACCTCCAATTTCATTTCTTCTTCGTGACCCAGGGCCGACCAATCCCCAAAGCAACCAACAGCATCCAGCAGCGACTGGAACTGGAACTGCTCCTACAAGTCAGTGTGCTTAGCCACGAAGAACTTGTTGTCGGAGTAGAGCTAATGGCCAACCACACCACTCTTGACATCTCAACGTGGCAACAATTCCAGGCCCTGCCAATCAACATGCACAACCAACATTTGGTTGTAGCCATCTCGGACCAATGCAATGAACAAACCAAAAATCAACTGATCTCTGTGCTGCAGTCCCAAGGCTTCAGCACAGAATTCCGTCTCGCGCTGGCATCCGACATCAGCCAGCTGCTTGCATCAATGAGATCTGAGCAGCACGTTGAATCTGCATCCAAGTCAAAAGCAACAAAGCCAATTACACAAACACCAACCTCCCTGCTGGCAGGATTTAATGCCGAAGGCGTGCTCGAAGACGATCCGGAAGAACAAGCCAGACTTGCTAGTTCCGTAGAGGATTTGGAGTCCAGCTTGATGGACTCAGACAGCTCACCAGTCATCAACCTGGTGGACCGCATACTGCTAGAGGCACTGCAAACAGAAGCCAGCGACGTACACGTGGAGCCGCAACAAGACGGACTACAGATCCGCTTCCGTCAAGACGGTGTCCTGCAGCGCTATATCGAACCCCTCCCGAGCCGATTGATCCCTGCTGTTACCTCACGCTTCAAGATCATGGCCGACCTAGACATCGCAGAACGGCGCATGGCTCAGGACGGTCGCATTCGTCGCACATATCGCAATCGTATGGTCGATTTCAGGGTGAATAGCCTGCCCAGCCGTTACGGGGAAAAAATCTGTCTGCGACTCCTCGACAGCAGTGCTACACAACTCGGGCTAGACAAACTGATCAGCAACCCAAGTGCTCTCTCTCTCGTACGCAACTTGGGCTCTAAGCCCTTCGGCATGATCCTTGTGACAGGTCCAACAGGATCTGGCAAGTCAACAACCCTTTACTCACTACTGGCAGAACGCAACGAGCCTGGGATCAACATTTCCACCGTAGAAGATCCCATCGAATACACCCTCCCTGGGATTACCCAATGTCAAGTGAACAGGGAAAAAGGCTTCGATTTCAGTACTGCACTGAGAGCCTTCATGCGTCAAGACCCAGACGTTCTGCTGGTCGGTGAAACCCGTGATCTAGAAACCGCAAAAACCGCCATCGAAGCCGCACTGACTGGTCATCTGGTGCTAACCACACTGCATTGCAATGACGCAGCAAGTGCCATCGCCCGCCTCAACGAGATGGGCGTGGAACCATTCATGGTGAGCGCCTCGTTGATTGGCATCGTCTCTCAACGACTTCTACGAAGAGTGTGCAGTTCTTGTCGTAAGCCCTATCACCCAACTGAAAAAGAACTGGGTCGATTTGGATTGATGGCCCATAAAGAAACTGGCGTGACCTTTTTCAAAGCCCACCATCACGCTCAAGAAAAACAGCCGTGCCCGAACTGTCAAGGCAGCGGCTACAAGGGCCGAGTTGGTGTCTATGAAGTACTGCGCATGAACGAAGAGCTCGCTACAGCTGTCGCCAAAGGTGCCACTACTGATTTAGTAAGACGTCTGGCGCTCGAGGCTGGTATGAAAACTCTGTTGGGCTACAGCCTCGACCTGGTGCGAGAAGGCCACACCACCCTTGAAGAAGTAGAACGAATGATCCTCACCGATTCCGGATTGGAATCAGAGCGCCGCGCCAGAGCCCTTAGCACTGTCACCTGCAACGTCTGCGGGGCAGGCCTCCAAGACGACTGGCTGGAATGTCCCTACTGTCTAACCGCACGCCAATGAAGGACCCGTCATGGATCTAATGATCGAGGACCTGATGGAACAGCTTGTTCAAGGTGGCGGCAGTGATCTGCACATTGCTACCGGCCAGCCCCCGTATGGACGATTCAGCGGTGAATTAAAGCCAATAACCAATACCCCCCTATCCGAAGAAACATGCAACAAGCTGATTTTCTCAATGCTCAACAACAGTCAAAGAAAGACTCTTGAACAAACATGGGAGCTTGACTGTGCCTATGGGCTAAAGGGTGTGGCGCGCTTTCGTGTGAATGTCTATCGACAGAAGGGAAGTTACGCCGCCTGTCTACGGGCTCTTGGCAACACGATCCCGAGTATTGAAAGTCTCAACCTGCCACCAGTAGTCATCGAAACCAGCAAACGACCAAGAGGATTAGTGCTAGTAACAGGACCAACCGGATCAGGCAAAACAACAACCCTGGCTTCCCTGCTGGACCACATCAATCACACCAGAAGCGAACATATCCTCACAATCGAAGATCCAATCGAATTCGTATACAAAAGCGATCTCAGCCTTGTACACCAACGACAGCTCAATGAAGACACACGCAGTTTTGGCAATGCCCTGCGTGCGGCACTACGTGAAGATCCTGATGTAATCCTAGTGGGCGAAATGCGCGACCTCGAAACCATTCAACTGGCCATCAGCGCCGCCGAAACAGGTCACCTCGTGTTCGGCACCCTGCACACCAACTCAGCGGCACAAACGGTCGATCGCATGGTCGATGTTTTCCCCCCAAACCAGCAAACCCAAATCAGAGTTCAACTCTCAGGAAGCCTGCTAGCCATTTTTTCGCAAACACTCTGCCGTCGCCAAAATCCACAACCAGAACAG
>QCLC01000086.1 GCA_003214855.1 Prochlorococcus sp. AG-412-I05 | reverse complement strand
ATCAACCCAGTCCCAGTCTCGTGCATGGGGACCTTTGGAGTGGCAATGCCAATGTTCTCTCAGATGGGCGGGGAGTCTTGCTGGATCCTGCTACCTGGTGGGCCGATAGAGAAGTTGATTTGGCGATGACTCAATTATTCGGTGGTTTTTCGCAGGATTTTTATATCGGATATGAGAACGTATGGCCACTACCAGCTGATGCAAGCCAAAGGGTAGAGGTCTATAACCTTTATCACCTCATCAATCACGCCAATCTATTTGGAGGCTCATATCGAAATCAGAGCCAAGCCATTCTGAATCGTTTGGCAAGTTGGTTGCTGACTTGAATTGCCTTTCGATTTTGCAGTGTTTCAGCCTAAATATTCCTTGCGGAGACTCTGAATCCTCTCAGACAGGGCAGAGCGCTTCTCGCTTGTGGTGAGGTTTTGCCAGCTCCATTGGCCCACCATCACCACACCAAGCAGTTCGAGTAATCCAGGCACGATTGGCAGCAAATTGATTGTGTCCATGACTCCTTTGATCAGGATCTGGGCAACGATCACAGCTGCGAAGATCCCCAAAACTTTGCCGATACGCCCCATCTGGCTCCAATCGAGCTTATTTAGGGTTTCGTTGACCTTGCCAACGGCTTCGCTGTAACGCTCTGAGAATTTAATCTCCTCATCTGCGTTGTCAACGCTGTTTGTGGTGGTCTTTTCTGTGGTGGATTGTTCGTTTGTCACGGTGTTGATGTCGCTCATGAACACGAAACCGATGGCAAATCTTTGCCGAGCGTATCGAAAGGATCTTTGTTATGCCAGAGCTGTTGGAGTTTGATCGTAATTGCCTGATGGTTTTGCGTCGCAGCTTATTGGCTGTTGCGCCATTTGAGGGATGTGCTCTTTTATTGGGTGATCAAGATGATTCTAGTAGCGATAAAGGCTGCAGTATCTGGAATGTTCGGCTGATTTGGCCTTGCTGCAATGTATGGGGGCCGGGAATGTTAAGCCTCCCTGAAGACTCGGATGATCCGAATTTTGGGGCTGCGCTGCTGCCATCACGCAAGTGTCGCTTTGCTTTGGATCCTCGTGAACAGTTGCAGGCTCAACGCTTTGCCAGAGAGCACAATTGGCAGGTGTTGGGCAGTGCACATTCTCATCCTGGCAGTGAGGCTGTGCCCTCCGTTATGGATCATCGCTGGGCCACTGTGCCGTCGTTACTGGTGATCGTGGCTGGTTCCGGCAATGTGCGTGCTTGGTGGCTGACAGGAGTGCAACCTGGCCAGCAGCATGAGGTTGCGCATTTGGGACAGTGGTAAGGGCATATCTAGCGGCACTTTTTCCCCTATGGGTCTTCACGAAACCGTTGATGTTGACCTGAGCCCCGATGAGTTAGAGCGTTTTTCTCGTCATCTCACCCTGCCAGAGGTTGGGATGAATGGTCAGAAACGACTCAAGGCGGCTTCTGTGTTGTGTGTGGGTAGTGGCGGGCTCGGTTCGCCGTTGCTGCTTTATTTGGCGGCTGCTGGTGTAGGCCATATCGGGATTGTCGATTTCGATGTTGTTGAGCTCTCTAATTTGCAACGCCAGGTGATCCATGGCACGAGTTGGGTAGGTCAAGCAAAAACGCATTCTGCTCGGGCTCGCATCCTGGAAATCAATCCCCATTGTCAAGTGGATGTCTACGAGAAAGCGCTGACGCGAGATAACGCTTTTGAGATCATTCAGCCGTACGACATTGTTTGTGACTGCACTGATAATTTCCCTAGCCGTTACCTGGTGAATGACGCTTGTGTGCTTTTAGGTAAGCCCAGTATTTATGGATCGATTCATCGCTTTGAAGGTCAGGCCACGGTGTTTAACCTTGATGCTGAGAGTCCCAACTATCGTGATCTCATGCCCGAACCGCCACCCGCTGGCTTGGTGCCTTCTTGCGTCGAAGGCGGTGTGATGGGGATTCTTCCAGGATTGATTGGTTTAATTCAGTCCGCGGAGGTCATTAAAATCATTACTGGTATCGGCACGACGTTGAGTGGTCGGCTGCTGATCGTTGATGCCTTGGCGATGACGTTTCGGGAGATGGCTTTGCGCCCGAGTCAACCGCGAGTTGTGATTGATCAGCTCATTGATTATCAAGACTTTTGTGGTTCTGGTGCTGATAAAAAAGCTCAAGAGAAGGTTGCTGGGTTGGAGAGTATTTCAGTTCAGGATCTCAAGTCTTTACTCGATCTTGGCGCTGCGGATTTTGCCCTGGTGGATGTGCGTAATCCCAATGAGGCTGAGATTGCTTGCATTGCTGGTTCAGAATTGATCCCTTTGAACAAGATTGAGAGTGGTGAGGCGATTGAGAAGGTCCGGCAGTTGGCCTCTGGCAGGCGACTGTATGTTTACTGCAAGTTGGGTGGTCGCTCGGCAAAGGCTTTGACCATTCTCAAGCGTCATGGCATTGAAGGTGTGAATGTGACTGGTGGCATTGATGCTTGGGTCAAGGAAGTTGACAACTCATTGCCTCGCTACTGAGTGGATCGTCACACATATAGGGGCTCATTGTTGAAGGGATTTCAATCAGCCCGCTTCAATCATTACCAGCTGCGGTAGGTCTTAGGTCAGTCAATCCAAAAGCTTCGGTGCCGAGGATTGCCTTAGTAATCCACGCCTCGCTTGAGGTCTACGCCCTGTTCTGCATAGTGCTTGTGGCATACCATTTCTGAGTGGACGCCGGCCAGATCGAAGTAGGCAGGTTGGTTTTTGCAGCGGCCGGTGATGATGACTTCGGTTTCGGCCGGCTTGCGCAGCAGGGTCTGAACAATCGGCTCCACAGGAATCAGTTCAAGATCCACGCTGGGATTGAGTTCATCGAGGATGACAGTTTTATAGAGCCCACTGGCGATGGCGGCTCTGGCAATTTCCCATGCGCGCTCTGCTTCGACGTAATCGATCGGTTGTTGTTGACCTCGCCAGACGATGGCATCCCGGCCGGAGCGCAGATGATCAACAAGATGGGGATAGCTTTCTCTTAAGGCTGCAATGGCAGCGTCTTCGG
>QCLC01000085.1 GCA_003214855.1 Prochlorococcus sp. AG-412-I05 | reverse complement strand
TGGATCTGACTGCCTAGTCTGAAGACATAGCAGTACGCCACCTCTTGATGTCCCGTCGCCGGACTATTGCCATTGCTGCGGCACTGTCTGTGCTTGCACTTGGATCGCCGTTCATTATTGCTAATGCGAACCCATTAGCAAGACAGTATTTTGATCAAGGAATCGAGAAATATGATGCAGGCAATTATCAAGGAGCAACATTGGACTACACTAAGGCAATAGAAATTGATCCAAATAATGCAAATGCTTATGTCAATCGTGGAATTGCGAAGATGAATTTATATGATTATTCAGGAGCAATATCTGATTTCAGCAAGGCAATGGCAATTGATCCAAAGTATGTAGATGCTTATGTCAATCGTGGAATTGCGAAGAGGACACTAGGTGACGCTGATGGAGCAATATTGGACTACACTAATGCAATAGAAATTGATCCAAATAATGCAAATGCTTATGTCAATCGTGGAATTGCAAAAGGAGATTCAAAAAAAGGTTTTTTAGACGCAATATCTGATTTCAGCAAGGCAATAGCAATTGATCCAAAGTATGCACCAGCGTATTACAATCGAGGAAGGGTAAAGTTTGCCATAGAAGATTTTTTAGAAGCAATATCTGATTACAGCAAGGCAATCAAAAATAATCCAAAGTATGCAGATGCTTATGTTTATCGTGGCGTTGCTAAGGAGTATATTGGCAACGGAAAAATGGAAGGTGCTTGTTCTGATTGGAGAAAAGCAGCATCTCTTGGAGATAAATATGCTGCTGAATATGTGGAGTTCCAGTGTTAGGGATTATTTCTGTAATCATGCAATGAGGTTCTCAACCTTCCTCAAACAGCACCATCCAACTGTCTATAAGAGTTTTGTGAGAGAGAAGGAGTAGGCGAAGCAGAACTACCAACCCAAGTTTCCTGATTAGTGATAGATGAGGTCTGACTTGTTCTTCCCTCAGATATCCCTAATTGCCTTGATGGTGTGTTCTGTCTACCTTGATGGAAGTAAATACACTCAACCAATGTCTCGCCGGACTATTGCCATTGCTGCAGTACTGTCCATGCTTGCACTTGGATCGCCGTTGATTATTGCTAATGCGAACCCATTGGCAAATCAGCATTTTGATCAAGGAGTAGAGAAACACTTGGCAGGCAATCATCAAGGAGCAATTGATGATTCCACCAAGGCAATAGAGATTAATCCCCAGTATGCAGATGCCTATAGACTTCGAGGTAGTTCCAAGTTTACTTTAGGAGATAATCAAGGAGCAATTGCTGATTTCAATAAGGCAATAGAGATTAATCCACAGGATGCAATTACTTATCGTATTCGTGGTCTCGCCAAGCGTTGGTCACGCGATTATCAAGGAGCAATTGCTGATTACACTAAGGCAATAGAACTTGATCCACAGGATGCCTATGCCTATGAAGTTCGTGGTTCTGCTAGAGAATCGGTATATGATCATGATGGTGCCTGTCGTGATTGGAGAAAAGCAGTAGATCTTGGATTGGAAGAACCTGCTGAATGGGTGAAGATCCATTGTTAGGGATTGGTTCTCTAATCAGACAATGAGGTTCTCCACCTTCCTCAAGCAGTGGAACCCACCCCAATACAGGAAGTATGTAAGGGAGAAGGAATTGGCAAAGAAGAACTACCAACCCCGGTTCCCTGATTAGGGATAGAAGAGGTCCCACTGCTTCTTCCCTGATGCATCTTTGATTGCTTTGCCAGTGCTCCCTTCCTAGATTGATGGAAGCAGAACACCCCATATATGTCTCGCAGGACTACTGCCATTGCTGCTGCACTGTCTGTGCTTGCGCTTGGGTCTCCGTTGATTACCGCTTGTGCGAATCCCTTGGCGACCAATTCTTATGATAGTGGAATAGAAAAATATGCACAAGGTAATTATCAAGGCGCAATTGCTGATTTCAACCAGGCAATAGAGATTAATCCTCAGTATGCCAATGCCTACTACAATCGTGGTCTTGCCAAGCATGATTTAAAAGATTATCAAGGAGCGATTTCTGATTACACTAAGGCAATAGAGATCAATCCTCAGTTTGCCGATGCCTTTAATAATCGCGGTTATATCAAGATGAATTCAAAAGATTATCAAGGAGCAATTGCTGATTACAACAAAGCGATTGAGATTAATCCGCAATACGCCGTTGCCTATAAAAATCGTGGTGCTGCGAAGGTTGATCTAAAAGACTATCAAGGAGCAATTTCTGATTTTAATAAGGCGATAGAGATTAATCCGCAGATTGCCCTTGCCTATTACAATCGTGGTGTTGCCAAGAGTGATTTAAAAGACTATCAAGGAGCAATTGCTGATTATGATAAGGCGATAGAGATCAATCCGCAGTATGCCAATTCCTTTTCTAATCGTGGTGTCGCCAAGAGTTATCTAGGAGACTATCAAGGAGCGATTGCCGATCATAATAAGTCTATAGAAATTAATCCTAAGAATGCAGATGCCTTTTATAATCGTGGCAATTCTAAGAACAGATTAGGGGATCTTCAAGGAGCAATTGCTGATTACACTAAGGCAATATCATTTTATCCGCAGAATAGCATTGCCTACTTAAATCGTGGAATTGCTAAGAGTAAATTAGAAGATTATCAAGGAGCAATTGCTGATTACAACAAGGCAATATCCATTAATCCGCAGAATGCCGTTGCTTATGCAAATAGGAGCATACTTAAGGAGAAGCAAGGTGATCTAAACGGATCATGCTCTGATGGAAAGAAAGCAGCATCTTTAGGTAATAATCAAAATGTGAGATGGTTGAGCAGCAATAATGGTGCCTGGTGCCGCAATATGCGATGAGGTCATCAAACAACAGCACACCCAATAGACCCGATAAGACACCCCCATCTACCCTTTAAGCAGCAGAGCACTTCATTGATGACACGCCGAACCACTGCACTTGCTGCTGCCCTATCGCTACTACCACTAGGACAACCACTGCTACTGGGATCTACTACTGCTTTGGCAACTGCGGCGGTGGTGCTTTCAACCCAGGCAGCACACGCTCAAAGTGCTGATGATTATCTAAACCGTGGCAATACAAAATATCGTCTAAGAGATTATAAAGGAGCAATTGCTGACTACAACAAGGCAATAG
>QCLC01000084.1 GCA_003214855.1 Prochlorococcus sp. AG-412-I05 | reverse complement strand
GCGGCAATTGTCACATCAGTGGCGGCACCGATGCTGGCAAGAATCGTTTTCACAGATTCAAAGATTTTGATACGCGTGGTGCTATCACCGGCATCAATTTCGACACAGGTGGTAAGCGGAATTTAGTTGTTGGTGTAACGGCGCCTGGTGGAACTTATCTCAATAAACAAGTGAGCTTGTCGTCGCCAGCCAATTTGTTTTGGCTATCGCCCGGCGGCATTCATCTCGGTGTTGGGGTTGGTTTTGTGAATACGTCGCAGCTCCATATGAGCACGGCCAGCTCGTTGCGTTTTAATTCTGGTGCGTTCAATGTTTTCGACAGCACTCCGCAGCAGCTTGCAGGCTTGGGTGCGAACCCTTTGCCTGGATCCCATGGCTTGGTGACTGATCCTCAGCGATTGGCGGAGCTTGGTATGAGCGCTACGCCAAGAATTTTGCTGGAGGGTATTGATATTTCTGTCGATCAAAGCCTATTGGTTGATGCATCAGGCGGCAGCATTGAAGTCGTCGATAGCAAGCTATCGGCGAGCTCGGAGGAGGCGATTGGCGGCAATATCACGCTGACGGCTGATCAGATCAGAGTCGATGGCTCCTCTCAGCTCTTGGCGACTGGTGCCACGGGTGGTGGTTTGATTCAGGTAGGAGGTAGCTGGCAGAACAGTGATCCATCAGTCCGACAGGCGGTGCATACAACGATTGAATCGGGAGCCTTACTGGACGCTTCCGCACTTGATCATGGTGATGGGGGAACGATTGTGGCTTGGAGTGATGTAAAAAATCCAAACTCATTCACTAGTGTTGTTGCTGACTTGATTGCTCGCGGTGGCAATCAAGCTGGCAATGGTGGCCAAATTGAAACTTCAGGTTATGGGTTATTTGTTGATGGTTCCCGTGTAGATTCGTCGGCTCTTAATGATAAATACTCTCATGGCAATTGGCTGTTGGATCCTTATGATATTACTATCAGTACTGGTGCCGACTCGCCTTCGGCGGGCCCGACGGCTCCCTCAACGGCCGTCGACACTACTACTACTCCTAACACAAAGACCACTACCCCCAATGCAACCACAGTTGTAAATACAACAACATTAGCTAATAATCTTGCTACTGCGAATATCACCATTGCGACAACCAATGCGGGAGGTGGGGATGCTGGTAATATCACGATAGCCAACCCAATCACAACTTCGAGTGGTCAGACGGGGATTCTTAAGTTGCAAGCAGATAGCAATATATATGTCAACGCAAATATTAGCAGGGATGGTGGCGATGTTGTTTTAAACGCGGGCACAACAAATTCAACTGGAGAAGTTACTGGATCAGGTAACATTGCTTTGGGAAGTGGCGACCTGACAATTAATCAGCCAGCAGAAACTCCAAGTGGACAATATAGTGGGGTGTATTCTGGAACAGGGGCTTTTACTAAGTCTGGAGCTGGCCTGTTGATATTATCGGGGAATAATACATACTCTGGATTAACTACAGTCTCTGCTGGAGAGTTAAGGGTGTCTCGTCAGGGGAGCCTAGGAACAACTGGCAGTGGTACTGATGTAAAAGCTGGTGCCTATTTGACATTTATAGGTGGTGTAGATACAGACAACAAACTTGAAATAGCTGAGCCCATTTTTCTTAACTCTGATAGTGGTGGCTCTGCTGCAGGCTTAGGCGCTTTTTCAGGTTATACGGAGTTGACATCCACCCTTACCTTGCAGGGTAAATCAGAAATTAAATCCAATTCGAATTCAGACTTGTTGCTGGATCCCGCGAGTGGAAGTGGATATGCTATCGATATCGCAAGTTCTTCTTGTACGGCGGCCAATAGTTGCTTGCTAAGCATTGTAGGAGACGGCTCTGTGCAGACTGACGCTGGCCATGGAATAGATCTTGCTAATGATACTTCTGATTATTCCAGTCAAAAAGTTTTAACTATCGGCAACTCCGATGGACCGGGTAAATTAACGATTAAAGGAACCTCAGATATGAAGGGTAGAGTCGATATTCAGGAAGGGGTATTAAATGTTGGCCATCGAAATGCTTTGGGTGAGATTAACTACATATATCTAGGCTCTTCTACGAGTGGCGCTACTTTGAGATTTAGTGCAGATTTACCTACGCTTATTAGGACTGCTGCTGCCTCAAGGATCGATTTAGGTTCGCAAGGAGGAACAATCGATGTTCTTCAAGGAATAACGGCCAAACTAGCTTCCTCTGACGCCTTGCAAGGTTCAGGTGCTTTATTCAAGACTGGTGATGGCACGTTAATTCTCGAGGGAACAAATACATACTCTGGCCAAACGACTGTTAGCGGCGGCACGTTGACAGTCATTAGCACTTCGCCTTCTAGTGCTGTTTGCACCGGAAGTGGAACCAGCAATAGATGTCCTGTTAGTAGCAGTAGCAGTGGTGGTAGCAGTGGTGGTAGCAGTGGTGGTAGCGGTAACCCTCCATTCAATGCTCCAGTCGATCCAGCAGCCAATCCAGTCAATGATCCTGTAGGGAATCCAGTCAATAATCCTGGAGCGAATCCAGTCAATAATCCTGGAGCGAATCCAGTTTTTGATTCTCAATCTGGCCCAGTGGATGCCAACCCTGTTGCTAACCCAGTGGCCACCCCAGGCTTTGTTGAACCAGCTGTCTTTAATTACGACTCAGTCGTTTATAGCCCTGCTGGCTTTGATGCTGGTTTCAACCCCGGTAGCTCTGGCGGCTATAACCCCGGTGGTTTTGATGCAGGCGGCCCCGGCGGCTTTGATGCAGGCGGCCCCGGTGGTTTTGATGCAGGCGGTCCCGGCGGCTTTGATGCAGGCGGCTTAGAAGGCCCCGGCGGCCCCGAAGGCCCTGGTGGTTTTGGCCCCGGTGGCCCTGAAGGCCCAGGAGCTTTTGGTCCCGAAGGCCCCGAAGGCCCAGGAGCTTTTGGTCCCGAAGGCCCCGAAGGCCCAGGAGGTTTTGGTCCCGAAGGCCCCGAAGGCCCAGGAGGTTTTGGTCCCGGCGGCCCCGAAGGCCCAGGAGGTTTTGGTCCCGAAGGCCCCGGTGGCCCTGAAGGTCCTGGAGGTTTTGGCCCAGAAGGCCCAGGAGCTGCTGGTAACAACGCCGCTGCAACAGCATTTGATGTGATGGAGACGGCGGCCATTCGAGCAACCCCTGATGCTTTGAATCTTCCTGGTGTTGCAGTGGATTTGACGTTT
>QCLC01000083.1 GCA_003214855.1 Prochlorococcus sp. AG-412-I05 | reverse complement strand
CACGCTCACTCTCTCCAATCCCTCTAATAACGCAACCATCAGTGATTCCACAGGAACGCTCACGATCACTGATGACGACAGCATTTCCTTCACAGCAGCAGATATCGCTACCAGTGCTGATGGGGCATGGGATGCTCACTTGGCTGATCTTGATGGCGATGGTGACTTAGACATTCTTTCGGCCTCAAGAGATGACGACACCATCGCTTGGTATGAGAATGATGGTGCTGCTAATCCCACTTGGACTGCTGCTGACATTGATACCAATGCTGATGGTGCTTACGCAGTTTTCTCGGGTGACATCGATGGAGATGGCGATCTAGATATCGTTTCTGCCTCTTATATCGATGACACGATTGCTTGGTATGAAAACGATGGTGCTGCCAACCCCTCCTGGAGCGCAACCAATATCGCCACCAATATCAATGGAGCACAGGATGTTCATTTGGCAGATTTAGATCGTGATGGTGATTTAGATATCATCTCGGCTTCTTATGCCGACGACAAGATTCGTTGGTTCGAAAACAATGGTGCGGATGATCCAAGCTGGACAATCAGCACTATCACAACAAATGCCGACAGAGCCATGGCGGTTCATGTTGTTGACCTCGACAGCGATGGTGATCTAGATATCGTTTCTGCTTCTGCTAATGACGACACGATTGCTTGGTACGAGAACGACGGGGCTGCCAATCCCAGCTTCACTGAAGCCAATATTGATACAAATGCAGATTTCGCATACGAAGT
Organism: Prochlorococcus sp. AG-412-I05; assembly: GCA_003214855.1. Taxonomy (GTDB): domain Bacteria; phylum Cyanobacteriota; class Cyanobacteriia; order PCC-6307; family Cyanobiaceae; genus Prochlorococcus. Next base: position 2,478 of record QCLC01000083.1, on the reverse strand, counting down.
ACACGTTGGTGATCTTGATGGCGATGGTGATATTGATATTGTTTCGGCCTCAAGAGATGACGACACCATCGCTTGGTATGAGAACAATGGCTCGACTGATCCAAGCTTTACAGCAAGTAATCTCTACACCAACGCTAACGGAGCAACTGGCATCCATCTTGCCGACATGGACGGTGATGGTGATCTAGATATCGTCTCCGCTAATTATGTCGCCGACCAAGTTTCATGGTATGAAAATGATGGCGCTGCTGATCCAAACTTTACCCACGCAAGCATTGCAACCAGTGCCAATGGTGCAAGAGGTCTTGATATTGGCGACATGGATGGTGACGGAGACCTCGATATCGTTTCCGCCTCTATAGAAGACGACACGATTGCTTGGTATGAAAACAATGGCGCTAGTGATACCAAAGCTTCTGCAGCCAGCTTAACGCTCACCACCTCAGGATTCTCAGGTGCCACAAGTGCTTCAGTGCCAGCAGGTGCAAGTGGCTTAAATTCAATTATTGACAACTACCTCAATTCAAACGAAACAAAAAATGGCACCAATGCAGCCGACTATATAGAAATACAAGATTCAGCAAATTCCAATGTTGGCGCAATCAGTGGTAGCGGTGGTGACGACATTATTTATATCAAGGGTTGGGGCAGTGGAACAAATTCATCGGTAAGCGGTGATGGCGGCACAAATACATTGGTGATCAATTCTGATATTTACAGCTCACACACGATCAACAAAGTCAACTTCTCTACAGGCGGCAATATCACCTACAACAATTTCAATAGTGTTGTCGTTTCAAATTCAACAAATTTCGAGCGGAAGTTTTCAGCCACTGCAACGCTTGCTGATACTGATGGCAGTGAAAGTCTGTCCGATATCACTATCTCATCACTGCCTAATAGCACGTCCGTAAAGGATAGTGGCGGCAGCGCCGTTACGGTCTCCAGCAATGCCTTTACCATTGAAGATGTTGTCTCTGGCACTGCTCAAGTCTTCACACTCACTAAAACTGGGCCTTTCAACTTCACAGCCAATGGCTCAGTAACCGTCACCGAATCCAATGGCAGCGCGACGACAACAACCAGCGCTTCTGTCTTAATTGATGGCATCGTAGAAGGGGTTGAGTATTTAACAACATCTGGCATCACTGGCCTAACCACAAAGGATGGTTATTTCAACTATGTCAATGGTGATGAGATTAGCTTTACGATTGGCCGCGCCTCTCTTGGTATTGCCACTGCAGAGGATGTTGCTTCTGGCACAACCTTTTTGCAAGACATTGCCAATGTTGAGCGAACAAACTTAAATGATGAGTACGTCGAAAATATGGCCGTTTTCCTGCAATCTCTTGACGAGAACCATGATGCCAGTGATGGCATCGTGATCACGGCAGAAACTCGAGCAGCACTCTCTGATATTGAACTTGATCTACAAACAGCGAGCGAGCAACAAGTTAAAGATGTAATCGAAGCAATCGGCGGAACTTACATCAATGAACAGCAAGCGATGACACACGTCAAAGAGATGCTCATCGAATATGGCGATCTCAAAGCAGATGAATTTGATGATCATCGGCAAGACCAAATGTCTGAGCAAAGCTCTGACCTATCTACAGCAACAACGTCTACGGCAACGCCACTAGATACTCCTACAACGTCTACTGATATTGCACCATCCGCAGACACGGCATCGACAACAGCTACAACAACACCTTTAACAGCAGAGTCAACGTCTATCGCGGCAACCACAGGCGACTCCAGCCTTTTAGAGAGCAGCTCTGCTGGCTCCAACACAACTCAAAACAGCTCTGCTGCAAGTCGCTCTCTTGAAAGCAGCTTTGCTGCCAGCAGCGATGGTTATGACTCGATTACCGGCACAAGCTCCATCGACGGCCTCATCCCAAGCAACACTGCTGATCACATCGTTCATTTCAACGCCAACCCGATCTCAAACAACGCAGAAGCTCTCGCTGTTCTCCAACAAGTGGTGGCAACACACCAAGACTCCTCCTCCAGCATCACCGCAACTGATAGCGGAAACAGTGTCTATCAACCCTCAAGCTCGGCTCTATCTTTTGATGAGATTTATTCCACCAGCAGCGCTGAGCCCAGCGATGCGGATTCTGGTGACTTCGTCGCTATCAACGAGGCGGTCTCGAGTCACGCTGAATTCAATGAACCAGCTGAAGTGATTGCTTAAGGCAGACACGGCTCAACAACAAAAACAACCCGCTCGCTGCCTCTGGCCGTTGCCATCCGAATCGACACTGAACATTGCTGCTGCCGGTTTTTCAACAAAACAAGGTTTCGGATCAGTTCAAGCTCTACTCACCTGATCCTTGCGGGCTCTCTCGAAAGGCTTTTGATATGACGAGGAGATGCCCCAGGAAACAACTGGATTAAAGCTAGAAAAACAAGTCAAGAAACAACAAAACCACCGCTTTCAAAAGGCAAGAGATGCCGCTCAAAATTTCTCAT
>QCLC01000082.1 GCA_003214855.1 Prochlorococcus sp. AG-412-I05 | reverse complement strand
ATTGACTTAACACTTGATGCTTTCTTATAATTTTCAAAAATACCTTTACAAGTATCAGTAAATTGCTTTTCTAATGCAGATGCATATCCTCTTTGGTCTAATCCCTTTGTACCTTCAGTAAGAGTTAATTGAGTAATAACTTTCTCCTGTATGGCAAGTTTAAGATCATGATATTTAGTATTATCAAATGGCATTAACTAGGCATCCTCGCTAAGTTTAAAAATTCTCTTCTAGTATCAGAAGAGTCTTCTGCAAATATACCACCTACAGATAAAGTAACTGTAGAACTATTCTCATCCTGTACACCTCTAGTTTTTACACAGAAGTGTTCTGCATCCATATACACAGCTACATCAGGTGTCTCTACAACATAAGATAATGCAGCTCTAATCTGTTCTGTTAATCTTTCTTGTACCTGAGGTCTTCTACTAAAATATTCTACTATTCTATTTAATTTAGATAGACCTAATACTTTACCACTAGGAACATAAGCTACAGTAGCTCTACCATAGATAGGAACAAAATGATGCTCACATACAGAGTTAACTGTAATACCTTTTTCTAATACAAAAGAGTGTCCTGTATTAACACCAGCTAATTTATTTTTTATAGCTGTACACTTAGGAAAGTTCTTATGATCTAATCCCCAGAACAATTCATTAACATACATCTTAGCCATACGCCTAGGTGTATCTTGCATAGAATCATCCATTAAATCTAAACCTAATGTTTCCATAATCTTTTCAAAATGATCTTCTATTATTGATAGCTTTCGCTTATCCATCATATCAGTCGTGTTAGGAGTCATAGGTGTTTCAATACCTATAGACCTTAAATGATCATGTACTTCCCAACCTAGTACACTATCGGTCTTTTCTTTTTGTAATGCCATTAGCAATTATCCTTCTCGTTATATACTCTTTCCCAAGGAAAGACTACCCAGTTATCGTTATCCAATGTTCTGCAACTAAAGTCAACATTATATTTAGAATTATATCTTGATATTAATGATACGGTTTTTACTCTTCTTGTTACAGGAGCAGGTCCTAAATTGCAGCAATCCCATGCTGCTACTACTTCTTTAAATGTTTTACCAGAATCGTTTATATCATCAACTAACATAATATTTTTATCTTGATCAAAACCTTCAGGTTTATGAAATAGCATCTCATTATTACCATCTCTTGTTTGATAGTGCAATGGATAATGAGGTAAGTTCAATGCATGTGATATATACACACCAGCAATCAAACCACCTCTATTAATAGATACTATTAAATCTGGTTCCCAAGGTTCTACACCATAAGGTGTATACCCTACACGTTGTGGCTTAAGCCACTCACAAATTTTTACTACGTCGTTAGTAAATTTCTTGTAACTATATTCATAAGTTTCATTCAAACTCTCCATCTTCTCTGTGCCCCACTTTCATAGCCATATTAGAATCTGTTTCTCTTACCTCGACTTTGCAACACCAGATACGTTCTGCTTCTGCTTTACCATAGTCAGGTAAAAATATAGTATTAATATATTCATATAACCATGTAGCTAAACCTTCACATCCAGTTTTTTCTACTTCAGTTATCTTAGCTAGCCCAGACTTTCCAAGAGCTATTAATTCATCTCTCTGTGGATCATCATCAGCTACTAATAATGTATGATCAAACCAATCTTCAAGATGCTGCTTCAAAGGTCTAAGACCACCAAAGTCCATAACCCAATTACGAGCATCTAATGTATCAGCTTCAAATTCAAAATGGAACGATAAAGCATATCCATGAATAAGATTACAATGAGAGTCTGCTCTCCATTGTCTATATGCTACCGGTCCAAGATGTTTATAAGTTTTTGTTGAAATATATTTTGCCATTTAATTAAATCCAGTTAATTTTTTGATCCCTGTATTAGGATCGTGTGCCACTTTATTGTATATATCTTCATCTCTGTAATTATAGTTACCAGAAATTGAAATACGTATACTATCTCCTACATGTCTTGTAGTAAAATGATTCAACCAAGATGGAAAGATAATAAAATCTCCTACACTTGGTGAAAAGTCTCTACTAATAGTTTTAATTGCACCAATATGTGTTTGGAAAACTATCTTACCACCCATATCTCCTTTAGTTCTATCTACCATCTGAGGATAGTAAACCCAAGATAAACCTAAGTGATCCCAATCTTTTTTATTTTTATGACTATGTATTTGTGTTGACTCTCCTGGTCTTAATACATGAGCCCATATCTCTCCTTCTTGTGCTGTTGGTTCTATTTCTTTATGTATTGTTCTTTTCATTGCATCACGTAATTGTTTCACTACAGGATGGTTAGCATCCAATGGTGAGTCCTCATAACCTGTTGCTGAAGGATTACTACTTTTTCTTTTTGATATATCATTTGCATTATCTAAACATAACTTTACTAGTGTTTCATTATCAACACCTTCTAATCTTGCTCTAAAAACATTAAGTGAATATAAATTATGCCATCCCATATTAAACTCCTATCACATTACCCCAGATGTAAGTATGCACTCTAGCAGAGATATGATATCCTCTATCTACTGCTTCAGAATATACTTGACTAGCAACTTTGTTCTGTCCTTCTACTGTAGCTCCTACAGCCATAATAGATATAGGAAACTGTACACCAAAGTCTCTTAGTGCATTTACTTTCTCATCAATTTCATTCCATGTATCATCTGTACCATTACAAACAAACTTAATCATACCATGTGGTGATACATCTTGCATCTCTTTTATTAGGTGAGGTTGAAATGCTTTATCAGATTTCTCACCAGCAGTATTCCATAACTTAGGACTTATAGACCAATGTACAGGACATCCATAATTACTTATCTGAGCTATAAAAGGCTCTGTTAATTTTTGTGTACCATTAGTTTCAAAAGTTATACTAGCTGGTACATTAGCATCATTCATCATACATTGTATTATCTGAACAGTACATTCTTGAGCATGAGGCATTAGAGGTTCACCACCTGTAATATGTAAGTGTTGCCAATATGCACCTTTACCTGGATGTATAAATTTGCCATCAGGATTAAACTCATTTATCATACTATCATATATTCTATTTGTAATCTCTCTTGGTGTACCTTTACGTTGTAACTTTTTATACTTAGCTGACCAAGAGTAACTACTATCACAACCATATTCAAATACAGGTAACTCTTCTAACTTTTCATACTTACTTGTATCTAAATCTTTATAAGGTAATATATATGTACTTTCATCTGTAGGATCTTTCTGTCCAAAACCATTACATTGTAAATTACACATAAAGTATCTCAACCAAGGTCCAGGTGTACCTGTGTACAAT
>QCLC01000081.1 GCA_003214855.1 Prochlorococcus sp. AG-412-I05 | reverse complement strand
CTGACTTGCTTGAATTGCTCAAGAGTGGCCATTAATCAATCCTCTGCAATACCGACCTTTCTAGCAGCACCATTCTCTGATGTGAGGATCTGAGTCATGATTCAGAGTGATCTGAAACCGTCATTACCGCCCTCAGACACTGCCGCAAGTGCTGCCTCATTCGATTGAATTGACTGAAACGTCCGCAATAGATTTAGGGCAGACGGCATCAGTGAATGGAGCCCTGCCTTTTTAAGGCTCTCGGCAACGCTCGATGGATGCGCCAAGCGTTATGAGCGTTTCTGTACGCACTATCGCCATAAGGGCAAAAGCGCTCCTAAGTGCCATTGGGGCAGCAGCATGCTGAAACGATTGGTGAGCAGTGCAAGAAATAGAAGTAAGAGGAAGAGGGTTTCACCATGTCAACAACGATTGCCTTGGGCTTGGGATGTTCGCCTCAATCAAATCCCTGAGGATTGGCATCAGGTTGCGGTGAAGTTCCGCATGGCCAATGGAATTAGAGATGGTGATCAAAACCTCAATCTGTGGTGATTAAGTTAGAGAATATAAATAGCTTTAGAGCAGATTAAGTGAAGGGTAGATTTGTTGTGAATACGAAAAACTATTTCTGATCAGTGCCTACCAAATAAGGCATCACAGCAACTTTCTGCATGCCAATGGTGCAAGGTATCGGAACAACTTTCTGCATGCCAATGCATGCCAATTATCCGTTCTGAGTGCGGTAATTTATAGGGCTAAAAATCCACTGCTCATTCAGTGGCATTGAGCATGTAGGCTATTCCGTGCAGACCATCCGACCGTCACGAGTTGTGGTGGCGCAACGTCACTCACATCCCGTCCTTCGATAGCATTGCAGTTGTATATGAATCGGAAAATCGTGCACCCTCACATCCCGATTAGCTGGTGTTGCAGATAACGCTTCGATAGCAGGAGTTTTCCATTTTTTCTTGCTACTTGGTGCTCCATAGCCATTGCTGCCAAAGCGATATTTAATGTCTGCTGTAAAGCGTGTATCAAAGGCTTCGTCGTAAGAAAGATTGGCACCAAGAGTTAAACCATTGCTGATGTTATAAGCCAGTCTTCCTTTGACACCAGAACCATCAGCTTCTCCTAAGTCACCATTTTGGTAGTAGTAACCAACAGATGCATTGAGATCAGGAGTGATGCTGTAGCCAACATCTAATCCATAGGTATCAAGAGAACCACCGTTGTAATTGCTATTCAGCCTGTGTTCGACATCTCCTATGGGAACCAGTGCATAAGCATTGAAGTTCCAGCTATCAGAGACTGCTTCTAACCCTGCAGCAACCTGAGAGAAGAAGACATCACGCTTGTCAAAAACATTGATGCTGGTATCAGCATCACCTGTATTCATCGGCCGGCTGTCATAGCCAGCATTGATGCCATACATCCAAGAGCGATCACCATTCAGCCAGCGATACCCCAAACGGGTTGAAGTGCTGATCGTGGTACCCGTAACTTCAGTATTGAGGATGCTGCTGTAGCCATCAAAATCAGCAAAGTTGGCATTGGCTAAAGCATCAATAAACCAAACGCTGTTCTCGCCAACAGCAATTGGCAGGAAGGCTCCTATGCCTGCTTGATTGGGTGTGCCTGCTCCTTGCAGTGCGCCTTGAAAACCCCAGTTGAACTGCACAGCGTCTTTAAGGTTGATCTCCATCACACCCAGATCTGCTGCACTGCCGTCCTCTTGAGCAGCGACTGGTTGGATGGGAGTGCTGGCTAATGCAAGAGCAGCAGCGCCAGTAAGCGACAAGGAGAGACGAAGGCAACGCTGCACGGGGATTGAACGCTTAAAAGGTCACTAATTATCTGGGAGATTTCTGGTTTCAGCTATCAGCCCACATCAACTGCAGCAATGGATTGCACCAGGTCAACAGCGACTGACATGGGATTGGGATCTAAGGTTCAATCAAATACCAGAAGATTGGCGTCAAGTTTCTGTCAAGTTCCGCGGGGTAAATGGAATCAGTGATGGGGATCTTCCGTTCAGATTCTGACGATTAGTTCAGGAGATATAGGTATTGGCTAGAGGCAGGAAGTTGAGGTCTAGTTTTTCAGTCGCATTTAACTATTCTCAGAGCCTGCTTCTATCAACTACACGCCTTTACAAGCATCTTATTGGCAAGAAGGTGCTAGGTATCTGTGGCCTACAAATCGGCCACACAGCGGTCCCAAGTGCTCTGCGATCTTTTTGGTCGTCCTTGTGCCATGCGCCTCTTTTAGCCCCTTTTTAGCTTTCCGTACGGGCACGGTCACCGTGCCTATTAACGTTAAAACTGGGTGCAAAAAGGAGCAACTAGAACAGGTTGGGCCTTTCTGTCAGTTTTAGAACTTCCTAGTCCAGGTCATTAAAAAACCCCTCAGAGAGGGGCTTTTAAGTGGTGGCGGGGGGGAGATTTGAACTCCCGACCTTCGGGTTATGAGCCCGACGTTCTTGGCTGACTTCCCTTGCAGTCACTGGGCCGTTTCAAATGCCTGCCACTGTAAACTGCCACTGTAAAACCCCCCTCCCCACTCTGGCACGGGGATCAGCTCTCCTGTTCTTAGCTATTCCGAGGCTGTCTGAGCTAGGCATTTGAACCCACGGAGGACTTGACTCCTGCTGTAGAACATGTGTACTGATCGATGGCGCTCGATGCTTGGGGCTGCACGTCATGGCCAGACGCACTGGCTATCCGATCCTGAGGGTTATTGGTATCTCAAGTTCAAAGATGTCCTTGGTCGTAGTTACCTGGAACGCCACATTGAAGTGATCAAAGGTCGACCGATAAAAGGTCAACCAGCTCTCTTAAAAACCAGAACGATCTATCACCACGTTGATGATGCAAGAGAGTTATGGAAAAGACTTCAACGCGAAGGTTGGAGGGTCACGTCAGCGCAAAAGAATCGATGCGCAGAGCTTTGGTGAAGCTGGCCGTGCTCTCAGACGACGCGTGATTTAGCGATCAGTGGAATAACAGCTCTGAGGCTGTAGATGTTCGAGCAAATGAGGGCAAAGGTGAGAGCAAAACGTTTACTGCCATCTGGCTGCAGTTTTCACATCACGCTGCGTTGCAATAGCAGGCAGTTCTTAATTGCCAAAGCCCTTAGGCGTGATGTGTTGTTGGCGGTACTTAAAAAGGCCAAGCAGAAGTTTCCTGTGAGGGTTTATGGGCTCTGCCTGATGGCTAACCACTTACACCTACTCATCAAGCCAGCCGATGCCAAGGATTTGCCGAGGTTGATGCATTGGTTTGCTTGGTATTCAGCCATGGCACTCAACCGCTTGAGCGGTCGTTGCGGACATTTCTGGGAGGCCAGGTATTTCTCAACGCCGATCCACCCCAAAGACCAA
>QCLC01000080.1 GCA_003214855.1 Prochlorococcus sp. AG-412-I05 | reverse complement strand
CAATGGAATACTGCGGGTTAATTACGATTGCCTTACTGTAATCAGCAATTGCTCCTTCATAATCTTTAAGTGCATCCTTGGCAAGACCACGATTGTTGTAGGCATCCGCATACTGTGGATTAATCTCTATTGCCTTGTTGAAATCAACTATTGCCTCTTGATAATTACCTGCCTCATATTCCTCTACTCCTTGACTAATAAACTGATCTGCCAATGGGTTCGCGTTTGCAGTAACCAAAGGCGACCCAAAAGCAAGCACAGACAGTGCTGCAGCAATGGCAATAGTCCTGCGAGACATATAAGAGGTGTTCTGCTTCCACCAAGGTAGGAACGGAGCACTGGCAAAGCAATCAAAGTTGCATCAGGAAATAAGCAGTGAGATCTCTTCTATCCCTAATAAGGAAACCTGGGTTGGTAGTTCTTTTTTGCCAACTCCTTCTCCCTTACATACTTCCTGTATTGAGGTGGATTCCACTTCTTGAGGAAGGTGGAGAACCGCATCGTGTAATTACACAACTAATCCCTAACATTGCTTCTTCACCCACTTAGCAGGGCGTTCCTTGCCAAGATCTACTGCTTTTCTCCAATCATCACAGGCACCCTCAAGATCATTTGCCAATTCTCTAGACATACCGCGATTTTTATAAGCATCGGCATACTGAGGATTGATCTCTATCGCCTTCGTGTAATCAGCAATTGCTCCTTGATAATCTTTTAATTTACGCTTGGCAATACCACGATTGTTGTAGGCATAGTCAAACTGAGGATTAATCTCTAGTGCCTTGTTGAAATCAGCAATTGCTCCTTGATAATCTTTTAAATATGCCTTGGCAATAGCACGATTGCTGTAGGCATCGGCATACTGAGGATTGCTCTTTATCGCCTTCGTGTAATCAGCAATTGCTCCTTGGTAATCTTTTAAATTAAATTTGGCATCTCCACGATAGTTGTAGGGTACGGCAGCACCCTGAGGATTGATTTCTAATGCCTTCGTGTAATAAGTAATTGCTCCTTGATAATTACCTGATTGCATTCTCTCAACTCCTTTATTAAAGTACTGTACAAATAAAGGGGTTGCACGAGCGGTAATCAACGGAGACCCGAGCGCTATCAGAGACAGTGCCGCAGCAATGGCAATAGTCCTGCGAGACATATAAGAGGTGTTCTGCTTCCATCAATGTAGGAAGGGAGCATTGGCAAAGCAATCAAAGTTGCATCAGGGAAGAAGCAGTGGGACATCTTCTATCCCTGGTCCGCAATCCTTGGTTGGTAGTTCTTCTTTGCCAATTCCTTTTCCCTTACATACTTCCTGTATTGAGGTGGGTTCCCCTGCTTGAGGAAGGTGGAGAACCTCATCGTGTGATTACAGGACTGACTATTAACACTGCTTCTTCACCCATTCAGCAGGTTCTGTCAATCCAAAATCTGCTGCTTTTCTCCAATCATCACAGGCACCCTCAAGATCATTTACCTTTTCTCTGGCAATACCACGAAGTTGATAGGCATCTGCATCCTGTGGATAAATCTCTATTACCTTCGTGTAATCAGCAATTGCTCCATGATTATCTCCTAATATACTCTTGGACCTACCTCGCTTTTGATAGACATCTGCATACTGGGGATTAATCTCTATTGCCTTCGTGTAATCAGCAAATGCTCCTTGAATATCTCCTAAAGTAAACTTGGCACTACCTCGAAGTAGATAGACATAGTCAAACTGAGGAATGATTTCTATTGCCTTCGTGTAATCAGCAATTGCTCCTTGAAAATTACCTAAATCTTCCTTGGCATTGCCACGCTTATAATAAGCAATGGCATCCTGAGGATTAATCTCTATTACCTTCGTGTAATCAGCAATTGCTCCTTGAAAATTACCCACCTTATATTTATCTACTCCTTGATAATAATACTGTCTTGCCAAAGGGTTTGCGTTTGCAGTAATCAACGGAGACCCAAGTGCAAGCACAGACAGTGCCGCAGCAATGGCAGTAGTCCTGCTAGACATATAAGGGATGTTCTGGTTCCATCAAGATAGATAGGGCAGACTATTAAGGCAATGACCGATCCTGACGAGAGAACCAGACGGACCTCATCTACCCATAAACAAGAAACCTGGGTTGGTAGTTCTTCTTCACCAACTCCTTCTTCCTTACATAATTCCTGTATTGAGGTGGATTCCACTTCTTGAGGAAGGTGGAGAACCTCATTGTGTGATTACAGGAATATCCCCTAACAGAACTCCTTTACCCACCCAGCAGCATCTTCATCACCAAGAGATGCTGCTTCTTTCCAGTCAACACAGGCACCTTCATGATCTTCAATCCATGCCTTATCAACCCCACGGTTTCTGTAGGAAAGTCCAGAAAGTCCAGACTTCGGAATGAACTCTATAACCTTCGTCCAATCAGCAATCGCTCCTTGATGATCTCCTAATTTTGTTTTAGCAGAAGCACGGAAGTAGTAAACATCCTCAAACTGCGGATCGATTTCTATTGCCTTGTCATAATCAGTTATTGCTCCTCTAAGATCTCCTAACTTAAACCTGTCAATTCCGCGATTGAAGTAGGCAAGAACAAACCTAGGATAGATCTCTATCGCCATAGTGAAATCAGCAATTGCTCCTTGGCGATCATTTAGATAACGCTTGGCAACACCTCGAGTGTTGTAGGCAGTGTAATCCTGTGGATTAATCTCTAGCGCCTTGGTGTAATCAGCAATTGCTCCTCGATAATTGCCTTGTTCATATTTATCCACTCCACTATTGAACGAATTGTTCGCCAAAGGGTTCGCATTAGCAATAATCAACGGCGATCCAAGTGCAAGCACAGACAGTGCCGCAGCAATGGCAGTAGTCCGGCGACGGGACATCAAGAGGTGGAGTACTTCGATGCCTTAAGACTAGGCAGGGAGAGACTTCTTGCCTGTTAGAGACCCTTTGAAGTAACGCCTAGGTCACTGCCAGTGCTCCTCCACAAGTTTGGCAGCATCTTCATTTCCTAGTTCTGCTGCTTTCCTCCAGTCCTCACAGGCACCTTTGAGGTCCTTTATTTGTTTATTAGTTGATCTTTATAAACTCACAGCAGTTCTATGCCCTTATTTCATATTGCGGCACCAAGCACTATCTTCGCTGTTTAACCATTGCACTGCTCTTTGATATCCAAGAGATGCTGCTTTTTTGTAGTCAATGCAGGCATCTTTTTCTTTGCCAAGTCTTATTCTTGAATCGCCTCGATTGGCAAAGGCAAGAGCATGCTGCGGATCAATTTCTATTGCCTTGTTGTAATCAGCAATTGCTCCTTGATAATCCCCTAAACCCTTTTTAGCAAAACCACGGTTGTTGTAGGCAAGTGCATCCTGCGGATTAATCTCTATTGCCTTGTTGTAATCTGCAATTGCTCCTTGATA
>QCLC01000079.1 GCA_003214855.1 Prochlorococcus sp. AG-412-I05 | reverse complement strand
GTGTCATTTAGTTCGAGACGCAAATGCAATATGCACAACTAAAGCCAATACAAGACCCTTAGGGAAAAGAAGGGGGCGTGTGTTGTCGCCATCGATCCCCCGACATAACCATCATTAGTCCCGCTAAGTGCGGGTTTTTTTATTGCCCTGGAGCCTGGGCGACACGGGCTTCCGCGTGAGTTAAAAAAAACCAGGATATTTAGGCAATTGTCATTGACTTTGCTAGATATAGAAAAACTTAAAAACAAATGAAAACTCTTGTTTTATTAGGTGTCTTATTGATTTCGACTGCACCTGTCAAAGCCCAATCGAATGAAGCTCAGTTTTATTATTGGAATGGGGTTGCTTATACCGCAGGCAATCTTTTGTGCAGCCTGGCAAAGTCTGGTAAGATTGAGAAAAGATATGCAAGGAATTTATTGTCAGAAATAGTTCAAGGATACTCAGAGGATTCAAGCCTTGCCCCATATATGAGTGCAATTAATCAAGGTTCCAAAAGTGCCAAAGATGAATGCCCTGAAGTTTATCAATAGTAAGTTTTGCTCCCCTAGAGCACCGGCTTCCGCATGAGTTGATCTCCTGTCTGGGATCGGGTTCTAAGCCATTCGCCAGAAGCTCGCCAGAGCTATGTAGTGGGGTTCATCAGAAGGTCTGTGATCTTGAAAGAGTCGAGGGGCACTACCCCCAAACATTCACTCCTTAAAGCCATGTTTGTTAAGTCACTCTTCGTGTATGCGCTGACTACCACGTAATTACAACGCTGATGCCCAGCTCATTAGGTGTTAGTCAGCAGAAGACGCAGACGTTCGTGACGTTCAGCTGCGTTTCAAGGTTAATCATCCTGATATAAACGACGAAGTGAGCCGCAGAGTCGTGCTGCTGGGTTCAGGGGAGGCAAGGGGTCTTATGTGGTCTCTAGGTGTTGTTGTTTGATGCCCTCATCGCATATTTCGGCACCAGGCACCACCTTTGCTGTTTAACCATTGTGCTGTTGATAGTTCTCCAAGAGATATTGCTTTCTTATAATCAGCACATCCACCTCTATCATCTCCTATCTTTCTCTTGGCATTACCGCGGTTGAGGTAGGCATCAGCATCCTGCGAATTAATCTCTATTGCCTTATTAAAATCATCAATTGCTCCTTGATAATCCTCTAAGGCACCCTTTGCTAGACCGCGACTGTAGTAGGCAGGGAACATCTGAGGATCAATTTCTAGCGCACTATTAAAATCAATAATCGCACCTTTATTATTTCCTAATGCTCGCATGGCAACCCCTCTCATGCCATAGGCAATTGCAAGTTGCGGATCAATCTCTAGTGCCTGATCAAAATCAGTAATTGCTTCTTGGTAATCCCCTTTTTTAAATTTCGCACTACCACGTTTGATGAAAACTTGCGCACTCTGAGCAACTGCTGTCTGGGTTGAAAGTAACAGGGCACCAGTTGCCAGAGCAGTGATAGATCCTAGTAGCAGTGGTTGTCCTAAAGGCAGTAGCGATAGTGCAGCAGCAATGGCAGTGGTTCGGCGTGTCATCAAAGGGAGTGCTCTGCTGTTTTAAGGGTAGGTGGGGCGTCGTATTGGGTCTCTAGGTGCTGTTTTTTTATGTCCTCACGCATATTGAGGTAACAACCACTTCTTTATTGGCATTGCTCTCTTACCCACCCAGCAGCATCTTTTTCTCCCAGTGAAGATGCCTTTCTCCAATCAGCACAAGCACCTTTTAGGTCTCCAATATTTTCCCTGGTAATGCCGCGATTCATGTAGTAATAGGCATACTGCGGATTAATTGCTATTGCCTTTGTGTAATCAGCAACTGCTCCTTTGTAATCTTTTAAATCAATCTTGGCAAGACCGCGATTATTGTAGTTAGCGGCATACTGCGGATTAATTTCTATTGCCTTTGTGTAATCAGATATTGCTCCTTGATAATCTTTTAAATCACTCTTGGCATTTCCACGGTTGAAGTAGGCAGCGGCATCCTGAGGGTTGGTCTCTATTAACTTTGTGAGTTCAGCAATCTCATCTTTAAGAGCACGACGCTCAGCACTATCAGATTCTGCTACTTGATTAGATACCCACTCAGCAATAGTTGTCTGAGCACCACACCCAGTCATGAAAGGCGACCCAAGTGCCAGCAGCGAAAGAGCAGCAGCAAGGGCAGTGGTTCGGCGGGACATCAAGTGTTGGCGTACTCCGGTGCCTTCAGACTAGACAGAGCAAACAGTCTCACCATTAGGGCAGCAACTGCAAGGCATGAAGAAGGGCACCCGCGTCGGATGCCCTCAAGACCAGGACAGGTTTTCAGGGTCTCAACGTCCTCGGACTCCTGATCTAGGTCTAAGCAAGCAACAACAAGGCGTCAGTAGGGATAAGTACTACATGTTGACTGTCTCAACATGCTTGATTTATAGCCCGTGCAAAGAATGCTGCTGTTATCTATGAATCATTTATTGATGGCTCTAGTGAAGGCTCATCAATAGAGAACCTCAGGTATAAATCGATCGATAAGCCTCAATAATTTTAACAAGATGTCTGGCCTTTTTGCCATAGAGATCGGGCAAGCATACCCCTATATTTTCAGGCCCGATATAAAGTTCCACAATCTTATGTGTGTTATATTGAGTTCTGATGTTTATAATACCAATCGAATTAATATCCCTCCAGCGGTAGTGGACATTTTGGCGAAACATGTGGCGCCAGCGAATGCCTTCAGCTCCAATCTCTAGCCAGGAACTTCCGGGCCACATATGAATCACAGATACGAGTGCACCAGTGCTGCAACATAGAATTGTCGTTATTGTCCAGAATATTTCAATTGTCTCATTTGTGAGGCAGGTCCAAATACCAAAACCACAGCCCAGAAAGAGCGCGCTCCAAGTCACTTTGTTGGGATAGAGGACTTGGGTCCCATCATTGGATAAATCTATGGTCATGCACAACTGTACTAATAAGCCTTTCCTAATCCAAGCGAAGCGAACTGACAAGGGGGAAGTAGCGCATTATGCAATGTTCACTCGCCCATTAATCTATTCCATGTAAAAGTCAATATCTTTTCTTAGGTTGTTCATCATTGTCCATAGATCCTTTCTGCTTGTATTGGCGACTTGCCGTGAAGCCTGAGGCTAAATAGGGTTGTAAGCAATACAAAACCTACATATGGAAAAGCAAGGCGGTCGTGAGGTTCGGCTGATCCATCCCCCGAAAAAACATTGTCATGACCCCGCCAATTGCGGGGTTTTTTATTGGCTTGCTCCATTCAACAGTTCCCCGCATCCATGGATCTTCTTCAGAAGAAGACCAAGCCCTGATGCCAGGCGCCAAGGTCAGCATCAACGTTGCAGCTGCGATTAGTAGGAAGCGCATGTCAGATCCTGGCCTATCCGGCACGCTAAGTCTGCCACCGTTTTTGCAGTGAGTT
>QCLC01000078.1 GCA_003214855.1 Prochlorococcus sp. AG-412-I05 | reverse complement strand
TACAACAGCACGTTCTACGGGGCCTGCGGGCCCCTTTTTCTTGTATGAAGTAGCAGTTACAGAGTTGTAAACGTAAGGGTTTCAAGGGATACAGCTGGAGATTGAGACCTTTTTAAAAGATGGATAAACTTGTGTGTCAAGGGCTTCAATCCAAGCAGGCGACGCTATATATGCTTAAGTCAATTCGTTTCTAGGGTATGGCAATTCAATTCAAGACTTTGCACATCGCGGGGGCATCTCTCCTGCTTTCGTTTTTTGGCTTTGCAAGTTTACCCGCCAATGCAAACGAAAAGTTGCAAGTGTTCGACACCAACATCACTCTCGAAGAGGTGAAGGCTGCACAAAAAGGATGGTGTAGTGCTCTTTTAGCAATCAGCAATGCCTATCAGAAGGGTGGCTATGAACTTGCCAAAAGCATTGCTGTAGACACGATTGACGGGGCCTATGCTTATCAGTACGGGCCTGTCGCATTCAAGCCTACTTATGCAGTTGGCGATTCGACATTCCGCCACACCCGGGATGGAGCAATAGCGTATTTTGTGGGACCTGATCCAGATATCGATCGCTTCGGGCCTATGCAGGGCTTCGCAACATACAGGAACTGGAAGCAGTGTGAAATTTTGAATGACACCATTCAGCTAATGGGCGATACTGCTAATACTATGGGTTTTGTAAAACTAACAGATTCCAATGGTGAAGTAGCCATGCCAGAAAAAACATGGACCTTTTGGCAGCCAAAGCCTGGAATTGTACGAATCGTCCTTCACCATTCGTCTACTCCTTTCGACACTTTCCAATAAATCAAACTGATTAGTGGTTGCGAGCAAATTGGTGGAAGGGCAGAGTCACGCCCTATGAGTTTCATTCTTCACTTTTTGCTCTTTTGCACTCGAGCCATTCACCGCATCAAAAGCATTAGCCAGATCGCGAGTCATAAACCTGGCATAGCCTTACATCTATGCCACTTTCTGGGCTGGGGATGGTGACGGAGTAGCCAGTGTTCACTTAGGGGCGGAGAAGCAGTTGGAACACTTACCCAGTTACATCGAACCCATGAGGTCGAGCAGGTCTTTCGAGCAGAACACTGTGAGTTTTTGGCAGTCAATCAACCTCGCCTCTCCTGCCCGAACAGAACCAGGCCAAAAAGCAACTGTTCAGATACTTCTGCCATCGGTGCGGTGAGAATTTCCTTCTCTCCCTGACTAGACTTCAACTGGCTGGCTAGCCAACCAAGGCCACTGGATCCCGAAGGCCTCGAGGGGGTCCATCACCAGCTTGTTAAGCGCACGCCCGAGCACCACCTGCGGTTCATCGGCGCGGATGGGGATCACAGAGTGCTGCATGGTCCTGGGCAGGTCGGCGCCCCTCACGATCCCGCGCCTGAGCAGTGAGTTGCCCGCTTCCAGACCGCACACGTAGGCGCGTTCCTGACACAGGCCTTTAGCACCATGTTCTTTCTCGCCCATCCGCACCCAGTCGCCGGCGCAGACCACCGAAGCCAGTGACGTCTCCATTGGTGGCCGCTTGCTGAAACTTCTCGGCGAGAAGAGAGATACCGAACCCGGATAACGCCGCACCTCCTGGTCCACGACCCTGGCCCCCCTGAAGGCAGGCTGCGCTATGGGCAGCAGATCCTGCATCAGGCAGTCGACGATCTCCTGATCGCTCAGCTCGGCGATGGCCGAGGCGTTGTAGAAGTCGCTGGCGATCACCGAACCCTGCGGTGGCTGATCACCCCAGAGTGCCTGCTCCGACTGCCGTTGCAGTTGATCCAACATAAAGAAGGTGGCGCCGGCGCCTCTCAGTGCGCTGAAACGTGAGAACACATTGGCGGGATCGGAGACCGGCACGGTGCGATCCAGCCACAGACGGATCGACACCACATCGATTGATCCGAGCGTGCCGGCACGCACAAGCTCCGGCGCCAGCGCGCCGCACTCCGGGGATTGCGCCATCAAGGCACCCATTCCTTTGGCACTCACCGCAAGCACCACGGCATCGACATCCTCGATTAAACCGGTGCTCCCGGTTCTTACGGAACGGGTTCCCACCGAGCGGATGGCCTGAGTCTCCGGCGAGACGTTCAGCCGGGTAGCCAGGGTGCCGCCCAGCACCTCGAGCTGATGCTGCTCCTGCAGCCGCTCACTGAGCGGCGCAATCAGCTGTTCGGCGATGCTTTTCGACCTGATCCAACGCACATCGAAGGAATCCTGATGCGCCAGGGCGTAGTAGTAGAGGAGCTCCATCGTGACAGCGGCCGACAGCTCCTCCGGGGGCTTGAACAGCCCCACCAGCAATGTGGGCCGCAGGAAATCATCGATCATGCGATCACTGATCCTGAGCTGTTTAAACAGCGTTAGCGCATCGATCGCGTCGTAGCTCCTGTATACCGCATCGCTGCGGTTCAGATCGAGCATGGCGTAGAGCAGACCGGCGATGCTGAGCCGATCAGCAATAGGTAGGCGCTTGAAGTTATTGATCGTTGCAGCAACCTGACCCAGGGGACTCGGCCACCGCGGAGCGTCACCGAAGACAGGAGCCGTCGCCTCCAGGCCTTCGGGTGACCAGAACGCACTAGTGGTGAACTCCGTGAAAATCGAGCCGAGCCCGAGCTCTGCCGTCAGGGCATTGATGTTGGGATAATCCTTCCAGAACCCCCGGGTGCCTGCCTCGAACGGTTTGCCGCTTGGCGTGGTGAGGGGCTGACTGCCGGTTGGATCCGCCATCCCATCCATCAGGGTCACGCGAACACCCGCTTCGCAGAGAGCCTTGGCCGCACCCCAGCCAGCCCAGCCGGCCCCGATGACAACCGCATGAGATTGCTTTTTACCCGGAGAACCTTCGGCCATGAAGCTGTTTTATATCGGCCCAAGCTAAAGAGATGAACTCATGGATCATGGGCTTCCTTAGCCACCTTGTGACAAAGGCAACTCTTGAAGGAAGTCTTCATTGTCTCTACAGAGCAACTACTATTTCCTCTTCTCTTCTTACATGGGGGAGCGCAGCGACCCCTATAGCAAACACCTCAGAGGCAGTGCAGCAATAGCCCTCTCTCTTGTTAAGAGCGACTAGAAACTGACCTAAATTGGGTTAACCCTTGGGAGGGCTGTGTAAAAAAATGGTTTTTCGCACCCTGAGAACAGACACTCGTAGACGTGTTGAGGAGATCATCCATCGCTTAGCGACTGGAGAACCTGTGAGCCTCGAGGAGCGGGCTCAACTGCAGAAGTATGCACTCCACATTCCTTTTGTTGCAGGCCAATTGAGAAAAGCCCTTAAGCATCGAGAGGAGCTGGAGGCAGATGGACTTATTGAATAATCGGAGGTTTAACTCGCCACGGTGAGTTCTCTTTCTGATCTTGCCACCACACTCTTAGCTTAAGGAGGCGAAAGTTGACTTCGCTGATGAATTTTAGATACCCAGGGATGTGGTTTTGCTATTGCTCAACACGTTGGCAATGAGCATGTAGACCCTCAATCAGAACAACACACCGCTCGCCCAAACGAAGTTTTTTGTTAGGCGCCTGAGGATGTGATGGATTGACCGATGGATTTTGAGTCGAGAAAACCGTACCTGTGACGTTCAAGATGGGATGTCTATCGCCGACCGGCCCTGGTTCTCACGACCTTTTTGGTTCGGTCCAACGTTCTGGTGGAGTCAAACTAAGAGGGTCTTGAGGAGAACACTCATGTATTCCCTATTCGATTCCGTCTTTGAGGTTCCATTCGGCTACAGCATCCCTCGTGA
>QCLC01000077.1 GCA_003214855.1 Prochlorococcus sp. AG-412-I05 | reverse complement strand
TGCAATTAATGAATAATCTGCCATACCGCTTGACTTGATGAGGCTATATAGGGTGAATAATATTTAGATTATGAATATTGAAAGCTTTATAAGCCTCATTAAGTAATGGGAACATTCATACAACACAATTACTAATGAAACTACCTAATGTCACGGCTCTTTTTACAGATCCTGATTTATCAACTACCATACTCACAAAACAGGATCTTAAGAAAGACATCTACGAAGCCTATCAAGCTTCCCAGAATCAACTCAAGCAAGCACGAGAGGAATTACTACCAGCAGCAATATTTGGAGGTCTTGTCACTTTGCTACTTACTGGAGCATTGACAAACTAAAACGTTTGGAACAGGCGTTCACTAGATGTAAGTCCTGTTCCTTTTCATTTACAACAAACGCAACGAATACTATGGCTAGATACAACACAAGGTCTCATAAGATGGAGCAAAGAATAGTAATTAGAGGACACGTCGAAGACATTGCTAAGATAAAAATATGCGCTATGAATCAAGGGATGGATATGTCTGGATTCATCAGACAGATCCTAATCAAAGAAAAGATTATCAATGTAACCTAAGCTGATGTCTAAGCCATCCAAGCATGAGACAATATCAAAAGCGAAAGAAGGACTGTGAACGTGACTTCCGCAAGACAGACCTAGGAGACGGCAGGACAGGCCGAAGGGTCGCTCGAAGGCAATTGTGTGTCAGGGTATCCCCTAGAGGCTTCTGAGCGCCTCCTGGACGTCTCTGAGGAGCATCAACAAACACAGCAGGATATGCTGACGTGGATGTTGTTGAAAGCTTTACCTAGATATAGTTCACACAATGATGATATTACTGGTTTAAAGCCATACAAGTGGCCTAATGAACTAATGAACCCTGAAGGATTAGAGGTTAAATATAAAGGGACCACTGGAAGCAAACAGTTAAACTTAGCTATCACTTCTACTGCTTACAACAAGTTAGAATGCCATAAGACTGCAACTAAGTATTCAAAAGCTAGGATAGTGCAGACTTTAATACTGAATTATCGATTCCTAACTGAAGCACAGCGTGAGTCAAAGAGAATCCGTGATGAGAAGTATAGATTAATAAGTGAAGGATACAGAGAAGAAAGAACACCACCAACCCCAGAGGAGATACAAAGATGCAGAGAGGAGATAGACAGAATTATAAATAGAAGCGAGGAAGCCTGGGATGATATCTTTGATGGATTGAAAGAAGGATATCAAGAGCGTCTATCAGAAAATGACGACGACACCAATGAGTGACTGACACTATTTTAATAACCCTCCTATACAGGGAGAAAAGCTAGTAACAGATAACAAGTCTCCTATCACATTTAGGCAGACATACAAGCAGTAGCTTTACTCTAATTGCAATCAGGCATATATACAGGGAGAAAAGCTAAAACCCTAATGACTGACATATAAGGGGGTAAGGCTGTGGAGAACATAGTTACAACACAATCCATTTCTATCCATGTACCAGGACGAGTTACCATTATGTGGCTATGGGAAAAGTTCTACACGTGTAGAAAAAACTAGAACTAGTGAATAAAAAATTAATCAATACACTACTTCCTCTAAACAAGGAAGGTGAACTAGACAGGCGCTACGAAGACAACATCAAATCTATCCTCAGTGAACTTGGCTCAGAGAATGTTGATGTACTTAGTAGCTTCTATGAGAACACAACAAAGCTAGAGAAGGAAGCTGGTAATGCAGCACTGCAGCTAGCACTATGCATCCTTAAGCATGTAGAAGACTTAGATAAAGATCACAAGTTTGATTCTAACGATAACTGGATAGGATGGAAGTCTAAGTCCATTCGCAAACGGTTGTCAGAGAGTATCCAGCGTCTAGGGTTTAAACCAAAGAATGCAAACAAGATTTTTAAAGCTGCTGAGTTCAAGCATGGGATTAAATGCAGCAATCTATGGATCGAATCCTTAGGAGTCTCTCACTTGTTTGAGCTTAGCAGGATGAATGAACAAGGTTACAACTATGCTCTTGAGCAAGCAAGTGATCCAGAGTTTCACTTCGCAGCGGGAGCTTACAAGGATGTCTCAGTTAGAAGGCTACAGGAGATCAGAAGAATGTTCCCTAAGCTAGAGACTTCAGAGATCAAACCGGCACAACTACCACAAACAGTAGATGTAGAAGTAGTAACTGAACCATCTAGCACTGCAGAGGAATCACTAGCTCAAACACAGGATCAACTAATAGAACAACTCATACCAATCGTACAAGCCATGGATCTTGATGAGATTTATGGTGACCGAGAACTCAAAGCTAAACTTGAGGTAGTCAGAGATCCACTAATGACACTAGCTCACATGGCTATCCCATCACCACAAAGACCAACCTACGTTTAAACACAATCCAACCAATCATTAATGCACAAACAAACTGAGTTAACACGAGAGAATGTAGCGCATACAACAAAGATTAGATTCTAGACTCAAGGTGAGATGTCAAAGACAGCTTATGAATCCATGAATAAACACAGGACTAACAACCGTGAGGATTTAGCTAAGGTTGTATTGAGTGAATGGATTCTCTAAACACTGTCCAACCTGATCGACGACAATAAAAGCTAATCAGAAATGACGTATTAAAACAAACACCTATCGTTGGCGCCATACAGCCTCGTGATAATACGTCAACAAGTTCTTAAGCTCAATACATAGCGTACTTAGCTTAAAAGAGCCGGTATAGATACAAGTAAGTTGGCAGGGTGGACTGATTTACTTATGATGTGCAATTCATCCTCGGCTCATTAACCATAATATATTTACCAATGGCACATAACCAAGTTAGGCCTAATATTGGTCAACAGTTGAAGGTTGTTCAGCCTTCACTTCAAGACTCATTACTACTACAGCAACAGGAACTACAAGCGCAACGAAAGCTAAGCATCAACAAACCAATTAATCAGATACCAAAGCAAAACACTAAGCCAAAGGTAACGACTAATCACTTACAAGCACCTTACAAGAAACCAATAGCTAAGACTGCATCTAAGCCGACAGTTAAAACTACAGCTAAGCCAGAATCTAGAACGCTAACCTTTGGAAAGACTAAGTTAGTACTGCCTAGAGATCAGCACAAGCTAGAAGCTATGAAGCAAGAAGCATTAGAATATTGGAGGAATTTACCGGATATTACTTGATCACTTAAGCTCTCCGGCCTATAGGTCCTACATCAAAGCCAACCTTATGAGCAAGACCCGCGCTCAACCGGCATCATCACATATACGATTGCCCACAATAACTCAGTCACCGCCTCAATCAAAGTTTCATCTTCACCCCGATCTTCCTCCTGCTGCTGTTCGATTGATAGTTCGCTGTCAGTCATTGGGTTGAATGGTTGTGAGAGATCTATCCCTCTGATGAACACATCATCTCCGAATTTCTCTACTACGTCATTGATTACAATCATTGCTAGTTGTGATCTTGGTCACAGGTCCTGTTAGAAATTTCAACAAAAAATAATTTCAGATCGTGCCAGGTATCGGATGCCGTTTTAAGAGAATAGGGAAGTCATTGAAGAAAAAAAGCCCCCTGAGGGCTTTGAGTGTGTAGCCTGTTCCGGGTACTAGTGGAAGCCGGAACAAGCATGTATCCACCAACGCCTTCCCCCAGCTCTAAGAGTATGATTCCCCATCCTCCTCCCATCATTAATCCGATCATAAATCCCTCCAGCAAAGCCTTGCAGATCTTCATCATTCAGTTCTCTATCATTAGCA
>QCLC01000076.1 GCA_003214855.1 Prochlorococcus sp. AG-412-I05 | reverse complement strand
AGCGGCACCACTAACGCCGCAAATCACACCAGAGAGAGCAAAGAGCAGGCCCAATCGTTGAGATGAGAACTGTCGATTGAAACCCACTCCCTTTTCCGGCGGTTGCTGAAAAGCTGCAATCACGACTGATGTGGCAACAAGGATTGCTCCAAGCCATGATTTCAAATTAATTATCTCGGCCAAAAAGGTCATTCCGTAAAAGCTCGCCAAAAGAGGTCCTAGCGCTTCAATCGTCAATGTTCTTCGTGTTCCAAGTCGACGAAGTGCGGCGAAGTAAAAGCTATCTCCCAATGCAATACCTAATGCACCACTGGCCATCAACAACATCAAGCCATTGGTCTGCCCAGACCATGGCAAGAATAGAAGTACAGGGCAGAAAAATAATGTGGCAATGACGACCTTAAGACCATTTAATTGCCAGGCAGTTAAAGACGTTTCGATTGAGCGCCAAAGACTACTGCTTAATGTCCAAGCAAGAGATCCAGAAAGCGCTGCTAAAACACCAACAACCATTGAATGATTCAATCAGAATAGAGAAGAAAAACAACAACTTCTCTGTAAGCTAGAGATTCCTATTGGCGCTAGGTGATGGCAACCCCCATGTTGGAATCGGTGGTGGTTCTGCCCCAGCTGCCAATGATTGCTGCCAGCCTTCTAGCCAGGCTTCCATTTCTTTTGGAGTCAGCACTCGCTCCAAACGACGAATCAATTCTTGTGGAGGGTATTGCATCAGTATGTTTCTGAATAGTGCTTGCCAAAGCTCAAATTTGTCTCGGCTCGAGCAATCTCCATCATTAGCTTCTGAACTTTTAGCCCAGCGAGATATAGCCCTATCAGCATGGGGTGATCATGATCATGGACAATCGCTCGATTTTAAAGTCATCACTATCAAAAAAATGGCCTAGGTGATCCCTGCCGGCTCTTGCTGAAACGTCAGCGCCAACCAACGTTATACGGATTGTCGTTGCCGTTGTCAGAGCATCAAAGGAGGCAAATCAGCCCGATCGGCTGAGTGACGCCCACGCCACAGAAGAACTCAGAGTGATTCTCTACAAACAGGCGAACCTATCGGTAGCAAAGGTTTTACTGATAAGCACTCCAGAGATTAGGATTCTTATTTGGCGGGGCGTGGCGCAGCTTGGTAGCGCGGGTGCTTTGGGAGCACTAGGTCGCAGGTTCGAATCCTGTCGCCCCGACTTGAATCTCAGCGAATGCCCTAAGGCCTTGGGGGTAAGACTGGGGGTAAAACAAAGGGATGTTGGGCTGGTTTACCCCCGACATTGAGGCTCTTCACCGCGAGTAATTACCTACAGCTTCCTGAGAAGCCCTTGCTCGTGTGAGCATTCCAAAGCATTCAAAAAACCGGTGGTTGCAACCCCTCGCAGTCGATGTACCTTGCCGTATCCAATGAACGGACAGCTGTAAAGCCCTCCGTTCCATCAATAGCCCGCCAGGGCGGTCTCGCGCGCAGGAGTGGCATCCTGAAAGCTGCTACGAGTTGGAGTCATAGCCATCACAACCTTTAAGAGGTTTGTAATGAAACTCCCGAGAAGTCGTAAGCAATTCAAGGGACTCTCTGTCCCAAAAAATTGTGCTTACACGGCCAAGCAAGTGAAAGCTTGCATCGACCAAGATGAGTGCAATGGTTTTCACATCCAACTACCTCCTGCGGTAAAGGGAAAAACTCCTTACCTGCGAGTGGCGATGACGAAATCTGCAATGCGCTATTACAAGCAACGCTTTATAGCTTGCGAAAACGAGTGAGCAGAGAAAGGTGACCCAAGAGCCGATCGTATGACTCCTATACGAAAAGTAGAAAGTGGATCAATTGAAGATAGGTATGCCTGTGGCGTCTATTTCGTCGTAGAAGAACCCTTGAGTTAACAGAAGTAGTAGATAGTCAAAAACAAGACTCTTTAAACATTTAAACCTATTACGTATTTTTTATGTCTCAAAGTCAGACCTGGCTTGAAATAGAGCCATTGGTTCAGCTGCTTTGTTGCAGCGAACGGAACATCTATGAATTCAAGTCGAAGGGTTTGTTGAAACCTGGCATCCACTTTTATGCAGCTGGCGTAAGTGGTGAAAAAGGAAGACATGTCTATTCGCTTGAGCTTGTCAGGGATGTTTTGCTTGAGCAAACCGCTAAAGCAGCGAAATTAAAAGCCAAGTCAGCATCCATCCAGCAAGTCGAGAGCTACGACGAGGAGCAAATTGAGCAGCTCAGCAGGAGGCCTGAGCAATGAGGTATCCGATATTTGATAGCTATGAAGAGGAACAGGAGTGGCGGCAAAAGCAAGAAGAAGCGAAACGGATAGCTGAAGGGCCTAAACCCAGGAAGATACAAGCAAATCCAGTTCCGCCTCCCCAACATGAATCCCTTCAAATTGAACCTGCTGGCTCTAGGGGGGGGAGTAGGAAAAATCCAATGGCTTGTTCCTGAATTCATCGCCCGTGGAGCATTAAACCTTCTTGCTGCTGAAAAAGGCAGCGGTAAAACAACCCTGGTTTACAGGCTTGCTGAAGCTGTTCAGAAGGGAGAACGCTTCCTTGGGCAAATTCCAGCGACTAAAGGCCGTGTGCTGATCATCCCAGGTGATGAGCCGCCCGCTGACAGTGAATACAAATTCAGGCTGATGGGGCTAGAGGATTTATTCGATATTGCTTACTTCCGGGGTCTTCTTGATCTGAACGAATTAGAACCTCATATCCGATCTAAAAAATATGATTTAATTGTTATTGATTCGGCAACGAGTATTCTTACTGGTAATGACTTGGAAGTTACTGATACAGAGTTTACTAGAAATCTCTACAGAATAGGCAAATGTCTATCTGAGAACCAAGTGAGCTTCATCGTCCCAACTCACTTAAATAAACCTATGGAAAATAGAATTAGAAAGACTGTGACGGCCCACGACATCTCAGGCCTAGCAACGATTAGCAATGCTTGCACTGACCTTTGGGCGCTATACAAAGTAGCTGAGCCTGAATGGCCAGATCACTTCCGCCTACGTTGCCTAGGAAAGCGTTACTGCAGGACAGATACTCTCTGGGACTTAGAGGGAGACCTCGAAGATTTTTCGTAGAGTCTTAGAGAAGTCGTTGATGGGTCTATGCCACAAGACCGATTAAAGATTGAACAGAAGGTGCGTAACCATTTCTCTCAATCACCCCAACCATTAACGAGTAACGACATCGCTAAACTTATTGAAAGTTCCTATGAAGTGACAAGAAGGATCTGTACTCAAATGTTCGGCGAAGGATTGCTGAGTAGGTCAAAGGAGAATTCCATCGGTAAGGGAAGACCCCCTTATCTCTATGGACCACCGTGATTATTTTTCCTACCTCAACCCCCCAGGGATTTTTCCTACTTACACCCCCCAAGACACCTGGAACAATCGACTCATGGCAGCACGCATTTGCAAAGCAGAAGAACAACAAAGACTCAACTGGGCTGTTAAACGTTTGATGGCTTGTAGATCAACAACAGCAACTGTGGCCTGCGTGTCCGAGCACTGGGGGATTAGCCGTAGGAAAGCAAGACGTGTTGTAGGTGCTGCACATCAGCAGCTTGTCGATGATCTTGAAGAGTCAGGAGTTGATCGCCAGAAGTTAGTGGCACAGATCACCCATGGATTAATGGAGGCTCTCGGTAAGGCGATTGCATCTGATCAACCCGCTGCTGTTGTTGGTTGCGCCAGGGAGCTGAATAGCTTGTTGGGATTAGCTGTTTCAAAGCCATAGCTTTCGATATGAACTCTTA
>QCLC01000075.1 GCA_003214855.1 Prochlorococcus sp. AG-412-I05 | reverse complement strand
TGGCTTGGTCGGCAAGTGATAAATCACTAGATTCATTTATTTGGTCTTTCTCGAATCATTGGCGGGGGGAGCTAATTACTTCCTTTAGGGATCTACCTGTTGTGTTGGCCTATATTATTTCTCATTTAGAAGCCATTATGTTGTGATCCAAGGCTGATTAATCAAGCTGAACCACTGGCAAGTATCAAGAGCCAGATGCATGGTTACTATGGTTTCTTTTACGTTGTTTCTCCTCAAGAAGTTCGCTTTCAAGTTGTTCAATCAGCTTGGTAACGAGTGCCTGAAACTCAGGTTGGCAGCCTCGAAATGCCGCCTTGTGACGAATGGGTTCGTTACGAGTGCGCAGGTCGGTAAGCATCAGCTGCAAGGCATCAATTTTTGCATTGGTGTTCATGACCAGACACTCCTCATCTGACGACACTATGACGCCAGAGCATTGATATTTTTAAGTGCTTGTTTCATTGTGATTAGCTTCAGATCAGGGTCGCTCGTGACCTCAATAATGCGGCCAATTGAGGAGGGAGTCTTGAGGGCTTCAATACAGCAACGCGCAACTAATCGTCGTGGAATTCTAGCGTCTTCCTGACAATCGGCCGCTGTATAAAGGATCCCTTCTTTCTCTAGGTCCTCTTCTCGATCGTTCAGGCCACCTGGTCTGATCACAGTCCAATCGAGACCGCTTTGCTCAAGTGCCTGTTCTCCTAGGCGTTTCCAAACCAAGATCAGACCAAAAAGGTTGAGTGGATGCAACCATCGTCCGGCACAGAGCGAACTAACCAGAACAACCCTTTTGACGCCAACCCTTTGGCAACTGGCGATTTGCTGTCTTACTCCTAAAGCATCAACCCGCGCAGGGCCGGTGAGATCTGCAGAGGGTCTGGCACCTGTTGCGAGCACAAGCGCGTCGCAGCCTTCAAGTGCTTCATCGAGGGCTGTTTCATCTGCCAATGACAAGCGCCGTAGATCGCATTGGCTCAAATTGTCGGGCAAAAGGGAGTTTGGACGAAGCAACAGGCGCACCTGATTCCCTTCCTTTAGGGCTTCCTCGGCAACTCGATAGCCGGTTTTGCCAGAGGCTCCACTGATGGCCAGCTTGATGCCCATGTCGATTTGCTGAAGATTGCACAAGGTCTAGCGAAAATATATATAGAACGCTGTTGTTTGATCAATGCTCTAGCTTCAAAACGCTTGGATTTTCACCTTAGCAATGTCGATTCATCACTGGTAGCGGCGTCATTCAAGCCTGCTGGAGAACCGTTCTTAGGTTCGAAATGTCAGGGAAGATCAGCTTTGATCGCACGTTATTGATCTGCACCTCTACTGATTACTACGATGTCTTAATGGAGTTGTAGGGGAGTTGAGCACAATAAAATGGTGAATCATGCAATTGTCATTTCAAAGCATCTTGAGTGAACCAATCCAAGCGTAAACAAATGCTGGCCTTTCGGTTATTGCTCCCTCTCATCATTATGGGGATTGCTTGGCTGCAGGAGAGTATTGATCAGCTGTTTTTTTCGGGGAGCTGGAATCTGCCATTAGGGCCTGGTCTGCCTTGGTGGAGTCTACTTACAGCTCCATTTAGCCATGCAGGTTTTGGCCATCTGATCTCTAACACAATTATGTTTTTACCTTTGAGCTGGTTGGTGCTAACCAAGGGCTTTCGTGATTACATTGCTGTTTTGATCGCTGTTGTCGTGATGGAAATACCTATTTGGTTGTTTTGGCCTAGAGGCAGTCATGGCATGTCGGGCGTCATTTATGGACTGCTTGGTTATCTCTTGCTAATCGGTTTTCTTGAGCGCAGTTTCTGGGCGATTATTCTATCAATAATCTGCCTGATTCTTTTTGGCAGTTATTTAGCTGCCTTAATCCCTGGAGTTTCTCCAGCTGGAGTCAGCTGGATCGGACATGCGAGTGGGTTTGCTGGCGGTGTTTTTACTGCTTTTACTGTTTCAACTAGGGATTCATCAGAGAATGGCATCTCTCATCTTTAATCCAAAGAATGGAAAAGAATATAGTGTCACCACTCTTTTCAATTCATGCATTCAAATGAATTATTGTTGTTTTAACAACATATCAAGAATAAACTGTTTTGGCTGATGGGATTTCGCTGATAAT
Organism: Prochlorococcus sp. AG-412-I05; assembly: GCA_003214855.1. Classification (GTDB taxonomy): domain Bacteria; phylum Cyanobacteriota; class Cyanobacteriia; order PCC-6307; family Cyanobiaceae; genus Prochlorococcus. Next base: position 1,867 of record QCLC01000075.1, on the reverse strand, counting down.
TCTAATTCTTCACTTATTGACGAATGCAAAAAGATGCCTTGTTGGTCAAGGCATCTTTGGATGGATTTTTTGTTGTTTGGCTCAAGTCAATGACTGCTTTATTTTATGCCCTTCGTGTATGGTCTAGCCATGCATCTTACAATAAGATTTAAACCAATGTTTCATCTGTCGAACCTCCTGATGATTGTTCAAATGTCATCGCAGCACCAGAATCAACTATTGGGTTTAATGTCGATGATGAAGGCTCTAAAGCCGATACTGGACCTGCCATAACTGCCTCTACTTCCGAGGAAGCCTCAATAACCGTGACAACACCTTCTTCAAAAGTTGTTGATGCTGTCAAAGGATTCTCGATTAGAGTGGTTTGAGAAGAGGACTCTAAAGATGTTGCTGTTGATTCAACCGTCAAGTTAGTAATTGGATCAGCAGCATCTATATGTATAGATGTTGCTGTTGATTCAACCGTCAGGTTAGTGATTGGATCGAGATCATGTGTGACTTGGCCAACGTCAATTCCGACAGTTGATATTGCTATTTCTTCGACCATCTGGTTAATGAGCGAATCAGCTTCAAGCACATCCAATTCAGTGATTTCGCTGGTTGGGATCATTACTTGAATATCCACCTCAGAATCAACATTGTCATTACCAAATAGGCTCATGTCTACATTCTCAAGGGTGCTGAGAACAACACTTGACTGATTACCACCCATGCCATCAGCATCGAAGCTGACAATTGTGTCACTTCCATTCTGAACAAGGCTGATATAGCCCTCTGAGAATGCATTAGATCCATCATAATCAATAGCAAGATTATTCAGCAGATCGTCGAAGTTCAAGGTATCACCGTTGGTGCCTACCGTAAAATCTGTAACAATTAAAGGAGTGCTTGAGTTAAACGATGGGACGGAGTCAGCAATTGCCTCATTCACAACATCCATGATCAGATCAGTGGTGAATTCAGGAACAGTAACTACACTTATTTCAGCAACCAAATCATCACCTGCAGGGCCTGGGTGTGGTGTTGGACCTATTCCAACAGGTGATGGTAAGGGATCGGCACTAACCGGAGAATGAGATAGCAAGGGATTTGTCGGGAAGATGGGGCCATCACTAATCCATAAGTTACTAATCAGACTGTTATAGTAATCCACTGTGAAGACCAGATTATCTGAACCATCGCCCGTTATGTAGGTAATTCCAAACCCCCCATGGACCTCTAGTTCATCTTCACCATCTCCGCCATCAAAAACAACATTAAAGGAGTTTTCTCCATAAAGTTCGACTAGATCGTCGCCACTAGCACCCAGGATTGTGCTGTTTACTGTTCCTCCCCTGATGCTTGCGAAGTCGTCACCTTGATCTAGGTCAATAATGCTGTCTTTGAGAGCAACAACATTTGTTTCTCCACTCCTGCTGAATGCAGATGCACTGATTTCAACCTGATCATCACCTTTTCCTAAGTTAAAGATACTCCCGACAGCGCCAATCGCTTCAACCAATCCCCGACCGAAACCAGTTGCTCTGGCGTTGATTTTTAGGCTGTCATCACCAGAACCTGTATCGATGGAGCTGTTTTCAGCGCCGTAGGCTGGATCCCAATAAGTGGATCTGGTTGTTGCATTGATTTCAACGTTGTCATCACCAGAACCTGTATCAACATCACTATCACGCAGGCCCCAGGCATTGGTGTCACCACCAAAAGCGCGAGCATTAATTTCAACTTGATCATCACCAGATCCGGTATCGAGGCTTGATGCATCAAGACCAATAGCTTCTGCATAACCACCACGGCTGCGTGCAGATGCATTGATTTCAACGACATCATCACCACTCCCGCTGTCGGCATCGCTGTCTTTGAGCCCATA
>QCLC01000074.1 GCA_003214855.1 Prochlorococcus sp. AG-412-I05 | reverse complement strand
ACCGAGTCAAACCCAAATGATCTGTAAACCTCAAAGACTAGATCAATAAACTTAGAGACCTCTTCCTGAACCTGAAGCTCAGTACAAAAGATGTGAGCATCATCTTGAACAAAATTGCGCACGCGCATGAGCCCATGAAGTGAACCCGATGGTTCATTCCTTAAGCATGAACCAAACTCAGCAAATCTAATTGGCAGGTCACGGTAACTTTTTAGGCCTTGATTGAAGATCTGTATATGACAGGGACAATTCATCGGCTTGATAGCATATTCACGATTCTCAGATGTCGTTGTGAACATGTCATCTTTGAACTTCTCCCAATGGCCTGATTTCTCCCATAAGGAGCGGTCTACAACCTGAGGAGTTCGGATTTCTTGGTAATCATGCAGGCTAAGGGTCTCGCGAATATATTGCTCTAAAACCTGATAAATAGCCCAACCCTTGGCATGCCAGAAGATCATCCCAGGCGCTTCTTCTTGAGCATGAAACAAAGACATTTGTTTGGCGATCCTGCGATGATCGCGCTTTTCAGCTTCTTCAAGGCGCTTGAGATAAGCTTTCAGCTCTTTGGAACTTCCCCAGGCTGTGCCATAGATGCGCTGCAACATTGTTTTATTTGAATCACCTCGCCAATAAGCCCCTGACACTTTCATTAATTTGAAAGTGCGTAAATGCCTTGTGTTAGGCACATGTGGACCTCTACACATATCAGTATATTCTTGATGTCGATACAGCTTAATAATTTCATTCTCAGGAATTTCATCTACGATTTCGATCTTGTAAGGCTCAGATCGCTTTTCAAATTCCTTATGAGCCTCTTCCCTTGAAACTATTTCAACATTGACGTCGTAATCAAGTTTAACCAGCTCTTTCATTCGAGCCTCAATCGCTTCCAAGTCTTTAGGAGTAAAGGGCTGATCATAGGCAATGTCATAATAAAATCCGTCTTCAATAACTGGACCAATAGCCATCTTTGCTTCGGGATATAATTGCTTTACCGCATGACCAATTAAGTGAGCAAATGAGTGGCGAATAGTCTCAATTCCATCTTGGTCTTTAGCCGTAATGATATTGACGTCAGAGTCTTTCTCAATAGGGATACAGGTGTCAAGCAATACGCCATTGACTCGGCCTGCGATAGCCGCTTTGGCCAATCCAGGCCCAAGGCTTTCGGCCACCTCCATAATGGTTACCGGTTGATCAAACTTCTTTTTATTTCCGTCTGGAAGTGTAATAACAGGCATAACAAGGCGTTTTCTTTGATGATTTGCAATAGAGTTTTATTTTATCAGCTATATCATTCGCAAGCCTGGCATCTCTGAATGCTGGAGTAGAACATTTTGCACATGCACATTAGCAACAGCGTAGAGGAACACTGTAAAAAAGGAACATAGGATAAAACTTCCTGGCCAGTTCAACAAGCAAAATACCAGCATAGACTTCAATAGGAGCTTGCTTAGATTCTCCAGAGCTCTTTCCTACGATCTCAAAATGTTTTTTTATACAGCCGATCTAACCGCCTAAGGGATCTTGGCTGTCGTGAGCAAAAGATGTTGGCATTACCTGCCTACCCCCAGCACAGATGGCTTTGATCGTAATCAATCCGAGCGACGCTTGATGCCTAACATTTTCTGCTTAGGGAATGATCTGTCATGGAATTCGAGCTTTGCTAATAATCCAGCTACCAGCAGGCCCCTCAGCAAAACAAGTGAGCAAATCGCTTACTGCCATGATCGCGATGCTCACGGTCATGGTTGAGGGCATCGACTATGGCTTTGCTCGTGGCAAGAAAGCTGCCGAGATTGTCTGCTTTTGTTGTGATAGTCATCCTTTTTGGATGTCTCTTTTAGAGAGTGATCCGCAAGGGGAACGCTAGGGTTTGGTTGCAATCAAGGGATGTCTTTCGAGTAGAAGCCCACAACTTCTATTGGTTCTGAAGTCAGATGCTTTTAGCTTGTTAAGGCCTGCTGCTGCAGTTGCCGCAAATTGGCTGAATAAAATTTTGCCAACTCTGCATGGCTCTTGACTGGCTGTCCGTAATTGCTGTTGCCAGACCAATTAGGAAACGAAGCCCATTCCGGTGCAAGACGAGCCATCGCGGAGTGAGTTAAACCAAAAGAATCTATTTCCTTGAGGGCACCGCGCTTGCTAACTAAGTGCAACGCGGCTTGATCTTGATGTTGTGGTTGGAAATTGGGCAAGTTCAGCTCCTTCGCTACTGCCATCCAAGTTGATGGGATGAATTGATAGGCCCCTGCTGCTGCACTGCTGTAGAACTTCACCACAACTCGATTGGGGTGTTGAGAGAGATCCTCAAAGACACCCCCTCCAAACATTGTGCGATATCCGAGGTCTTTCCCTTCTTTCCAAGTGCCTTCTGCATAACGGATGGTGTTCAGAAGGGCTCGACGTTCGGGCGTTATTAAATAGTGTGGCCTTTGGCTTCTATTGCTTTGAGAAGCAACGTTCACCCTCCATCTGGGCAACTGGTTGGGGGCCATCCGCAACTGGGTAGATCTTCAGAGCAGCCATGACACCTATGTCTGTGTCGTTGATTTACATGCCATTACCGTTCCTCACGATCCAGAACGTTTGGCCGAGGAGACCCTCTCCACAGCCGCTCTCTACCTGGCCTGTGGGATGGATCCAGATCTCTGCAGCATCTTTGTGCAGAGTCAGGTGTCCGCCCACAGTGAGCTCTGTTGGTTGCTGAACTGTGTTACGCCTTTGAACTGGCTAGAGCGAATGATCCAGTTCAAAGAGAAGTCAGTCAAACAGGGAGACAACGTTTCTGTGGGACTGCTGGACTATCCGGTGTTAATGGCAGCAGACATTCTTCTTTATGACGCTGATTTGGTGCCCGTGGGCGAAGACCAGAAACAACATCTAGAACTCGCCCGTGACATCGCTCAGCAGCGCATCAATGCCCGCTTCGGTAGTGAAGAGAAACCTGTCCTTAAAGTCCCAGATCCCTTGATCATTAAAGAGGGGGCAAGAGTGATGAGCCTTAGCGATGGCCGCAGCAAGATGAGTAAAAGTGACCCCAATGAAGGAAGTCGTATCACACTGCTTGATCCGCCTGAACTGATCACAAAAAAAATCAAGCGGGCCAAGACAGACCCCCAAATGGGCTTGCAATTTGGCAACCCAGACCGCCCGGAGGCCGACAATCTGCTTGGGATTTACGCCATCCTTAGTGGTCGAGGAAGAGACGCAGCTGCCCAAGAATGCGCAGAAATGGGATGGGGAACCTTCAAGCCTCTGCTGGCCGACGCCACTGTGTCAGCTCTTGAGCCGATACAGCATCGCTATCAACAACTCATGGGCGACCGCATTGAACTCATCAGAGTTCTTGATCAAGGCAGGACCAGAGCGCAAGAGACCGCCCAAGCAACCCTTCAACGAGTTCGCCAGGCCCTTGGCTTCCTGACCGCCAGCTAATCAATACAGGCTAAAAGACAAGTTTTGCTAATCATTGGAGCCCAGCGATGGCCGAGGCCTCCTCGTGGAGCTGAAGTCAGCGAGTTCTAGTCATCAGCAAGGGTCTCGTGAGACGCAGAATCTGTTGTCAATGCCAGCTTCAGGCTTATGCACACTCTGCTGAGTGAGTCAAGGGCATTGATCACCATCTCGCCAGGCGGGGGAGGGATTGATCAATGTGACAAACCGTTTAGTTGGTTTACGTGCTTCGCTCGTTCCGATTGCACTTTGGCTTTTCAAGTCAATCGAATCATTCGAATTGGGTCACGGCAACTTCCGCCATGATCAGTTTGGGTGTTCTCATGGGTACTGGTCAGACCTTGCAAGCTGAACGCATCCAGTTGCCTAAAGAACATGCTTTTAGGGTGAACGTTGCTTCTCAAAGCAATAGAAGCCAAAGGCCACACTATTTAATAACGCCCGAACGTCGAGCCCTTCTGAACACCATCCGTTATGCAGAAGGCACTTGGAAAGAAGGGAAAGACCTCGGATATCGCACAATGTTTGG
>QCLC01000073.1 GCA_003214855.1 Prochlorococcus sp. AG-412-I05 | reverse complement strand
CAAAACATTGACTTACGCAGCTCGCCGTCACTGCCTCGTGCTCAATTGCTGGGGTTAATTGGAGGAAATTCACTAGCAGGGTTATCGGGAGAAGATGGTGGTGCAGCACTAGCGACTGTGATCGGTCAATCTCTTCTCACGCCTGTTCTTGGAACAATCTCTGATGCTTTCAGTCAACGAATGCAAATTGCCCTTTATCCTGCATACGTCTCGCCGGTTGTGACAAGTCAACAAGAGCGCGTTTCTGGGCAAGTCCCACCCACGCTCGAGTTAGTCACAGACATTGGTATTGATATCACTAAGCGACTTAACGTTTCTATTTTGGCGACACCAGACCGCAACGATATTCCTCCGCAAGGCACCCTTACTTATCAAATCAGTCCCAGCATGAATCTCTCAGGTTCTGTAGACGGCCAGGGAATTTGGCAGAGCCAATTGCAATTATTTTTCCGCTTTTGACCAGTTGGCAATCAACTCAGCTCAGTTCATCGGTGTCGATTTGGGAGGTACCGCGATCAAGTTAGGTCGATTTGATCAGCAGGGCCATCTATTGGCAGAAACCGAGTTGCCAACCCCTCAACCCTCGGTGCCAGGTGCTGTCACAGTTGCTCTTTGCGAAGCTATCGAGACTGTTGATCCAAACCATCATGCTGCATTCGTGGGAGTGGGCTTGCCAGGACCAATGGATGCTGAAGGGCGGGTCGCCAGGGTCTGTATCAACCTGCCTGGATGGCTGGAGGTTCCTTTAGCCGACTGGTTGGAACCACGACTGAATCGGCACGTCACCCTGGCGAATGATGGCAACTGTGCTCTCGTTGGTGAAGCATGGAAGGGCGCGGCCCAAGATTTTGAAAACGTCGTTCTGCTCACTCTTGGCACCGGAGTAGGTGGGGGCGTCATGCTTGGGGGGCAATTGTTTGTCGGTCATAACGGAGCTGCAGCCGAGCCTGGTCTAATTGGGGTGGATTCGGAAGGTCCCAGCTGCAACAGTGGCAACCAAGGCTCCCTAGAGCAGTACGCCAGCATTGGCGCCCTTCAACGTCTATGGGCTGGGGACCCAGAAGAATTAAGCGACCGAGCTGCTTCTGGCGATCACAAGGCTCTCGAGATCTGGGAAACCTATGGCCGCAAACTTGGGGTGGGAATCAGTTCTCTCATCTATGTTTTCACCCCTCAGCTGGTGCTGGTCGGAGGAGGTCTTGCAGGTGGAGCAGTTCATTTCCTACCAGCGGTCCGTCAGGAAGTAGAGAAGCGAGTGCAAGCTGTGAGCAGGGAAGGTTTGCAGATTCGCTCCTGTGCCCTTGGTAATGGAGCTGGTCGCCTGGGGGCAGCTCGACTTGCCCTTCAACGTCTCTTAAGTGTCGGCAATGCCCCTTGAGGAGTGATGATGAGCACAGCTGTGCCGCGCTGTGATGACAACTTCTGCTGGAGTTCCTGAGCCTTCCGCCCAGTTGCTGCAACTTGCAGCAGAGGTGCGGCAAGCAGCCATGGCTCTTGGGCAAAGTGATGACACCCAGCGGCGTAAGGCCCTGATCGCAATGGCCAATGCATTGCTGTCAAGCTCTGAGCAGATCGTGAGGGCTAATCGACTCGATTTAGAGAAGGCTCGAACTGAGGGACTTGCTTCTGCCCTGATGGCGCGGCTCAAGCTTGATGAAAGCAAACTCGATGCGGCTATCGAGGGGCTCAGGCAGTTGGCTCAGTTATCTGATCCCCTTGGTTTGCGTCAATTGCATCGTGAACTAGATCAAGATCTTGTGCTGGAGCGCATCACCGTTCCTCTTGGAGTCCTGGGGGTCATCTTTGAGGCGCGCCCAGATGCCGTGATTCAGATCGCTTCACTGGCGATTCGCTCTGGCAATGGCGCACTTCTCAAGGGCGGCAGCGAATCAAGCCAAACCAATCAGGCCATCATTGAGGCGTTGAAGAATGGTCTGGCTGAAACAGAGATCGATCCCGAGGCAATTGCCTTACTCACGACCCGTCAGGAAAGCCTTGCCCTACTTCGCCTTGATGGCCTAGTGGATTTAATCATCCCTCGCGGCAGCAACGAACTGGTGCGTTTCATTCAGGACAACACACGAATTCCGGTTCTTGGTCATGCGGACGGAATCTGTCATCTCTATCTTGATGCCGCGGCGGATCTGAAGCAGGCCCTCCAGATTGCAATCGACAGCAAAACCCAATACCCCGCAGCATGCAACGCTATTGAAACTCTGCTCATTCATCAGTCCATTGCACCGTCATTTTTAGAGCTTGCAATTCCTGCTTTTCATCAGGCCGGGGTTCGTCTGCTTGGGGATTCAGCTAGCCGGGCTTTAGGAATAGAAGAGTCAGCAAGTGAAGAGGATTGGGCTACGGAATATCTCGATCTCATTCTTTCAGTGAAAGTGGTACCTGATCTAGAGGGAGCCCTAGATCACATCCGTCGCTATAGCTCCCGTCACACGGAGGCGATTGTCAGCAATGATCAGGAGACGGCTGAGCGTTTTCTCCAAGCTGTCGATAGTGCCGGTGTTTTTCACAATTGCTCCACGCGTTTTGCCGATGGATTCCGTTATGGCTTTGGAGCCGAGGTTGGAATCAGTACTCAAACACTGCCTCCAAGGGGGCCGATTGGCTTGGAAGGGCTGGTGACCTATCGCTATCGGTTGCGTGGACAAGGCCACATTGTGGCGGACTATGCCAATGGTGAATGCATGTTCACTCACAGGGACCTACCGCTGTGATCAATCGTCTCCCTTTAGGAGCCATTCATGTTAACGATGTGCGCTTGTGGGCTCACGTGGGTGTGCTTGACCATGAAAGACGTGAAGGTCAGTGGTTCAGCTTGGATTTCAGCCTTTGGTTAGACCTTGACAAGGCTGCCCTGGATGATGACCTCAATGCCACTGCGGACTACAGCTTGGCTATTGGTGCAATGCAACGACTCTCCTTTGAACTGGAGTGTTTCACCATCGAACACTTCAGCGAGCGATTGCTAGTGCTCTTGGAAGATCTCTACGGTCCTGTGCCGATGCGAGTGCTTGTGCGTAAATGTGCTGCGCCGGTGCCTGGGTTTAGTGGCAGTGTGGCTGTTGAGAGGTGTCGCCATTGGCCAACACCCTGATCTTTGTTAAGGCTTTTCGCGATGTTTACGCATGTCGCATCAGTGGATAAACCCCGTCGACCATTGGTGCTTGTACATGGTCTTTGGGATACCCCGCATCTTTTTGAGCGGTTGGTGAAGGCACTCGAACAGCATCAGCTACCTCTGCAGATCCCCCACCTACCCCATCGCCTGGGAGTTGTTCCGCTTTTTAAGCTGGCCAAGACGTTGGATCAACTCATCATTGAGCAGTGGGGATCTGAGAGGGTGATCGATGTACTTGGATTCTCGATGGGAGGGGTAATCAGTCGAATTTGGCTGCAACAACTAGGTGGAGCACGACGAACGCATCGTTTTCTGAGTGTAGGAAGTCCACAGCAAGGCACCATCACAGCCCAGTGGATTCCCGGCTGGTTGTTTGCTGGCATAGCGAATATGAAGCGCGGCAGCCCCTTACTGCGCCAGCTCAACAGCGACGTTTCAGCCTTAGAAGACATTGAATGCAGTAGTTATTTCTGCCGATGGGATCTAATGGTTTTTCCAGGCTGGCAAGCCGTATTACCGGTGGGGGAGCAACAGGCCGTTCCAGTCATCACGCATCAACAATTGATGTCTCATCCGTTGGCATTGAAGTTGCTGACTTCAAAGCTTCTCAATAATTAACTTGGCGAAGTTGGCAGCAGATGCTGTAGGTCATCAGCTAACGCTGCCAACAGCAAAGGCCTTAGCAAACCATCTTCTAATAGGATTGCAAACCCAAGTAGACGTTCAGGAAGCACGGCGGGGCCATCCTCCAGCCTCTCGGCAGCATTCCTAGCAAGGGGATTACACGGCGATGATCGAGATCACGCAACAACTCACTTAGTAACTGTTCTCGGCTTATGCCGCGACGCAAGCTGCTTGTTTCAAGCACCTCCTCAAGTGCAATCAGTGGTGCCGTGTGGATATCGTCATGGTCGTTTTGGCC
>QCLC01000072.1 GCA_003214855.1 Prochlorococcus sp. AG-412-I05 | reverse complement strand
CAAGGCTTACACCTTTAGCTTCTAGTAGAGCTTCGTAGAAAGCAGTGAAATTAAGGCGTTCTCCACCATCCTTCTTCGTGGAGACGTAGCCACAGGCGCGAACAAGATCGGATTTGCTGACATCACCCAGGTCTTTGACTTTCGTGAGGAGGTCGCTGCCGGTGAGCATGATTTGTAAAACAGAAATCTACTTCAACAACATAGCGTTTAGTTACCCATTTGTGCCATCCTTTAAGAGACAAATTTTAGCGATGAGTTTTACGCTGCAGACATGGCACGATTTGTTCTTTGGGGTACTTACTGCGAGAACGCACTTGAAAAGCGAAGCCCTTTTCGTGAAGAACACCTCAACAGGCTTACCACTCTTAAGAAACAGGGCATTCTGATCACTCTTGGTCCAACAGAAGGGAGCACTCATGTTTTTGGGATTTTCGAAGCCGTAAGTCTTGATGTTGTTAGGAAGCTTCTAGAGCAAGACGTTTACTGGAAGGAAGGAATATGGACCTCTCTTGAGGTTTACCCTTGGGTCCAAGCATTCTGAGCTTGAGCCCATATCCAGGCCGCCAAGAGCTGATCTCCACTATCGCCGAGAACATCCTCGTAACCAGACATTTGCCCGATCCCTTCTCGAGCTACTCTGGCGATTGCTTGAGGGTTATCTAGACCATTCCGCTCTAGTGCTTTGAGCCTAAGGGTTTTGTTACGTCGAATGATATTGCCACCATTTACATGACACCCTGAACAGTGTTGCTTGAATAACGATCCTCCAGCATCGGTATCCAATGCAATGGTGCCAATAGGATGGATCAAGAGTGTAGAGATTAGGATTAATAATCCTGCAGCTTGGCCCCCAAGTTCAAATACAAGTCGCCTCAGACGAATCTGTAGGTTCATGCAATCATCAGCAGTAACGCCTCAGTCTGCCGTAGTGATCTGTTGTGATCTGCTGATACCGCTTTAACAGTTGCGGATGGGCTTTGCCTCTTCGTGAAAGAGAGGACTGGGTTATCACAAAGGCCTAGAGCAGATCTTGCGCCGAATCAACTGCTGTTCACGGCTCTCATAGGCTGGCTGATGTAAGGCATGGAAATAGGTTGTGAATCCTGGTCAAAGGTTTTCATGGTTGAGTATTTCTATGCGTGTTGTGATGAACAAAGCGGATGAGGCAACCAAAAAAATTTTTCGCTGATGCCTTGAACAATTTGTTGTCAGCATCATTAGTTGGAAATGAATTCTGGAGAAGTGGATGGCAGAACAGGATCTCTACCGATTCCTCGACAAGGTGCAACAGCTTCAAAAAATGATTCAGTCGCTCGAAACTGTCCCTGGCCGACGGGAGCTGCTAGCCGCTTGTGGAGATCACAACCAAGTGGTGAAGTTAGCTCGATCTTGGGGCTTTGAGATTGGACGCCGTTGGGGTGAACTTGAGCCTGTCGAGCAGCTTTCTTCCGATGCCAACCTACTAACGCGGCCATTACCTCCACAAGGACAGGAAGAACAGCACCTTCTCCACGCTGGTTCAAATTGGCGCCTAGAACTAATTCTCTCTTGTGCTGCATCTAGTCCAGAGGGGTTCTGGTATGACCAGGCTGATCACGAATGGATTGTGCTAATCAAGGGGAGTGCACGTATGCAACTGAAAGATCCCGATGCGTGGGTTGATCTCAGCGTTGGAGATCAGCTGCATTTGGCCCCTCACCGTCTGCATCGTGTGGAACGAACTGATCCTCACCCTGGGACAATTTGGTTGGCTTTGTTCTGGAACGAGTAGAAAGGGCCGGATCAATTGTCGCTCTCTTAACCAGCCAATAAGCCCCGGCCAAAGCAATCGAGGCAATCCCAAGTCCAGCCAGTAACTGAGGTTTATCATCAGATCCTGGTGGCAACACAATCACTTTGCGCGCCACGGCTGTCAGCGCTGTAACAAGCACCAGCTCAATCTGTACCACGTGGCGACGGAGATAACTGGTGACGTTCTGAAGCACTTCAAGAGCAATCAGCACAGTTAACAGATCACCAAGTACCTTGATTAAGTCATCCCCCAGCCAGCTCTGCTGTGAATCAGCGAACAATTCATTGCCAACATTCACGATGAGCTGTATCAATGCCGCAATGATCAAAACAACGGTGATCACTGTGAGAACCTTGACAATTACTCTTTCTCCCCAATCCACTAGATTGAGGAACGAAGGGATTGCCCGCTTGAGACGGCGCAAGGCGGATCTCAGTTATTGAAAGGATTGTAGGAAGGCTGAGCAGGGGTATCGCCGCTGGGATTCTCAATCTTGGTATCGCAGGTAATGGATCCATCCGCCTCTTCAATGCAGTTACTGGGCACGACTTTGCTGTTCTCACCTGTACTGCTGTTCGGTCCAAGTAGCCAACCCTCCGACTGTGCCTGCAGGCTTAGAGGAGCAGCTAATTGCAGACTGGCAGTTATTCCTAGGCAAGTCACAAGTAAGGACAAACGCATGATGAAACAGTCATTCAGATCCACTTTGCCTGTCATCTGATTCAGCTGCCGCAGTCGTCGCGGATTTCTTGCAGAAGTAGGTCTAGTTGGCTGAAAGGATCGGCATCTTTTTGGTTGTCGGATGGAGATGATGCATTCGTTCCAACCCATTCCGCTTCAATTTCACATAGACGTGCCGCCACCCGTGGTATTCCTCCCAGGCGATGTTCACGTTGCAGGACCTCAAGCAAGGCAGGCATGCGAGTCGACACAGCCTGAAGGCTTCGACGCAGGTCTGCCTGGGTACGTCCCTGCTGCTTCAACCAATCCTTCAACAGAAGGGTCAGCTCATCTTCAACTTGACCAGACCACCCTGACATCAGCCGCAAACTGGAAACCACCGATCTAGTTTGCGTCGGGCACGATCACGAATCTGGGGGGTCATGTGATTGCTCCAGAGGCTTACGACTGCGGTCAGTGCAACAAGGTCATCACTAAATCCTGCGACAGGGATCAAATCTGGAACCAAATCAATGGGCATGATGAGGTAGGTCAGTGCAGCGAGCATGGTGAGTCTGGCCTGTGCAGGTGTTGATGCATCCAGGAGCATTTCCAAAGCTTCTAAAGCCGGCATTGCAAGGCTTCGCCCAGCCTGACGCAACACCTTTTGAAACAGACTCTGATCAATAACGGAACTTTCCAGCACCGTTGCATCAACGGTGGTGTGAGTTGCGGTGGCCTCATCAACCATGGTTTGTCGGCGCCGATGTCATTCCATTTTTACCTGATTTATGGGGATTCATAAGATGAGCTCCGCCCCTTCTTGGGGCGGATTTCCTACTTTTCAGTGAGGTTTATCGCTTAGAGGGTGCTTTCTACCAAACCACTCTGAATTCCTGATTTGCGAAGTTTTCGCAGTGCCCTTTGTACCACCTGCCTGCAGTATTCGCGACTACAACTCATATGTCGTGCAACTTCCGCGAGGGTGCGCCATTCATGAGATCCGTCGAGTCCAAAACGAAGTGTGACCACCATCCGTTCTTTAGGAGTGAGGTTCGCACGATTGAGCAAAGTCCATACCGATGCAGTTCTTTCCGCCATTTCGGCACGCTCCATCGGAGGGATCTCTTCGCTGGGAAGGACATCCGCAAGTTCTGAAGGATCGGATTTTGACTTCACAACTCCTTGAAGGCTCACTGTCACACTGCGTAATTCACAAGCGAGCAGATCTTCCACTTCGGCCATCGGCAGTCGCATGGTTTTTGCCAATTGCTCAGCAGTGGGAGGCAAGCCGTTGCTCTGCATCAGTCTTGACTTTGCTGCCCTTAATTTAGTTAGTTTCTCATTCACATTAACGGGAATTCGTATCGTCCTGCTCTGGGTCGATAGTGCCCGGTTAAGCCCCTGGCGAATCCACCAATAGGCATAGGTCGAAAATCTATGGCCACGGGTTGGGTCATATTTCTCCACTGCTCTGGTAAGTCCAAGCGTGCCTTCTTGAATCAGATCGAGAAGATCAAGACCCTTGCCCTGGTAGCGCTTGGCAAGATTCACTACAAGTCTTAAATTGGAAGTGATCATCCGATTCTTGGCTTTTTCACCACGACGAATGGTGAGGCGCTGATCATCTGAATATTCGCATTCGGGCCCTGCTCCACCAGCAAGATGGCAGCGGTCAGTAAGCGCAACCATGGCCTGAACCTTCCGACCCATTGTCAGTTCCTGTTCAGGTGTCAGAAGTTGATGTCGCCCGATCTCCCCAAGATAGGCACTTAAAGAACTCACCATATGGAACTCAACTCTTAATTGAACCTAGAGCCAAAGTGTTTCCATCCTGACTGCGTAAGGAAGAGTGCAGAATTAACTTTTTATGCGTTATTAAACAGTTTCTTCAGGATGTCGTGTTGCTTTGATTGATGCAGACCCCCCTCACCATCTTCTTCTATTGAGATAGCCGTTCATTGAGCTTGATGTCGCTAGCGTCAAAGCGAATTTCATTCATCCCATCCACTTGGGAGTAGTCCTCATGCCTGAGATTGTCAACAATGCTGGAATTGCCT
>QCLC01000071.1 GCA_003214855.1 Prochlorococcus sp. AG-412-I05 | reverse complement strand
GCTGCAGGGTTAGAAGTAGTCTCAGACACTTGGAACTTTAATGCCTATGCACTGGTTCCTATTGGTGATGTCGAGAAACGCCTGAATAGCCACTACAAAGGTGGTGCTCTTAATGTCTATGGCATCGATGTTGGCTATAGCATCACGCCGGATCTCAATGCTTCTGTTAGTTATTACTTCCAACACAGAGATCAAGAACATATTGATGGTTCTGGTGTTAAAGGAAGGCTGGCTTACAACATCAGCAATGGTTTAACACTTGGTGCAAACCTCTCATATGACGAGGCTTTTGATACACGCTTTACGGCAGACATTAAATATCGCTTTGGAAGCAATGGTTATGGAGCACCAAGCAAGAAAGAGCCAGCAGTGATGCCTGCGATTGAAGCGCTATCTGCAACCCCAGCCAATCGGGATGTAAGGGTGCACGATTTTTGTGCGTGTGGTGTTTGTTTCTATTGTTAGGTATGGTCATCTATCTGTGTGTTGTTATCCCTTATGAGGATACCCCCTAAAAGCCCCTGTAATCGCGGTGGCTTTTTATTTCTTGAAACACCTTAATATTCGCTTAAAACGCCATCCGATACCTGGTACCATTGACTTGTAGAAAGTTACCTAGATGTCTTCTTTGGCAGTCGACAATCAGCAATAGTCTTTCTTATTCATGGCAAATCTAACGTCAACTTTATCTGCCAGCAAACTACTTATATTCCTAACTTAATCACCACAGCCTGAGAGTTTGATCCCCATCTCTGATTCCATTTGTTTTTCTAAATTTCAGGGCAAGTTGATGCCACTCTTCAGGGATTTGATTGAGGCGTACATCACAAGCCCAAGGCAATCGTTGTTGGCCTGGTGAGAACTTGTTTTTCTTGCCCGGCGGCTGTTGGTTTAGCAGGGAACGGTGATTGAGGAGGATGCTTTAACACCAACAAAGGTTGGTACCTTTGGTCACACACTGGTGTTTTAGGGCGAAACCAGGGTTAGAGGAAAGTTAAAATAATGGGAGGGGTTTAGTAGAAATCAACCAACCCACCCAAATGAGTTTTGAATGTGTCCTCAAAACCATTGCTGTCACTGGTTTGGAAAACGTGTAAAACTAATCACGGGATGAATAATGCAGGAATATCATTTACTAGAAATAGAAACAAACGAAATAACACTAAGCCTGCCGCAAGGAATGATGGGTTTAGCTGTCAATGCCGTTGTTGTATTTGTATAGCTGTTTTACAAGTGGAAGGATTGGTTCAATCTCTTCTTTACACCTCTTAGAATTAATCTCTTCATCGTCCCAGTCACCCTCTACCCATTGACAGGCAGTTAAATACATAAGGGTTTCATAATGCTCAGGCTTATGAGGGTAGAGAGTTTCAACTGTTTTTTTCCAATCCCAATAATCTTTGTCCTCACCTTCACCCCAACCATCTTCATCAATCTCCCAAGAGTTGGGTGAGAACTTACACCAAGAAGGGATGTCAAAGGATAACTTATCTTCATGCCAATCACAATCACCCTCATTCACATAGCCTGATTGATAGATAAATTCAATCAACTCAGTTTCACTTGCTGGAACTTCAAAAGATGTCTTGCCTTTGTCACCGTTTAAATCAATGAGTTCTTGGTAGGTGTTTCCTTTGTAGGTAATCTTCATTTATGAATCATAGTTGTTCTTCAATTCTACCGCAATAGATTTAGATGCCATTCAACCTACTTCCACTACCACCAACGCATCCAAAAGACCAGGACAAAATCCCAGCCTGGTGTTTTTTACTTGGAATAGCATTCAACAATAGCAAGGGTCTTTTTGGGGTTTGGTTGATGTTAGAGCTGTATGGTTTGGTTAGCCAACTCCCCAAAGTGATTGGAGAGCAGCAATATCAGTAGCTGAATAGCCAACGAATGCACCAGAGTCTCTGTTTGTCTCGACTGAAATCGTCAAAAGCCATGTGAGCACAATCATTATCAAGCTAGGGGTGCGTGATCGAACTCAAGCAGCAGTCTTTGCGATCAGAAATTGCATTGTCGGGTGAACATGCTCAAGGACTTTTTCCCAAGGTCAGTTTCATTAGCCCTCTGAAACGATGTCTAGATAAGCGTTGTCTAGGCGTACCTTGCGTTCGTCAGAGAAAAGCTCCGTTGTGGTGTCGCAGTTTAGTTTTTCTAGAATGTCAGCTCTGAATTTATCGAAGTTGCTGATTAGCTGTTGTTGCTCATCCATTATTGCTGAAAAGGAGTTGACAAGCGCAGCTTCCCGTGGATACTCATTTTTAACATCCCCCACATGGGGGAATTCGAATCCGCTTGGCTCCATTGATTGAATACCCTGACACCGACAGCGATTTCAGCGGCTTGTCTAAGCTGCTTCTTTGATGCAAAACGGTTGAATATCATTTTTTGTGCGCCAAATGGGGGTAAGTGGCTGCCCGACGCAAACCCTGAGCAGCTCTAGACAGTCGATATTGCTGTCCGCCACGCTCAGTCGTTTGCTTCGATGCAGGACGCGATCCCATGACTGCGTGACCGCCTGCTTGTGGTGCAGTACTGTTCTGAGGTTTGGACATCCCGGGCTTTTTATTGTAAATATAATCAAAATGAAGACAGGTTGATGCTTGTTGAGTGATTATGTTATTAGGCTTTTCTGTTCTTAGCTTAGGCTTTATCTATTTTCCTCGACATGGGCATTCTGAGCGGCTTTTTTTCATTGTTTAAGGATAAGCGTGAAATTCTTGATCTTGAAAGCTTTAATGATGAATTGGCGTTCAGGATTTCGTGGGATCCACTGGTTGGGGGTGGTACGAATTTCTGCACACACAGATTGCAGAAAATGCCTGGTCTTATGAACAACTCGATCGAGTTTAAGCCAACTCTTGTTGCATATTTGTTTTCGATCTCATTCTCTTTAATTGGATTAATAGCTTGTTTTGTGACCTTATCCACAGGATTGATGGATATTGGTGTATTGATTGGCCTGTCCTTTTTAGGATTTGGGCTTTGGTACTTATGGCGCCTTGTTAAGCAAAAATCAGTTTTCAATGGTTCGTCGCGAGTTTTTTGTAAGAATGAAAAGTCTTTCGGCTTTGACAACATCTGTGCAATTCAGTTATTGCGAGAATATGTGAGTGGAAATAAAAACAGTTATTACAGCTATGAGTTGAATCTTGTTTGCATGAATGGAGAGCGTATCAATATTATTGACCATGGTGCGCTACGTGCAATCCGGGAAGACGCCTCAATACTTGCTGATTATCTATCTATTCCTGTTTGGGATGCTATTGATTTTCGCATTCCAGATTCTGGTTCCGATTGGGATCTCAAAGCTGAAGTGCTCAGAAATAACCTTGGTTAATCTGTAGTTGCAGTCCCTAGGTTAAGGCAGTACTGGCCTGGGTTTATCAGAGTGCTCCGGAGCATGCTGGTTCAGAGTGTTGCGCAACACGCTGGTTCAAGTTGTCCCGGGACAACTTTCTTTTCTCTTGGCTTACTTCGTGCTCCGGAGCACGAAGTTCAAGGTGACCCGGGCAAGTTTGCTCTTCACATCGTGTTCCGGAACACGATGTTCGACGTGATACAAGTCAACTTGCTTTCCTTGCCCTGCGGCTGTTGGTTTAGCAGGGAACGGTGATGGCAGAAGATGGTTTACCGCCATGGATAAACATGATGGTCTTGTAGGGGACACCGTTTTGGGTGTAGTAGGAGATCCAGGTGCCGTTAGTGAAAGGCATTAGAGAGGTTGTTAGTAAGACCAGGTTAAGTTGACTGAGCAGACCTTGTAGACGTATGGGTTCTATTGCCGAATTACGGGAAGAGATGCTGGTGTTGGAGAAGTATTGGGAGCGAGGGATTGAGCTAAGGGGTAAGGGTCTATTGGATGGGGAAGAGTTTGGTGAATGGGGAGCTGTCTGTATGAGCGCGATGGTGTTGATGGGAGTTGGTGGTTTGAGGCAAGTGTTGAAGATGAATAGGGAGGCGTTAGCCGCCTCCGTTGAGAGTGAAGTCAGGCTTCGGACCACCTCCTAGCCGTATTGGCTGAGCAGTGATAGCGGTCTGCGATTTGTTGCCAGGTGTAGCCCATATGTCGATAGCGATGAATTGGGGTGTGACGTGATTCGGTAGCCCAGAGAAGGATGATGAAAGGAAGGAGTAGCAAGACAAGAGTCCATGCAGCAATGCAAGTGAGGTTCATTGGTTTTGAAAGCTTTGTAGTGAATGCCGGTGGTGGCTCAAAGCCAACGCTTCCGACCTCCTAAACGTAAGTTCTGACTCACCACCAGCGGTGAACACGGGCGCAGAGAACCTTGCGGAGTAACTCTCGACACAGCACGCAAAACTAATTCAATAAATAATCCAGCAATTGCTTTCTATCTAATGGAAACTACCGTCTGCACCTTCAAGCTGAGCGTCCCCTTTGCGCAGTGGGTCGCCATCTTTGACAGCGAGGACGTGAGCAAAATGCATGCAGCAGCAGGAGTGACACCGCTGTATCGGGGTGTCAGCACTGAAGATCCCAGCAAGGTGGTGGTGATCCACCAGGCAGCTCCTGGCGTGGCCACAAAACTGATGGAAGACAACAAGGCGCTGATTGAAAGCAGTGGCCATATCTGGGAC
>QCLC01000070.1 GCA_003214855.1 Prochlorococcus sp. AG-412-I05 | reverse complement strand
AAAAAAGCGACGGGTCCCCCACACCATTACTGCGAACCAAAGGACAGCTAACACGCAGAGCAGTGTTGCGACTAGTGGCTCAAGCAAAGGAAGGAGAGCCAAGGCTTGCCCACAACCAAATCCCTCCAATCCAACCCACCACTAAACCAACTGTGAGCATTGTTTTACCAGGCGTTTAAAGCGGTTGATCGTCTGAGGTGTAGCCACTTCTGACCATAGAGATCAACTCAATCAAATGGAGATAATCTTCTGCCTCTTTAGTTGTTTTACTTAGTGATCATCAAAAGAGAACTAAAGCTTGGATGGGTACCTTACGTTGATTCGTTTGCCTCTTCTACGAATGGTACTCAAAGCTCCTTAACCTGCGTAGACGAAAACTCCCAGTTGTCCTCGTCCGACGGCCAGAGGTCCCAGACGTATTGACATCCTTCTCTGACTGTGAGCTTGCCTCTAAATCCCACAGGAATTTGCTGTTATAGCTCCTCTCAATACAGGCATGTATCTCACCAGCCAAGTGTGGTCATTTACTTGGGGTCTTTGCTGCCTAAAACTATCAATCAATTCTTCCCAATTGACCCTTTGATGAGTGCTATTCCGATCCCCAGATCTTACGCAGAACCCAGATGTCGTATTCGGTAAAAAAGTGAGGGGGGCCTCCAGGAGAAGGCTTGTAGGCCATCACTGTTTGGCCAGCATGGGCTGCTTCAGCTGATCTAGGACGGTCATCGAATAGGCAGTCCCCATCGGCACCATCGAATGGATGTTCAAGACCAAGAGCATGGCCAAATTCATGCGTGAATAGCCAGATTGGACTCATGGCTCCAGTAGCGATTGCACCGCAGCCGTTGAGAATCATAAAGTACTGCGTTCCATCTTTATTCTGTGTAATGGCACCTTCCTTATGGTCGTTTTTATTGCAGTAACCGATAATTACAAGATCTGCATCTTTCGGCCTATTTACCTCATGAAAATCAAGAGCAATAAGGCGATCAGTGGCTTTAATCAACTCAATTCCTAACTTCCTCTCGTCGGGGTAAAAGGGGTCAGAGCGAATTTCCTCTACAGGTGAGAGGCTAGTTATCTTGCCTGTGTAATCTCCATAAACAACTTGATAAGACCTAGGCTTCATCTCGAAATAGTAAGTGATGTCAGTACGTCCATCCAGAAAAATTTTGTCGGCCTTGTTCCATGGCGCAACTAGTGCTTCAAGATTCGGTCGGGTTGCGCAATGGTTAGCCCATGCTGCAGATGGTGATGCTGCAATGAGAGTGGCTAGTATTAAAGATCTCATTGATGATCCATTGATATAACTACTATGGCATATTTTATCCAGAAGTGAGGCAATCGACCTTTCCAGTTACTGAAATAACCAACCCTGATAAATCGCTATGAAATTCACAGCTGCTGTTCTTAATTATCCATGAAAAGAGACGACTTCCTGAATACAGGCGACAAATGACTACTTAATTTTGACAAGAAGCGATCCTTTCCTCGGCAGTAGATGGATTAGGACATATCTTGATGGGCCTGATCATATTTAGAACCTGTGTGGCCTTTGACTTATTTAAGGTGGGCGGCATTGATACTGGGGAGGACCTTTCGGCAGCCTGCAGTATGTAGTAATCATGAGAACCTTTAATTACTAGAAGAACACTAGTTTCACTTCTGGGTTCTCCAATAAGCACATTCCCGCAGGCGACAGTGGCCTTGAAAGCATCATGGCCATCGATGCTTTCAGTTCCTAATCCCATGGCTGCGAATGTTGAAGGACACGCTTTACGGAACCTTGATGCTACTCTCGACGCAACAACTTCTGGTGTCAAACCAGGAGATAAAGCTAAGTCCTTATTCCCAGTGAGGGTAAACATAATCGTCCAATCATTTAGGGTTTCTTGCTTTGGAATCCACTCATGTATGTAAGTAGTTGCTGTAGCAGCTTCATGTGCTGACTTAAAACCGTTAGGGTATGAGAATTTTACTGATTGACTATATACAGGAACAAGCGTAGATACTGAATAGCCATTTTTGCGATACTCCTCCAATGAACCTTGCAGCACCAATGATTCAATATTCACCTTTTCTGCCATAACAGATGGACCCATTGCAAGAGCCGCAGCACCAGTAAGCGATAAGGAGAGACGAAGGGAACGCTGCACTGGGATTAAACGCTTAAAAGCTCACTCATTATCTGGGAGGTTTCTGGTTACAGCCACTAGGCCACATCAACTGTGGCATTGATCTGAACCGGCACATACCTTTGAGTCTCAAATCCTTAATGAGAAGAAGGCGATGCTCAAAACCAATCGCAATCGCACCCGCAAAGGTTTAAGACGCGAGACTCTTCGCTCAGGGCTTCATGTCTGGGAAGCAGATGAAAGCAAGGAGAGTTGATCTGTTGGCGTTTACCTCTGCTCGCCTCAGCACTACCCTTTCGCACCACTCAGGGGCTGGATCGCACAAGCATTTTTTGCTTCTCAGAACATAAAAAAGACCCCCCCGAATCGGGATGGGGGGTTCAGGTAGGCGTTTCGTTTTTAAGCGGTTCTCCCAGGCATGCTGTATCCCTAGAAACCAATCCGGATAGGTCCCGCACCACCCGGCTATGACGCTGAACCGTGAAAGGCATTTTTGTTTGGGCTCAGCTCTAGGGTGAATGGAAGATTCTTTTATCTGTGTTCAAATTTCACCCGGCTCTGTTTAGCGGTTTCTTCGCATCAAGCCTGCTTTTTGGCATGTCCATAGACAGCACAGCGCTAAAGGCCGCAGAAACGGAATGTGCTCAGTCACCGCCTGCTGCCATTCACTGGCCTACCAAAGCCGTAACCCGGGTGAATGAAGACAATTATGCGCTTGCAGAAACTCAGGTCATCTTTGCTGACTACGTGAAAAAGATTGCCAAGAACACTTGCTCTGATGGAGTAGGTGTGTTCTGGCACATGAAGGGAGCCATGGATCCCAACGACCGAACGATCCTTCGCCCGAACTTTGACACGCTCTACTCCGCATTGGTTCTCGACCTCTCAAGACCAGCCACAATCTCAATGCCAGGAACGAAAGGGCGTTACTAAAGTGCACTTGTGGTCTCTGAAGAGCACTACATGCCGATGACAATCACCTCGCCAGGAGCATTCACACTGACCAAAGAATACGTTGGTACGCCATATGCGCTGGTGATTTTCAGAACAGGCGTAAACATGCGCGATCCTGCCGACATGGCAAAAGCCTCAGCTCTGCAGGATCAATTGGGTGTCTACCAGACCAAGCGCGGACCGTATAACCCCACAAACAATTGGGACATGGATCAGATTCTTGCCATGCGTAAGAAAGTTCAGGAGGTTTTCGATCGTGAAGGATTTAAGTCAGAAGATATTTTTGGGAAGAAAGGCGAGCTCACAGCAGATCAGCATCGAGCTGGCGTCGCAATTGGCTGGGGTGGTCTACCCAAAGAGCAGGCTGTTTACCCCTTCTATACCCCAACATTTGAAGGACCCAATGTTCTCACCCTGAAGGATGTTCCTGTCGATGGTTTTTGGTCAATCACCGTTTACGACAAAGACGGATTCGTTCAAGGTGATGCCTACAACATCAACAGTGCTTTCGCGAAAGCGAATGCTGATGGGGCTTATGTGATCCACTTTGGTGGCGAGCCTTCTCAGAGCAATTACCTAGGGATTTATCAAGGCTGGAATTTTGTGCTGAGAATGTATCAGCCTCAGAAGGCTTACTTTGATGGCAGTTGGCAGCTCCCAGAACTTGTACCAGTTAGATAGAGAATCCCTAAAAGCCAGCTGATATCGAGTTAGCTTCCTGCCCCTTGGCCTCTTGTTCCTTGGCTGGATCTATACCTTCAACAACTTCAAGGGCCTGTCGTTTCAGGATCGACTGAGTATTGCGCTCTTTCTCTAGGCCTTGCTCAACCTGAATGGCAGCGATTCGGTTTACAGGAACCACGACGCGATCAGTGCACTGAGGTTGTTCAAGGAGCCCCTTGCATGAGCGTCAAAGCCACTTTGACGCTGGAGCTAAAAATCCCCTCAAAGACTCAAGGGAAAAATTGTTCTGGCTTTTGAACCACCAAGCTCTTGATGGAGCTCCGTAGTGTTCTCTCAAGTAGATGATTGCTTTGTTGATTGACGTAAAAACGACTCCGTCGATACTGGCTATTGCGTCCAGGTCTTGTACTAAGAGGCCATACAGCTCTGCTTGAACCCCTGGTGATACAGAAGAGCGGATTTGTTTGAATTGTTCGATGGTTGCCATAGTGATTTCAAGGAGATAGTTGTCGATGAATTTACTTAACCTATTAACACCAAAGGCTCCACCAATTAGCACCACCAGCCACTAAACTTAGTTCACCTTCGCCAAGCTCTATATCATCTTCTTCGTCCATTGCCGTTGAATAATTTTTAAGGTCGTCTTTGGTAATCTCAAAACCATTATCTTTTGCTATCGCCACTACATTAGGCGGTTCATCAGGATTGATTGTTTTGAGTTGTTCTTGTAAAGCTGGATCTGCAGCTACCTTGACCGTGAATGCCCTTAGTTATTTGATAGACATTGTTGATATTTAGCTTTCATAAGTATAGCATTCCTTGCAGGATTTAACAGAAAAATAATTCCAGATTGGGCCAGGTATTGGATGGCGTTTTAATCGA
>QCLC01000069.1 GCA_003214855.1 Prochlorococcus sp. AG-412-I05 | reverse complement strand
TACTGATTACAACAAGGCAATAGAACTTGATCCACAGAATGTCTATGCCTACGATATGCGTGGTGTTGCCAAGATGGATTTAGGAGATTATCAGGGAGCAATTACTGATGCCAACAAGGCGATCTCAATTGATCCGAAGTATGCCAGTGCCTACAATAACCGTGGATGGTCTAAATATCTACAAGGGGATTTTCAAGACGCTCTTAAGGATGCCAATAAAGCACTTGCAATTACTCCAAATGATGGTGCCACATTAGACACACGTGGTCTTGCAAAACATGCGCTTGGTCAAGATAGAAGTGCCTGTAAAGATTTAAATAGGGCATCGTCTCTAGGTTATCAGGGAACCTCCCAATATCTACAAAGTCAAGAAGGTGCCTGGTGCCGCAATGAGCGATGAGGGCATAAAACAACAGGATCTACAGACCCAATAAAACCTAATCACTACCCCTTCCCTTCCCCAAAGCTGCAGATCGTTTTTCAATAGGCCAGTATTACTGATCTCGCTTTTGTTTTCGATCAGACTCCAAACAACACGCAACCGGCTCTTTAGTTATCCGTGAATTGGATCCTTCCAGAAGGCAGCTTGTTGGAGTTCGATGGACTCTCCAAGCCACTGAAGGTTTTGCGTGGTTTGGGCGGAGGTGGCCAGGGTCAGGTGTTTGAGGTAGATGTGGCCGGTGAGCATCTCGCCTTGAAGTGGTATTTCCCTAGCTACCTGGCTAGAGATCCAAATCTTCCTAAGCGTTTAGGGGAAAGTATTCGTGCAACGGCGCCCAATAGTGACTTCCTCTGGCCAATTGCCTTACTAAGGCCCACCCCTGCTACTGCAGAAGCAATCAAGCTTTCCGATCCTGGTTGCGGCTATCTGATGGGTTTACGGCCACCAGGTTTTGTGGGAGCAATCGAGCACTACGCAGGCCGCATTGAAATCAGCCTGCAAAACGTTCTTAGGGCTGGCTTCTTCCTTGCAGATGCCTTTCATGACCTCCATAGCAAAGGTCTCTGTTACAAGGACATCTCACTGGGGAACCTATTTCTTCAAGCTGAGACGGGCCGTATTTTGATCTGCGATAACGACAACGTTGATGTCGACGGCCGCAAGTTGAGCAGCGTACTTGGCACTCCAGGCTTTATTGCCCCAGAAGTGTTGATGAGTCGAGACCGCCCTGGCACCAATAGCGATCTGTTTTCGCTTGCGGTGTTGTTGTTCCGTTTATTCACCAGACACGACCCACTGAGGGGGCAGATGGACCTTGGCATCAAGTGCCTTGATGAACCTGCACGCCGAAAGCTGTATGGAGAAGATCCGCTGTTCATCTTTGATCCAAAGAACAAGCGCAATCGCCCCAATCCAGAAGAACATGCCGCCGCCTTGATCACTTGGCCGATCTACCCAGAGACGTTGCAGAACCTTTTTTTGCAGACCTTCTGTGATGGCATGAAGGCCCCGAAAAGACGCGCATTAACAGGTCAATGGAAAGAGATCCTTGCCAAGACCATCGATCATCGTGTCCTCTGTGATCAATGCGGCCAGGAGAACTTTCCTGATGACTTAGCAACACCAGCAACTTGTTGGAATTGCAAAAGCACCCTGACTCAACCGCAGACCCTGAGACTTGCCAATGGTGTGGTGGCTGCTAGCGCTGACAACGAGATTTACCTACATCACTTCGACAATCTCAAACCACCAGATCTGAATCATCCAGTGGGGCAGGTCGTGCAACACCCATCAGATCCGAGCATGCTTGGCTTGAAAAACCTCACAACTGAGCCCTGGACAGCAATTTTGAGCAATGGATCTAAAACGACAGTGGAAGCAGGCAAAACTTGCAACCTCGCTGCTCTTATTCAGCTCTTCACACCAATGGGTGATGTAATTACCACTATCTGATCAACAGACGCCATTTGCCAAAGACATCTTTCGCCGCTGCCTCTCTCCCCTGAAGCGAAGCCTCCATGCCTTTCCCCAACGTTCGCCTCACCAATCGCCCGCTGCATTTCATCTACATCTGCGATTGCTCTGGCTCAATGGCGGCGCAAGGGAAGATGCAGGCCCTGAATCAGGCCATCCGTCAGTCATTGCCAGGCATGGTGAAGGTGGCGCGTGACAACCCAGAAGCAAGGTTGTTGGTGCGCGCGGTCAGCTTTGCGGATAAAGCCAGTTGGCATATCTCAAAACCCACAGCAGTGGAGCAACTGCAATGGGTTGATCTTCAAGCGGGGGGCATTACGGCCATGGGAGAAGCACTTGAACTGGTCGCAACTCAGCTCCGTAGCCCGCCGATGGAAGAGAGAGCCTTACCACCAGTGTTGGTGTTGATCTCTGATGGCCAACCCACTGATGATTTCGATGCTGGTCTCAAACAGTTGATGAATCAGATGTGGGCACAAAAAGCGGTGCGGCTAGCCATTGCTCTTGGTCATGACGCGAACATGGATGTTCTGCAGGATTTCATTGGTCCTTACCCTCAAGCAGGTGGACAAGTCGGACGCTCAATGCAGGGAGTAAGCACCTCAGCAAGACAACCATTGCAAGCAAGTAATGCAACAGCATTGGCTCAATACATCGAGTGGGCATCTACTGCCGTTGTTGGTGCTGCATCGATGCCCGTAAGCCGTACGCAAGGATCAGCAAGTGAAGGCAATATCCCTCTGCCTGATTTACCGCCAACCTTGATTGACCCCATTGAAGGTATAGGGCCTGTGGTTTGGTGAACTGGCAACCTCCCGTCTATCGCAGCCTCATCGGTGCAAGTCATCGGCGCAAAGGCGTTGTGTGTCAGGACTATTCCTTAAGCGCGAGTTTTCGCAGCAGAAGTGGAGTTCCAATCAAGTTGATGGTTGTGGCCGACGGCCATGGCGGTGCTCGTTATTGGCGCAGTGATGTGGGCAGCAAACTTGCGTGTGACATTGCCATTCAGCAAGCTCGAAAAGATTTAGGTAGGAGACTTCTTAGTTGGTCAGCTCCATCAAGGTCGACGTTGTTCGAATGGCATCAATGGCTCAAGCGTGATCTCCCAGGCAAGATCGTGGAGAACTGGCGCTTCGCGGTGGCCAATGATTGGCGGAGGTTCCAGAAAACCCCAGAACAGGAAGCAGAAGGATTTTCTCTTTATACCTACGGAAGCACGCTTGGGTTGGTGGTCCTCACGCCTCATTGGTGGGGGTGTACGGGCATCGGTGATTGGGATCTAGTGCGTGTGGGAGAAAATAAGGGTGCAGGGTCAAGCAACGCAGAGCTAATCAACAGCGAGGGTTCCCTTGAAATCAAAGGGGAATCGACCTTCAGTCTTTGCAAAAGCGATGCTCTATTGCACTTCGATGAACGCAGCTGTATGCAAAGAATTGATCGCCATGAGCCTCTATTCGCTTTGATTCTTAGTACTGATGGAATCCGTAAATCCTGCACTGCGGATACTGACTTTTTAGCGTTGGCGGACCACCTAGTCAGCGAAGTGCCTGCTAAAGGTGCTGATGGTGAATGCACTGCTCTTGATGAAGGCCTCAATCGCATCACAACAGAAGGCAGCGGCGATGATGTGAGCGTGGCTATCGGTAGGATTGAACAATAAAAATGAAAGGAAGCGGAAAATATGACATGAAGGGCAATGTTGCTTTTGTTTCTGTCTTGTCTTTGCTGCAGTTAGGAAAACAGATACTACTGGGCACATTTATGTTGACAACTTCTGCATTAGTGTTTCAAAACTATGCTGCTATTGCTCAGGATTCTTCCTCTGTTGCGCGCATCGCCAAAGCAATCACTGTTCGTTTAGAAACTGCTGCTAGCCCTGGATCTGGAGTATTGGTCAAGAGAGATGGAGAACGCTATACAGTTCTTACAGCATGGCATGTGGTAAGTAGCAACAGACTTGGAGAAGAACTTGCGATTGTTACTCCTGATGGCGAAGAACATCAACTAGAGCAAGGGAGTATTCAGCGTATAGGTCAGGTGGATATGGCCGTTCTCACATTCTCTAGTCGTCGGGTTTATGAAGTGGCTCCTATTGGGAATATTGATAGCGTTGCAATGCTTGACCCAATTTTTGTAGCAGGTTTTCCACTACCTACTTCAGCAGTTCCGCTTAGGTTAATAAGAATACTCAAGGGTGAGGTGATAGCAAAGCCAGAAAATCCGCTCCCAGGCGGGTATCAACTCCTTTATTCGAATCCAACCTTGGCAGGGATGAGTGGTGGCTCAGTTCTAAATTCCAAGGGGAAGCTAGTCGGTATTCATGGTAAAGCAGAGAAAGATGATCAGATCAGCGAAAGCATGGGAAAGGCAATAGCAACGAGAACTAATATGGCTGTTCCAATTACTTATTACAGAAGATCAGCTTTAAGAACTTCTCCGAAGCCTTTATCAACAGTCTTGCCTGCCCCTAATGATGATTTAGTACCAATAGAGAATAATCAACGCAAAGTAACTCCACCTGGCACTAATCTAATTGAAATATTCGAGCAGAAGCCAACACCTCAGCCCAAGCAAGATCTACCCAAGCGATTCGAGCAGAAGCCAACTAGTAAACCAAATGAGAATGCTCCTGTCAAAATAGACAATAGGAAAGTAGTTGAAGAAACTATAGTTTGCCCAGAAGGACCAAGAGGTATATCTTGTCGGCGCAACAGAAAAAGGGTCTCCGGTAATATATATATCAAATAGCCTCGCTATAGAAAATCAACAGATTAGCTAAAAGCAAATTTCATACATCAAACATGCTCAAGTCCATCAATCAGCCTTCTACTCAGACCGCAAAGTCGTGAAAATAGATATAGGCTGGCGATGAAAAGAATAGAGAAATAACTTTAAATGAAGGCCGCTCTCAACTGCGCATCAGAGCCAATATGTGAATATATCACCTTAAAAAGTAGCGA
>QCLC01000068.1 GCA_003214855.1 Prochlorococcus sp. AG-412-I05 | reverse complement strand
TCTTGGCACTACCACGGTTGGTGTATGCCTCGGCAAACTGCGGATTAATCTCTATTGCCTTATTGTAATCAGTAATTGCTCCTTTATAATCTCCTAAATCACTCTTGGCAAGACCACGGTTGCTGTAGATGTTGGCAAGTGTCGGATCAATCTCTATTGCCTTGTTGAAATCAGCAATTGCTACTTGAGTATCTTTTAAGTGATACTTATTAGTTCCAACAAGAAAGAATCCTTCTACAGTCTCTCTTAACTTTAATGATTGTTCAGCAAGGCGAATAACAGTCTGCTCCCTTCCTTTCTTTCCAGCAGATGCTCTTGCTTGTGCCAGGTAGTCATCAGCAGTCGTTGCAGTGATCTTGCTAACAACAACAGGAGCACCACTGGCAAAAAGTTTGTAGTAAGTAATCGGAACACCCTTATTAACCCCTGTCTTAATGATCACCGCTCTTCCAGTTGATGCCTGTTCATCTTTTTCACCTCTTCCGTGAAGACCCACTAACTCACCATCAGCATTCAGAAGCACTCCACCACTCATCCCAGGGACTGTCTTATTTGAATAGAGCAGTTGATACCCCTGATCAATTCCAACTTCTGCATTGGCAACCACCTCACCTGGTTCATAGCGAAGGTTTTGTGAATTGTTGATTGGAAACCCTGCCACATAAATGGGATCTTCGTAATTGACCTTTTTGATATCCCCAACATTGGCAACTTCATAAGCACCGCCACTAGAGAAGGTCAGCACTGCCATATCAACCTCACCCAACCTTTGGATGCTGCCTTGCTCTAGTTGGTGCTCTTTTCCATCAGGCGTAAAGATCGCTAGTTCCTCTCCAGGTCTATTGCTCTCCACCACATGCCATGCCGTGAGCACTGTGTAGCGGTTGCCTTCCTTCTTGACGAGCACACCTGATCCAGGACTACCAGCAGTTTCTATGCGAACAGTGATTGCCTTGGCGACCTGAGCAACTGCTGAAGCATCTTGTGCAATGCCAGCACTGGGTTGAAGAACGACTGCTGTGGTTGCTGTTGTGATGCCAACGGTGCCCAGTAGCAGTGGTTGACCCAGTGGCAGCAATGACAGGGCAGCAGCAAGTGCCGTTCTTCTGCGTGACATCTGCTGGGTGCTGCTGTCTTTAAGGGTAGGTGGGGCGTCTGACAGGGTCTCTAGGTGCTGTTGTTTTATGTCCTCATCGCTCTTTGTGGCAGTTCTTTGCCAAGTTAAAAACACATTCTTTGAATTGCAGGCGGCATTGTTACACCTAAAGATGATGCTATTCGCATATCTGCACAAGCACCTTGTTGATCACCAGACATACCCTTGGCAAAACCCCTGTAGTAGTAGTCATTGGCATCTTGTGGATTAATTACTATTGCCTTGTTGAAATCAGCAATTGCTCCTTGTTTATCTCCTAAATCATCTTTGGCAGTACCACGTATGTAATAGGCAAATGCATCTTGCGGATTAATTTCAATTGCCTTGTTGTAATCAACAATTGCTCCTTGTTTATCTCCTAATTCATCCTTAGTAGCACCACGGGCGGTGTAGGCATCGGCAAGTTGCGGATTAATCTCTATTGCCTTTGTGTAATCTGCAATTGCTCCTTGATAATTTTTTGATTGATGTTTGTCAATTCCTCTTTTGAGATAATCGTTAGCACTTTGTGCAGGTGCTTCCTCGATTGAACGGCAAAACTGGTTCAGTTCTTTGGTAACATTTTCATAACCTAATGATGATGCCTTCCCCCAATCCAAACACGCTCCTTGTCGATCACCAGAGAGACCCTTGATATCACCTCGCTTACTGTAGCGAAGGGCATCTTGTGGATCAATTGCTATTGACTTGTTCAAATCAGCAATTGCGCCTTGATAATCTCCTAAATTTCTCTTGGCAGAAGCACGGTTGTGGTAGGAATTGGCATTCTGCGGATTAATTGCGATTGCCTTGTTTAAATCATCAATTGCTCCGTAATAATCTCCTAATCCTTTGCCCTTGGTAGTTCCACGGTTGTAGTAGGAATTGGCATTCTGCGGATTAATCTCTATTGCCTTGTTGAAATCAGCAATTGCTCCTTGATAATCTTTTAAATTACTCTTGGCAATACCGCGGTTGTTGTAGGCATCGGCATACTGCGGATTAATTGCGATTGCCTTGTTGTAATCAGCAATTGCCCCTTGATAATCTCCTGAACCACCCTTGGCAACACCACGGTTGTTGTAGGCAGCGGCAAGTTGCGGATTAATTGCAATTGCCTTATTAAAATCAGCAATTGCTCCTTGATAATCTCCTAAATTGCCTTTATTAGTCCCAACAAGGAAGTATCCTTCTGCAGTTTTTCTTAACTTTAATGATTGTTCAGCAAGACGAATCACTGTCTGCTCTCTTCCTTTTACAAGTGATGATGCATTTGCCTGTGCCAAATAGTCATCAGCAGTTGTTGCAGTGGTCTTGGCAACAACAACAGGAGAACCACTAATAAAGAGGTTGTAATAAGTAATTGGCACACCTTGATTAACCCCTGTCTTCTGCACTAACGCCTTGCCAGAAGATGCTTGTTCATTTCTCTCACCCCTGCCATGAAGTCCCACTAACTGCCCATCAGCATTCAGCAACACCCCACCACTCATCCCACTCTCTGTTTTGTTGTCATAAAGCAACTGATACCCCTGATCAATTCCTACTTCTGCATTAGCAACCACCTCACCCTTTTCATAGCGGAGGTTTTGTGAGTTGTTTAAAGGAAATCCTGCCACATAAATGGGTTGATCGTGTTTGACTTGCTTGATATCCCCGACTTCAGCAACCTCATAAGCACCAGCACTGCTAAAAGTCAGCACTGCCATATCCACCTCACCAAGGCGCTCAATACTGCCTTGCTCTAGTTGGTGCTCCTTCCCATCAGGCGTAAAGATCGCTAGTTCCTCTCCTGGGCGATTGCCACTGACTACATGCCATGCCGTGAGCACCGTATAGCGATTGCCTTCTCGTTTAACCAGCACGCCTGAACCTTGGGTGGCACCTTCTATGCGAACAGTGATTGCCTTGGCGACCTTGGCAACAGCAGAAGCATCTTGAGCAATAGCAGCACTGGGTTGAAGAACGACTGCAATGGTTGCTGTGGTGATGCCAAGAGTGCCTAGGAGCAGTGGTTGTCCTAGTGGCAATAGCGATAGTGCAGCAGCAAGTGCAGTTCTTCTGCGTGACATCAGATGGGTACTGCTGCCTTTAAGGGTAAGTGGGAGGTTTTATGTGGTCTCTAGGTGCTGTTGTTTGATGCCCTCATCGCATATTGCGGCACCAGGCACCACCTTCGCTGTTTAACCATTGCGCTGTTGATTGATCTCCAAGAGAAACTGCTTTCTTGTAGTCAGCGCATCCACCTCTATCGTCACCTAAATTCGTCTTTGCAATGCCACGGTTGGCATAAACAGCGGTATCATTTGGATTTATTCTTATTACCTTGTTGTAATCTGCAATTGCTCCTTGATAATCTTTAAGTTTTTTCTTGGCAAGAGCACGATTCCAGTAGATTGTTGAATACTGTGGATCAAATCCTAGCGCCTTATTGTAATCCGCAATTGCTTCTTGATGGTTGCCAAAATAACTCTTTGCAATCCCCCGGTTCATGTAGGCATTTACACTTTGCGGATCAATTGCTATCGCCATATTGCTATCTTTCATTGCTCCTTGATAATCGTTTGAATCCAATTTTGCAGCGCCACGGTTTGTGTAGGCACTGGCAAGTTGCGGATCAATTGCTATTGCCTTGTTGTAATCAGAAATTGCCCCCTGATGATTTTTTAGGTAATACTTGGCAATGCCTCGGTTGTTATAGGCAACGGCATAGAGCGGGTTAATTGCGATTGCCTTGCTGTAATCAGCAATTGCTCCACTGTAATCTCCTGAATCATTCTTGGGAACAGCGCGAATGAAATATCCCAGGGCACTTGGTTGTAGTGCTAGTGCTTGATTAGCAAGACGAATCATTTCACTTTCTCTACCTTTTACCCCTTCTAGTGCTCCTGCCTGTGCCAAGAAGTCATCAGCACTTGTTGCCTGCGTCCTAGAAGCAATAACTGTTTGCCCAGTATCAAATTGCTTGTAATAAGAAATCGGCACTGCTTGGTTTGTTCCTGTCTTGACGGCAACACCCCTTTGTTCCGTCATTGCAGCATCAGTTTCCCCTTGACCATGAATACCAACTAACTTTCCTTGTCTATTGAGCACTGAACCACCACTCATTCCAGGCAAGGTTGGATTGGAATAAAGCAGTTGATATCCATTGGCGATAGCAACAGAGGCATTGGCAATCACATCACCCTTGAGGAAACGAAGAATGCTGTAATCAACTGCTGATGTTGCCAGTGGAAAACCAGCAACAAAGATCTGGTTACCCATGGAGACACTCTTGATATCCCCAACAGAAGCAACCTCATAAGCACCACCACTAGAGAAGGTGAGTACTGCCATATCAACCTGCCCCAACCTTTGGATGCTGCCTTGCTCTAGTTGGTGTTCTTTGCCATCAGGCGTAAAGATCGCTAGTTCTTCTCCAGGTCTATTGCCACTGACTACATGCCATGCCGTGAGCACTGTGTAGCGATTGCCTTCTCGTTTCACCAACACCCCTGAACCTTGGGTAGCACCTTCTATGCGAACAGTGATTGCTTTGGCGACCCTGGCAACAGCAGACGAGTCCTGGGCAACTACTGGTGGTGCTTGAAGAACAACTGCTGTAGTTGCTGTTGTGATGCCAGCAAGAGTGCCCAGTAGCAGTGGTTGACCCAGTGGCAGCAAAGAGAGTGCAGCAGCAAGTGCCGTTCTTCTGCGTGACATCTGCTGGGTGCTGCTGCTTTAAGGGTATGGCAGGCGTTCTTTGTCT
>QCLC01000067.1 GCA_003214855.1 Prochlorococcus sp. AG-412-I05 | reverse complement strand
CGAGTTCGATGATATAGAGCTAGATGAGGCAGCACTTGCGGCAGTATCTGGCGGCCAGGATGATACCGGTAGTTCCGGGTGCTAGTGCCGGGAGGGGAAGGTGTGAAGCTTACACATTCAAACACCCTGCTATTGCAGGGTGTTTTATTTCTTTAATCACCTCACTATTAGCTTATAAGGCCATCCGATGTCTGGCACTTTCTTTACTCTTTAATGCTCAAGAATGTGTGGAGTAGTCTCACGCAGAAGCTGATAATAATTATTAGCTACTACAAAGTCAGCCATCAACTTCTTGTCTCTAGCCAATAGCTATAACTCCTCGACTAATCATCAAAAAATTACTAAATATTCCGAGCTCTGATTCCATTTGCCCTACGGAACTTCACTGCAACCTGATTCCAATCCCCATGAATTTGATTGAGGCGTACATCCCAAGTCCAAGGAAGACGGTGTAGGCCTGGTGAAACCTTCTTCTTCTTGCTCCTAGCTCTAGCTCTGCTCACGAGTCGTTTAAGCATGCGACTACCCCAGTGGCACTTAGGAGCGCCTTTGCTCTTATGGCGATAGTGATTACAACACTGCTCCTTTTTGTTTCCTCTTGCCACACAAATCAGCCTTAAAACGGTTCGCAGATATTAAATATGAACAAAAGCATGGCGGTGCTTCCGCCTTCCAGCCTCTTTTTGCCCAACGAGTTAAGACTAAAATGGCTGTGCTAGCTCAACTCTTCCTGTAGTTGATTTGGCCTGACAACTGCAGCGACAATTGAAAGCAGAACTGTTGCGTCTTTTAGAGGTGTGATTAAACTCACAGCAACTTTCTAATCTGATCCTAAACTCGAGCAACATCACCCAGCCCTGAAACAGGGTAACTATGCGAGTAAAAAACTAATCAGCGTTGAAATTGTTGCTGACTATCCAAGACCACCAGCGCTAGTGGCCTGCTCTGATCATGTGATTGTGGAGGCACTGGGTACACGAATCTGTGAAACTTATGACTGCCAGTGTGAGCTCGAGGCTTTTCATCCACCCACCTACTACATGCCGCCACAGGCAATGCGAATGGATCTGCTCATAGAAAATCCTCGCAGAAGTTTCTGCGAATGGAAGGGAGTCGCAAAATATTGGGATTTGGTAATCGCATAAGAATACCTGGTGGGAGCAATCTGGTCGTATCCAAATCCCACTCCTAAATTCTAGACCCTTACAGGATGGTACGCGCTATATCCAGGTCGCATGGGTCAGTGCAGCGTCAATGCTTCTGGCCTTTAACTATCTATTCTAGTCAGAATATTAATTGCTCTGTTCTAAAATCCATACTCTACATATTTACTCATTGTTATTAGTAGCGCAGTGACCTGTTCCAAGCATGCAAGGAGCGTTGACCTGGTTAAATCAAGAGCTACCTTTTATTCATGCTAGGGTGTAATAAATCTGAAATAGCCAAATGTCTAATCTTGCCCTTTTCTCAGATTGGAAACGAAACAGTCTTTGGTATGACAAGGTTAGTGGCAACGACTGGGGGCGTTCCTTTAATCCACTTGGAGTTAGCGGAATCTCAATGACAGAACTGATTCGTTGGGGTAACAAAGATGAGGGTGTCGAAATTATCGGCGACAAAGACGATAACCGTCTTTTGGGATGGTACGGCCCGGATACTTTGACTGGCGGCAAAGGAGATGAAATTTTAGATGGAGAAAGTGGTGCAGATATACTTACAGGAGGGGCAGGTGCAGATTGGTTCGTGATCAGTGAGGGGGATGATGTAATTACTGATTTCAACCCAGCCGAAGGAGACAGATTAATCTTTCTGAATGATCCTGGTATTTCTATTGTCGATAGCGATTCGGATCCAGAACGACTGGCAGATACAATAATTTCCACAAAAGATGGAAATATTAATACAACAATACAAAATATTGATTCTTCATTGGTGAAATTAGCAGTTCAACAGAGACTGCTTCCAACAAAAAAAATTACCTTCGATAATGGAGACATATTTGAATTGGAGGTAGCAGAGACACCATTACAGCAAAGTCTTGGCATGATGCAAAGAGGGCCGTTGGACTCCCGCTCCGGAATGCTCTTTTTAAAAGAGGAAAGTTCAGTTTCATCAGTGTGGATGTATAACTGCCTAGAGCCTCTAGATATTCTATTTTTAGATGGTAATGAAATTATCTATGTTCAGTCAGAAGTGCCTATTTATGAAGGCATTGATCCAAGCCTGGCCCCTCGTTATGGGCCTGAAGAACCATTTACAAGTTTCTTAGAGTTTCGGTCTGGAACGATAGACAGTCTTGGAATTAAAGCCGGAACTTTTGTTGATATTGAATCAATTTAGTTTCGTTCAAACTTTCCTTAAGTCAGGAATGCGGAATTATTGAACTTGATCAAATCAGTACTTTTATTTATTACCCCATTAATATAGATAGCATTCGTCAATATCATTTATGCTTTTGCTTTATACCATCTCAAGTAAGCATTAGGAAAGAACGAACTAAAAGTTATTGTTTTTTAAATGCTGGGCGAGGTTTGTTAGTGATTCTTGCTTCCGTAGATTGCTAACCATTTCAAGGCACTAGCAAGTATTAACGAATTGAACCTATCGCAACCATTAAATAATTCAATCAAGTCAGAGCCTCTGCCTTGCCTAAGGTTCAAGCAGAACCATAAGGCTTTTAATGAAAGATCTAGATCCAGCAGTGCAAAAGATGGTTGCTATTGGCGCTGAGAATAATGTTAGCTTCACGGCTGAAGAGGTGAAGTCATACTTGCGTGAACTAGATGACCAGGATCAGTTCGATCATGTGGCGCTAAATGAGGCAGCACTGGCGGCAGTTGCGGGCGGCCTGTCTAGCGGTGAGCCAGCTACAAGACAGTGCTAAAGGAAGGTTGCTGATCGTTGTCCTCCAGTTGCTATCTATACCGAAGCAAACAGATTCATGGCAATTGCAGACGAATCTTTATGCAATTAAGGCTAAAATTAGCCATCTGTAACTGGCACCTTCTTGCTAACAAGCTACGCGTAAAGACGTGTAGTCAATAGCACCCTGCTCTGAGAATAGCTAAGAGTTGCTGAAAAGGCTAGTCTCAACTTCTGAGTTCTAAGCAATGCCTATATCCCCTCAACTCACTCTCAGAACCTGATCTGACTATCGCCATCTCTAATTCCATTTGTTTTTCTCAAAGGATGATTACCTGTGATTCAGATCACTCTGAATCATGTCCTAGATCATGCCATCAGACACTGATACTGCTAGAAAGGTAGGTATTGAAAAGATGAACCATGGCCACTCTTGAGCAGTTCAAGCAAGTGCGAGCTTCTGTATCACCTGAAATAGAGACTGAACTGTATGGACTAGTCATTCAAGACCTAGATGCAGCAGTGCAAAGGATAATTGGGATTGCTAGTGAGAATGGAGTTAGTTTTACCGCTGATGAAGTCAGGAGTTATCTACGGGAGATGGATGCAGAGGACGAGTTCGATGATATTGAGCTAGATGTGGCAACACTTGAGGCAGTATCCGGCGGGCAGGGAACGGACGAAGGGTGCTAGTGCGGTGCGGCAGAGCAGTGAGGACGAAGAGACAAGGTGGGAAGAGAACCGGGAGGGGAAGATGTGAAGCTTACACACTCAAGCACCCCTGCAATTGCAGGTTTTTTTATTTCTTTAATCACCTCTCTATTCGCTTATGACGCTATCCGATACCTGGCACATTGAATCACAGAAAGTTGCCTTGACGCCTTATTTGGCAGGAAAAAAAATTAGCAATAGTTTTTCGCATCATCACAATTTTACCTTCAACTTCTTTTGCCATAAAACTACTTATATCCCTGACTTAATCACCATAGCTTGAGGCTTTGATCACCATCTCTAATTTCATTGGTTTTTCTAAATTTCACAGTAATTTGATTCCAGCTCTCTGGGATTTGGTTGAGGCGAATATCAAACGCAAAGGGCAGTGGTTGTTGACCTAGTGCAACCCTCTTCTTCTTGCTTCTAGTTCTTGAATGTCTGACTACCCGTTTGAGCATGCTGCTACCCCAGTGATACTTGGGAGCAGCTTTACTGTGATGGCGATAGCTGGCAAAAACGCTCATAGCGCCTGGTACAGCCATCCAGCGTTGCCGAGAGCCTTAAAAAGGCTGGGCTCCATTCACTGATGCCATCTGCCCTAAATCTATTGTGGAAGTTTTAGTCAATTCAATCGAATGAGGCAGCACTTGCGGAGTTGCGGCAGTGACTGGGGGCGGTAATGAGGGTTTCAGATCATTCTGAATCATGACTCAGGTCCTCACATCAGAGAATGATGCTGCTAAGTTCGGTATTGAAAGGATGGGATTAATGGCAACTCTTGAGCAGTTCAGGCAAGTTAGAGCTTCTGTATCACCAGAATTTCAAACTGAGCTTTATGGACTATTAGTACAAGATCTAGATGCAGCAGTGCAGAAGATGATTGCTATTGCTGCAGAGAGTAATGTCAGCTTCACGGTTGATGAAGTCAAGTCTTATTTGTGGGAGCTGGATGAAGAGGATGAGTTTGATGATGTGGAGCTGAATGAGGCAGCACTTGCGGCAGTGTCTGGCGGGGATTTGGCGAACACTGGAGGGCGGAGCATATCCAACCCACCGTAGACAATTTTGAATCAAATTGAAACGAAGGGGCGATAGAAGCAGGAGTCTACGGTAAATGATTACTATATAAAAACATCCAGATCCATAGCAATTACTGACTAATCTTTATGCGATTAAGGCTAAAATTAGCCATCTGTAACTGGCACCTTCTTGCTAACAAGCTACGCGTAAAGACGTGTAGTCAATAGCACCCTGCTCTGAGAATAGTTAAGTGCCACTAAAAAGCTAGCCATCAACTTCTTGCCTCTAATTAATACCTATATCTCCTCAACTCATTCTCGGAATCTGAACTGAATATCACGATCCCTAATTCCATTTGTTTTTCTAAAAGGATGAGTACCTGTGATCCAGGTCACTCTGAATCATGACCTAGATCATGTCATCAGACACTGAAGCTGCTAGAAAGGTTGGTATTGAAGAGGATTGATTAATGGCCACTCTTGAGCAGTTCAAGCAAGTGCGAGCTTCTGTATCACCTGAAATAGAGACTGAACTG
>QCLC01000066.1 GCA_003214855.1 Prochlorococcus sp. AG-412-I05 | reverse complement strand
TGAGGTGCTGATCGTGGTACCCGCGACATCGGTATTAACGATGCTGCTTTCTCCATCACGATCCACAAAATTGGCATTGGCTAGAGCATCAATAAACCAAACGCTGTTCTCACCAACGGCAATCGGTAGAAACGCTCCAATACCGGCTTGATTGGGTGTGCCTGCTCCTTGCAACGCGCCTTGAAAGCCCCAGTTGAACTGAACAGCATCTTTGAGGTTGATCTCCATCACGCCTAGATCTGCTGCACTGCCGTCCTCTTGAGCAACAACAGGCTGAATGGGAGTGCTGGCAAGTGCTAGAGCCGCCGCACCAGAGAGCGATAGAGGAAGACGAAGGGAACTCTGCATGGGGATTGAACGCTTAAAAGATCGCTAATTATCTCTTTAATCTCTGCTTGCGGCTATCAACCCGAAGCAATTGCAGTAAAAGGAACCTGAGGATATTTTACGACTGAACATCCAAAAGCCACGAATACTGATGGGGCTTGAGGGATAAGGTCCAATTGCTGGAACACCTCCTCACTTGGATGGTGAATCCAGACCCAGACCTATGACTAACTTCCAAAAGCTATCTGGGGACCGTCACCTTCAGCAGCTTCTATGTGGTTGTAGGCGTCAGATTGCATCGTTGAGGAGCTTGTCGGTACTGATGCTCCTGACTGTTCTTGCTTCCGTTGTGATCGCTACCTGCTACGAGGGCGATACCTGCACTACCAGCAAGGGTGAAAGGGTTCGGCTTGCCTGCATCGATGCGGCTGAACTACGCGGGAAACGAGCGCAGCCAGCAGCGCCAGAAGCCGCTCGTGACTATCTGAGAGATTTAGTGGTAGGAAAAGAGGTGGGGATTCGACGGATCAGCGAAGACCGGTATGGACGCACCTTGGGAGAGCTGTTCCTTGGAAAGATGAACGTTCCGCAAGAGAGATGGTCGCCAGCGGTCATGCAGAGATTTATGGGCGGTACGCCCATAAATGCCACTGGACGCGAAAGTATTAAAATCATCGCCGTCAGATGGCACCTTAAATTTGAACAGCTATCTAGGTTAAAATAGTAATTCAAGTCGTAATTAAATTATCAAAGACAACACTGAAAAATGCCGGATTTTCGTTCAACCATCCCTCCTCAATCAACTGGTCTCTTTCACTTTTAATACCTGTAGTAACATGCATTCCTTCAGGTGATTCGAGTTGCCAAATCGGATCAAGTCCTCGGTATCGCTTAGGATATGCTGAAAAAACTACACCATTGTTAATATAGCCATCTCTTTCATACTCCTTTTTTTGGCCGCCCCGAATCGCATATACCAAGTCACCTGTATTGGGATGTTCAAACTCGAATACTGACTTGGAAAAGCTATCGTTAGGATTAGCTGCGTAGGGAACATCAACGAATTCCATTACACCGTTTCGCACTG
Source organism: Prochlorococcus sp. AG-412-I05 (assembly GCA_003214855.1). Classification (GTDB taxonomy): domain Bacteria; phylum Cyanobacteriota; class Cyanobacteriia; order PCC-6307; family Cyanobiaceae; genus Prochlorococcus. The sequence continues at coordinate 3,958 of QCLC01000066.1, read as the reverse complement.
CTGTCGCTGCAGTAGCTGAACTTGATGTTAGCTTCATTGATCCCGTAATTGGATCTCTTAGCCGAAAAACTGCTGCCAAGTTGTCTGCCTCGTCATAGTCTGATAATTCCTGACTGGCATAACTAACTACACGTGGATCTTTGATTGCTTTTTCTATCTTGATAGTTTGTCCTGGACTTGGCTGAGTATAAGACAATGAGAAAACAGGTGCCGTGCCAGGACCACCTGGATTGTAAATAGGTCTATGAGTATCCTTTCTAGGATCTGGAAGTATGACGTTTTTCAAGGATTCAACTGCTCTTTTAGAAGAGGCGCGAATAATCAGATCAAACTGATTATCATGATCTTCAGCATAACTATACTCAGGATCAGCCGTAAGACCTGGACCAAGATCAGCAATACCTAGGATTTTAATCCTGCCTCCTTTAACTCGATACCACTGATTAGACTCACCTATTTTGATTGAATTCCCACTTCCTTCTCCCTTGGCAGTTAGCTGGAAAAAGTCAGAAAATTGTTCAGGTTTCAACCCACTTACGCCGTCGGGCGAAAATCCACCAGAGGTGAAGAGACGAAGACGATATAATTTTTTACTGGTGCCGTAATATTCAACGCCGTGATTTTTTTCTGACCCTGTAAAACCATCGGGTCCATAATCACCTGCAAGACTCAATTTACTGAGTTTGGCGCCAACCAAAGTTGGTCCGTTGAACAAGTCGTATGGATTACTACTGGTCTTACTTAACCCTGAGCCTTCGACTAGTCCTTCAGGTGTAACCAGCTTCAGTGAATTATCTGAAGACACTACACGGAAGGTTGCAGGGTAGACTGCATCTTCATTATCACTAGGCAATCGATTTCCAAAATAGCCAAAAGCCACTACTGTCTGTCGCTCATTGAATTCATAATTAGGATTAAGTGCTACATATTTTGGCTTTACTACTTCACCATTGTTTAATTCAATCTCAAAGTTTTGGGGAATAACTGTTGAAGGTAACACTGGATGGCTAAACTCTATAGGCATCGCATCCATGAATGTTTCTGATACCGGTGAGTCACTGAACCCAGCACCAGCACTAATAGCAACAAGAGATATTCCACTTGTAATGTTACGAAGTGGAGCGTCAGGAAGAGAGATCTGGGATTCCACAATTCCCGCACCTGCATCTATTGCGAGCTGAATATTTTCAACAGAGTTAAGACGTGGAATACCTTGAATTCCTTCAAATCCATAGCTTGCTGCCAAAATTCGAGGCTTTTTATCCAGTCCACCATAAATATCTGCACTGATGATTATGTCGCGGTGCAGCTGATCATACTTAGATACTTGCGGCACGTCGATTACCTGTGCATATCATCCAACTTTTAGCAAGCCTTAGCATCGCAGACCGCTCTCTTCGGAATTTCTTAATTTCCAAGAAAGAAAGTCCTTCATTGCAAAAAAGCTATATAGAAGTCTGCCTCGAAATCGCCCTTGATTGCCTCTCACTGTTTATCAATAACTGTATGCCACGAATAACGCAGTATCCACTGCCCTAGCCAGATCTTTTTCGCAGCTGTTGTACTAATACCTCTAAAAGACTCAGCAAAGCAGATTCTGTTGTGTTTGCAGCTGTATCTTTCTCTTTCTCCCTACTTTTCTACAGTAAGACGTTAATCGTTTTAAGTACTCGTTGTTATTGTGGATCGATCATGTGATTCTGATTCCTTTGCGGTCGAATGGACTAGGGATTTTTAGATTCCTTCAGCCAGCGTTTGCGTCGTAAGTCAAGGCAAGATCCACACATACAGACGAAATCCCGGGAATAATCTCCCCTGCAAATCCAATCTTCCCTCCCCCACTTTGAATGGAGCGTGAGAGGCATGCTTTGAGCAAGTTGATCGTCGGTTAGCTGTAGTTCTTCCATTAAGCATTCACCTGCGCATAGAGGTCTGCTGTTGCATCTGGCTTGAACCTGGCGTAACTACCGAGATGCCCTTCAATCGTGTGCCCCATGGCTTGGGCAATGTTCGCTATCGGTAGACCTTCTGCATGTGATGCTTTGGCATAAAGATGTCGAAAGGTATAGGGCTTTAATACCTCACCCGCATGATCAGCGTCTTGTCGTAGTTGCTGCCATATCGCTTGCGTTTGAGATAAGGGCCAAGTGCATCATCAGCCTTACCATCCTTGGATTACTTCTTGCGGTGAATGCGATGGCAACGGATCAGGACCAAGCCTTCATGCGGCAGGCGATTAAGGTGATGCGCGATGCCGGTGTGGTGAACAAAACCGGTGGCCCCTTCGGTGCGGTGATCGTCAAGGACAGGCAGGTTATCGCCGCTGCAGGAAACAGCGTAATCCAAGATAACGACCCCAGTGCCCATGCTGAGGTGAATGCCATTCGCCAGGCTTGTCGAACACTCGACAGCTGGGATCTCACGGGTTGCGTGATGTATTCGAGCTGTGAATGCTGCCCCATGTGTTACTCGACCGCCTATTGGGCCAACATCCGCAGGGTGTTTTACGCCGCCTCCTGGAGTGATTACGACGATCTCTTCTCCGATCGCGCCATCAATGACGACATCCGCAGAGCCATGCCAGAGAAGCAGATTCGCATGGAGCAGATTCTTCAGGACGAGGCTCAGGCGGTATGGACTGAGTTCCGTCAGCTGCCCGATGGAGCGCGTTATTGACCTTCAGCCCGACAGGCCATGACTGATCGCCCAGCTCAACAGCAGGAGAGCCGCAAGCGAAAGGAGACTTATCTGGCTATCTCGACGACTGCAGCGTCCGTTGATCCATTGGGCGTAGCAAGTTTGTGTCGCTGGAACCAATATCCATCCCGTGAGAGCCACGGAACAGATGTTGCCCACCAAAATGGACGTGGAGTAGCCCAACCCCAGAGGGTTGATCAGGTTGTTGAGGATCAGCACCGTGGGATACAGACAAATCAGCACCAGCAGGTTCACTTTCCAGGCAGGTGGAGGATCTCCCTCTGCATCGCCGACAATCCATGAGGCAAAGCCCCGCCAGTTTGTTTCAGCCGAGTAGCTGTAGCCCAGCCCATCCATCGCCCGCAACAATTGGCTCCGTTCGCTACTCACCATCCACCCCACGAAACACTCGACATCCCTCCAGTAGGTTCGTGTGATGAAGCGATTCGGGTCTTGTGAATCGATCAGATCGGGGCCAACGGTCCCCAGACAGCCTGGCCAGTGTTGCTCGGCGGCCAACAGCCGTTTAAGTTCCAGCAGAGCCAAATGCTGCGATTCGCTTTGGAGGCTGTGCTCCACCTGAAACTCAAATCCCTTGGATCCCTTGCGGTGCTGGGGGGATATGCCGGCCATCCGTGTCTCCACACCTCAGCAGTCTGCTCAGGCAGTTGATCTTTGCAACTCCTACATTTACGGCATTGGCGACAAACCACTGAGCGGGTTCACCCCACCGTTGACCAGACTGTTTGATCAGCTCAAGCATCTGCCAGGCATCGGTCCGCGCACACCACAGCCCGGGGGTGGGTAGGGAGATATTCGCCCGCCACTGCCGCACCCCGCCGAGTCTGCTGATTGGAGACGATCAGGCGAATCTCTAAAGAAAAGATCTTATTGCTCAAGCCATTCACCTACTGATGGAGAGCGCAAGGGTTGGTTGAAAGCAGACAGATACGGGTTCTGTTGTGGGGGCTATGGCTCAACTATCTGTGATGATGATGCGGGTATCAATCTGACCAGTATGCATCTGCCGGTAGTCATAGTCAGCATTGATTGCAACCGTCCAAGAGTTATCACCATTGAGCCAGCGGTCACCAAGCCTGGTTGATGTGGAGATGGTGGTACCCGCGACATCGGTATTGATAATGCTGCTTTCACCCTCACGATCAGTGAAGTTGGCATTGGCCAAGACATCAATAAACCAAACGCTGTTCTCACCAACGGCAATCGGTAGGAAGACTCCAATCCCTGCTTGATTGGCTGT
>QCLC01000065.1 GCA_003214855.1 Prochlorococcus sp. AG-412-I05 | reverse complement strand
CCCCCTGTCAGCCCGCCAACGAAAGCCGACTTCAGGGAGCGACTGCCCACTCCATCAACAGGAATGTCAAGACAAACATGCTCAAGTTGAACCAGGGGATCGTTGACAGCACTAGTCAGAGGAACACCTTTCTTGATCCAACAAATTTAGCGACCGTGGTCATCTGGTTCCAGTTGTGCCACCAACACAAGTCAACCAAGGATGCCGTTCCTGAAGCAGATGCTCCAAACCGCGCACATTGGGTAAAGCCGTGAGCGCGGTCATCGAATCTTGATGCACGCTGTAGCGGCCAAGGGGCTGAGGGCATTGAACTCCAGTCCAACCGGCATCAATCAAAGAACACCAGAAGTCATAGTCTTCCCAGCCGCCTGGAATGTGGACATAACCGCCAACCTCTTGCCAAGCCGAACGCCTGATCAACGCCATCGCATCGACAGCATTGGAGCCAGCAAAAATCGACTGTTGCCAAAGGCGCCCCTCGCCTTGAAAAACCTGTGGCGAGGCCATTGGCGGCACTGTGAGCAACAAGGGGTGCACAACTGCAACCTGGTCATCCACGCACTGAGCTAAACGATGAGATTGCTCGAGAGCTCTTGGCGCTAAAGGGTTATCGGCATCCTGCACCCATACCCATTCATTCGTCGTTGCAGCAAAGCCCGTATTGCGCGCAGCTGCTAGGCCACCATTGTGCTGATGCTGCAGCAATCGAACCCTGCAGAAACGATCCTGATGTTCCAAAAGCCACTGTTCCACCCTTGCAGCACCCGAATCAGTGGATGCGTCATCAACAACAATCAGCTCAATGCCATCGAGAGTTTGCAACGCAACCGTTTCCAGAGTCTCCAGAATGCAATCTGCATAGTTGTAAAGACTGACCACAACCGCCACCAAAGGCCTCTGGCCAGATCGACGAGGCAAATCCAAAAGAATGTTGCAAGCAGGTGATGGCGTGATCAGAGACGAAGCAATCATCAGCGGCAACGAGATTCCCATTCCAGAAGCAAATCCAACTCGACTTCTGGAGCCAACACCACGGCTTGAGGTGGAAGCTGGCAAGCACCTTGCTGTATTAGCTCAAGCCAGAGGATCCTCTTGCAACTCTGGGCCAATTGATTGAGCCAAGCCTGCAACGCCTTGAGCTGATCAAGGCTGGCAATGTCAATCTGAGGCAAACGCGGCAACAGCAGCAATCCAGCAGCTTCTAACTGCAGGCCCACCTCTCCCCAGCGCCGTTCTTGGGTTGGACCACTGCTACCGATGACAGCGAGCTCAATGGCAGGCTCAAACCAACGGGGATCTGGAAGGCCAAGTTTCAGCTGTGCTAGCCGTAGAAGATCCTGATGGCTTTCTCCAGCCAACTCCAAATCAGGGAAGGGTTGATGCAAAGCCCTAACGCCAAATAATTGGAGAAACGCCACTCGCTGAGGGTCGGGATCGAGAACTGCTTCCATGCCACGAAGACCCTGAATCCAACATGCCAGCCTTTTGGTCGACGGCCAGTAAAGATTGATCAGCCAATCACCATGAGAACTTGTCCGTTCCCAACGGAGCAAATCATCAGCACCCTCAACACCATGCAGGGTGTTCGCTGAAGATGCTTCAAGTGCAATGTCATCACCCAAGCCAGACAGCAAACACTGCGCCCGCCAAGACAAGTCATGGCCGCAAGCCATGGTTCGGGGAATGGGTGGAGATTCCGGCAAAGGCTGCTGAGATTGCAAACGAAAAGCAAATAAAGAGGCTTTCTCCTTGCCAAAAAGATTGAAATTTGGCAGAAGTCTTTGCATGGCCTTGGGCTCAAGCCAACGTTCTGCTGGCCAAAGCCCTCGTCGATGCCAAAGTTGCAGCAGATCCACCAGGGCAACAGGTAAGCGCGCAGAGCAGCAAGGCTCCCCTAGGGCCGCACCATAAAGATTGCCGCAGGGATGTGTCAGGCCTGGATCCGTGGGATCTCCTCCATCGAGTATCAAGGCCACCAGTGGTTCACCTGGCAAGCCATGCCGCCTCTTCATCCAGAGTGGATCGACAGCTGGATGCGGGGCCAGGCCTTGCTGCCAACCCTCAACTAAATAATGCTCCAAAGGCGTGGGCTGAGGAATGCAATCTGCCTGCCGACATTGTTGCCTGTAATGCACAGAGTCAAAGCGTGGATGAACCTGAATGTCGTCATAAATGGCCTCTCGCCGATAGAGAGAAACCGCCTCTTTACGCAAGCCCAAATGGGCCCAAATCCTCGCTGACTCCAGCAATGGATGAGGGTTCACACCCACACGCCAACCAACGCGTTGATACCAAGCCAAGGGGTCGCGGTGTTCACGCAACAAGCTTGGCCTTTGCCGCGTAATCCAAACGGGAGAGACCAAAGGACCAGAACCAAAAGCTTGGAGAAAACTTTTGCGATAAGACCACAAGCCACCCTTCTCCAGCAGAGGCGAGCCAATCAGCCAAGGCCAATCGAGACAATGTGCAAGCTGCTGACGCAGGGGACGCCTCGGTTTCAAGGGACCCTTGAACAATTTGCGCGGTAGGCGAACGGTCGTGCGTTGATCAAGCCAATGATGAAGTTGCTTGAGGCGAGGATCTAAAGGCGGCGCCACGTCAGGGAGAGGCTGATGATGGCGATGCTCTGGCTTGATTGCCGCTTTGATGGCATTCAGCTGGTCAGCCTTGGGCTCAGGCAAACCAAGATCAACAGCCAACAAGCGTGCCTGGACCTCCGGATTTGTAAACCAGGCTTCGTAATGAAGAACAAGCGTCTCTGCTTCATCTGTCAAAGGCAATGACGTCAGCACAGCCGAGTTGAAACGCCACCACAACTGTTGAGCACGCCACCAGGTCATACCAGCAAGCCGTTCATCTCGCGCCATCACCGAGGCCACGACTGCTTCTGGATCACGAACCGCTAAAACCAACCGCAGTGGAATGTTCAGTTCCTTGCACAACTGCCGCCACAACGGCAGAAAAACACTGCTGCGAGGATCCTTAATTGCCCAAGGCCCCTGCTGGCGAAGAGCTTCCTCCTTCAAAAGTGAACGCAAACCTTGCTCACAATTCAGCGTTGCTGGATGAGATCGCCATGCCTCAGGAAGAGGTTGGGCTCCTCGAGGGCCTGCCCAGAAACGATCCAGCTCTATTAGTAACTGCTCTTGTAATTGCGTGACATCGTGACGCTCAAAATAACCCTCAGGATTGTGAGCATCCCCAGCAATCAAATCCCCAGGCATGCCAACTCCAAGCTGAGGCAATACAGAGCCCAGCAATGAGGTGCCGCTACGGTGCATTCCCACCAGCAAGAGCAAGGGAGCTGGGCGATGCATGGATCAAAATGATTAGGAAAAACCTAAGCCAAACCAGTCCTTCACTTGCCTAGGTGTGATGGTTCAGGGTTTTGATGCCTCAATTCGCAAGCTCAAGCAGCAATTCGGCTTGCGTGCCAAAGAGCCCCTGCCTCATTTTTTGGTCATCGGGACCCAAAAAGGCGGTACCACAAGCCTCCATAAGCTCCTTTCTCAACATCCCAACATTTTTCTACCTGAATGCAAAGAAGTTCAATACTTCACCTTGCATGCTGACAAGCCAATCAGTTGGTATGCCAAACAATTCAATTCAGCAAAGCCTGGTCAACTGCGTGGTGACATCTCCCCCTACTACATGTTTCATCCAGAAGCACCAAGGCGAATCAAACAGTTGTTGCCAAAGGTTCGCTTAATTGCCCTGCTTCGTGATCCTGTTGAAAGAACCCTTTCACAATATTTCCATGCCCGTCGCCATGGATTCGAAGAACTTGAACTAGAAGCAGCACTAGAAGCAGAACCTCAAAGACTTGCTAGTGGTGACCCTTACAGCTTGCAAAAACACAGCTATCTCAGTCGCAGCAGCTACCTCGAGCAACTGGATCGCTATGAAGCGCTGTTCCCCAGCAAGCGCCTGCTGGTCCTGAAAAGCGAAGACCTATTCAGCAACACCGCAGTGGTCTGGGGGGAAATCCAGCAGTTCCTGAAGCTACCGGCCATTGCGCTACCTATGGTGCTACCGAAAGCCAATGCAGGACGAGGGGAGGCCTCTGAGCTGGATCCAGTGGTGCGGATCCAGCTCAGAGCCGCGCTCGCAACCACCGCTTCAGGCGTGAAGCAGCGCTACGAAATCGACTGGGGCTGGAACTAACACCGATCGGCACACCACGCACCCGCAGCAGCAAAGGCACCGTAAGAGTGGCGGGATGGCTGATGCCGTGCTCCCAGAGCCCGTCTTCACCCCAGCAGTCGCCATGATCGGCGCAGATCAGAACGGTGCCGTCACGGAAGCGTTCCAATAACGGCGCGAGTTGCTGGTCGACCCATTCCAGGCAGGCCCTTTGCCGCCTGGCACTTTCTGAAGCACTGCAGTGCTCATCACCGAAAGGCACACAGGGGCTGGGCCAACGCTCCCAATTCGCGCCCTGATGCCAGTAGGGCACGTGGGTTTCACCCACATTGAGAAACACGAATCGGGGCTGATCCAGCGACGCCGCCGCCAGATGCTCCTCCAGCCAGACCAGCTGGTTCTGCAGGCTCCAGGTGTTGCCTGCAAACTGAAACTGCTCAAAGGGCTTCGCCAAGACCGAGCCGGTCTCACTAGCGGTGTTGAACCAATCCACAGCACCGCTGCCGAGGGTCAGATAGCCCTGCTGGCGAAAGCCCTCCACGATGTTGGCCCCGCCCAAGCGGAAACTCTGCTCGCCGTCGCGGCCGGCATGGCCAGCAAAGGCCATGCGAAACAACTTGCCCGCCTTGGGGTTAAGCCAGGGCTCTACGCTGCCGATCACCCCTGGGGTGAAGCCCATCCAGAAGGCGGCGTGGCTGCCATAGGTGAAATAACTGGGAGCCAGAGCCTCGTGCAACGGGCCGATGGCCTCGAGATGGGGCAGCACTCCCTGGCGATGGGCGGCTACAAACGTGTCGTAACGGCAGGAATCAAGGCTGATGAACAGCACATCACTAACCGCCATGGACAAAGAGAGACCGGAAGAGACCGGTAGGCTATGTCGATGATTTCAATCGCGGGTTGTTGACAACACGGCAGAAACGGCGCTTCATGCTCCTGCCGCAGGACCACACCGTGATGGTGCGGCAGACCAACAAATGGGGACAGATTTTTCTTCTCTCGCTGGTAGGCCTGGGTGCCACGGCCTTTGCCACCGCCTGGCTTTACCGCATCGATGAAGTGATCACGGTGCAGGGGCGCCTGGTGCCCCAAAAAGGTGGCGTCGAGGTGAAAAGCCCGATCTCCGGTCAGTTGGACAAGATGATGGTCAGCAACGGAGATCAGGTGGCGAAAGACGACGAGCTGCTGCGCTACGACGTGCTCGGCGCCAAGAATCAGGAGGTGACGCTGACGCGCCAACTGAAATTGGAAGCGGATCGTCTCGAAGCTCAGCTGCGCAGCAACACCCAACGCCAGGCAACCCTCACACGCACCATCCGCCTCACCGAGCAGATCCTGCAGCGCCTC
>QCLC01000064.1 GCA_003214855.1 Prochlorococcus sp. AG-412-I05 | reverse complement strand
GTCACGGGATTACTGCGTCGCTTGGCGAGTGGCTCGATGTAGTTGTTGAGCAAACCAAGACAGAAGGCGATGAGGTATCGCGGATAGCGTGACAAGTTGAGAAATAACTCTCTCATCTTCAGTTATGGCAGAGGTTTTTGGGGAAATGGGTTAGCCCAAAGTGAGGATGAAGCTACTTCTGAAGTCACAGATCACCTGAGAGCGAAGGTTGCCGGTATCGTGCATCTGCAGTGTGACCAGTTATACAACTTTAGTTTAGTGAGCCAGAAGGCACTGCGGCAGTTCCTTTGAGAGACCGAAAAGCAGCGCCTTAGGGCTTGCTGTTGCCTCTATTGCTTAGAGCGGCGAGCGGTGTGCTCAGGCCTCAGCTCAGTTGGTGCGGCCATTCTGGGGATAGCCGCAGTCAGTGTTGCTCAAGAAAAGGCAATTGGCGAAGCCTTTAAAGGGGAAGAAATCCAGAACACTTTTCTCCGGCGTGTCGCAAATTTCTGTTGATTTATTGCTCAGTATGCACAATGTGCAGTTGCTAAATTCAATTATTTGGCTAGAAGAAACTATGTGATTGGTGTCTTGAAATACAGCTATTTGGCTAATTTTCAAGGGCGATTGCATAGACCTGACTTGATTGAATCTGTATGCAACAGCTCTTTTCATTTTCAATTCTCAGCTGAAAGTAAAATGCGATTATTGCCCTCTTTGCCTTAGAGGGCTTTTGAAGCTGTTAGCTACTCTGCCGTTCTTTTGGCAGAGCAAACCATGATGGAACTGCACCAATTCCGCCATTCTGCCTTCTGTCTCAAGGTGCGGATGGTTTTGCAGGCCAAGGGTTTGACTTACCAGGTGGTGGAAGTTCCCCCCGGGTTAGGACAGCTCAACGTGTTTCGCCTGTCAGGTCAGCGTCAGGTCCCGATACTTGTCGATGGCGATGTTGTTTTGGCAGATTCCAGCACCATTGCTCGACATCTCGAGGCTAAGCAGCCGGAACCACCCCTCATTCCGGTTGATCCACAGCAGGCCGCGCAGGTGTACTTGATTGAAGATTGGGCTGATACGACATTGGCGCGGGCAGGCCGGTCAGCTTTGCTGCAGGCTGCAGCCTTGGACTCTGAGTTGCGTCTAGCTCTTCTTCCAGAAGATTTGCCAACTCCTTTGCGTCAGGTCATGGGAGATCTCCCGGGGGGTTTGTTGAGCGGTGCCTCTGAGATCATTGGCCAGGCAGAGAGGGTTGAGTTATTAGCGAGCCTCGAACAATTGTCTGATTTGATGCAGAAAAGGTCCTGGCTAGTAGGAGATGCGATGAGCCTGGCTGATTTAGCTGTAGCCGCTCAGATTTCTTTAATGCGTTTTCCGGCTTCGGCTGGGGCAGCACTTGCCGGTAAAGGTGTGTTTGGCCTGAGTGATCACCCTCGGCTGCAGCCCTTATTCCACTGGAGGGATCAGCTTGAGTTGTCATTGTTTGAGACGGATGACTCAGGCCGATGAGCCTTGCTTGAGCATTGATCCAGAAATGGTTGTCTCATGTCTGATCCCTTAATTCATGATTCTGATCACTACGTCGTGTTGGAGCCTGGCCAACCTGAGCGGCTGCTGAGTGCTGCTGACACACTTGCTTGGTTGCAGACTTGGCTCCAGAGCTTGGATGTCTTACCAGAGGACTTGCAGAGTCAGAATTCACTCGTTTCGGCGGCGCAGCGGTTGCTTGACACCGCTTGTGAGCTGGAGGTGGGCCAAGGTCTCTGCCTGCAGTGGTTTGCGGTACGGCTGGAACCACCTGGATCTGTCTAAAGCTGAATTTGCTTGGATAGATTTAGTGCGCTTTGACAAGACTGTTGCTGAACCTCGAAAGAATCGTGCATGCATGACGCATCGGGAAGACAAACCTAATCCAAGCTTCCTTTCACATTATGAGGCTTGCAATTCTCAGTTAGAGCTGTCATTTTTCGATAATCTTAAGCAGTACTACGATGTGAATCTAGAGTTGAATATATGCAAGCTGATTTAGTGTTGCTTGATCTGCCCGCTGAAGTAAGTATTCTGTCAATAAAAATCGACTTCAAGAATATATAGAATGCCTGCAGGCCATCTTGAATCATAAGAGATAGATGTATCAAATCAATCGCAAGTCTGAAATGGTATTGCTCTAAAATTTGGGGGGCACCCATCAATAGTAAACGTTATATGCCTATGGAGTGTTCCAAACAAATTTGCTACTTGCCACATAGTTCCATGTAAAGGCAAAGATGATCCCAAGCAGTTGTGCGATTAACTCGTTAGAAGATATATGCTCGTAATAAGCAGATGCCAATCCAATATTGGCCACGAATGGCAAAGAGGAAACAAGCAAAAACTTTGTAAGGCCCTTTATTAGTTTCAAGCCATTAAGACGGGCAAACCTAAAGGTCAAAATATTGTTGATCAAGTAATTGGATGTTGCTGCTAGTATGACTGCAATAGGCAGAGAGGATTGAAAAGAATAGGTAAGTATCTTGGTAAGAATAAAAACGCTAAATAGTTGTACAAAAACACCGCTTAGGCCAACGATTGCAAAGCTTATTGCCCGACGAGGAATGAGCTCTAAACTCATTGAATGTAGCAATGATAATAAGAAATCCCACGCGACTGCGATATCCAGTTTAGAGTTTCCATGAAGCCTCTGTTCGAAGATCAATGGTACTTCGCCAACTGATAAGCTTCCATTGCTTTTAGCTAATAGTTCATATAAGAACTTGAATCCATTCACATCAACAGAGCGAATGATGGGCATGGCCTGCTTCAAGTTGACCACAAAAAATCCACTCATGTAATCAGTTAGGTGGCGATATCTTTTTGAGAGGCTTCTCTTGGCAAGAAAGTTGGCAAGAGTAGAAGCATTTTCTCGATCATTTGTGAGACCATTAATGACAGATCCTTGTAGGAATCTGCTGCCAACAACAAGATCTAAGCCTTTGCTTCTTATGTGACTGATTGACTTTTTGATGACTGACGGAGGATGTTGACCATCGCAATCCATGACAAGGGCATATTCATAGCAAGCATTTAAAAGCCCTTCTTTGATGGCGCTGGAAAGCCCGCTTCTGCCTACCCGCCTAACTAACCGGACAAATGAATATTGACGAGCTAATTCTAATACCACCTCAGAGGTTCCATCTGGCGAGTCATCGTCAACAACAATAATCTCTAGCTTGTATTGCAAAGATAGATCAATGATTGACTCGACGATGTTGCAAATATTGCCCCTTTCATTGAAAGCCGGCAGTATTATTGATAAGTTGGCAGCCTCCGCCATCTCGAAGCATTGGTTAACCACTTGCTATTTTAACATCATTAGACGCTTGACAGGGTTTTGCATTGTCAGGCGTAGAATCAATATTTTCTTTAGTGCTTTTCTGTTAGCAGTTCCGATTTATTCCTGATGTTTTGTTTTGATAGATGGGATTATCTGGTGGATAGCTAATGTTTGAATTTTGACTAGGCCAAGATAGATTCCATTGCTCAATTGTTTCTGAGGTGCTTGCGAAACCAGTCGATCGTTCTTGTTAGTCCATCTTCAAGTTGAATCAATGGTTCCCAGCCCAGTTCTTTTTTTGCCAGGTCGATTAATGGCTGGCGTTGCATTGGATCATCTTGCGGTAATGGCTTTGAAATGAGCTGCAGGTTTGGTTGGATGCGATTGCGAACTAACTCTGCCAGTTGCCGAATCGTGAATTCACGTGGATTGCCGATATTAATGGGTCCAGTTGTTTCACTATTCATGAGGCGGATCATGCCTTCGATGAGATCATCCACATAACAGAACGAACGCGTTTGTAGGCCATCTCCGTAGAGGGTTAGTGGTTCACCACGAAGTGCTTGCATGATGAAGTTACTCACCACCCTGCCGTCATCGGGCAACATGCGTGGTCCATAGGTATTGAAGATGCGCATCACTCTGATTTCCGTGGCATGGATGCGCTGGTAGTCGAAGCAGAGTGTTTCTGCGATGCGCTTTCCCTCGTCGTAACAGCTGCGAATCCCGATTGTGTTGACGCAACCTTGGTAACTTTCGGGTTGAGGGTGAATTTCTGGGTCGCCGTAAACTTCGCTGGTGCTGGCAAGTAGTAGGCGTGCGCTTACCCTGCGAGCGAGGCCCAGCATGTTGTAGGTACCAAGAAAACTAGTTTTGGCTGTTTTAATCGGATTGAACTGATAATGAACCGGTGATGCAGGGCACGCCAAATGCCAGATTCGATCAACTTCAAGCTTGATTGGTTCGGTGACATCATGCCTGATTAATTCGAAGCGTGCATGCTCGATCCATTGCGCAACATTGACTTTGCGCCCAGTGAAATAGTTGTCGAGGCAAATGACTTCCTCGCCCGCCTGCATGAGCCTGTCGACTAGATGAGAGCCAAGAAAACCTGCGCCTCCGGTGACAAGATTGCGAGTCGGTTGCAAGGCGGCAGTGTTAGATCTTTAGATCTGAGTCTAGGCCGAGTTGCCTGCTCTCTTGATACCAATAAAAAAGCTCCGCAGCAGTAGAGATGCGGAGCAGAAATGATGCTTGCTAGAGCTATTGATTCACTGGCAGATCAATTCAGAAGCGCTTTTGACTTCGCTACCACATTTTCTACGGTGAAGCCAAACTTCTCCATGCATGTGCCACCCGGTGCAGAAGCGCCAAAGCTACTCATCGTCACACTATCGCCATCAAGGCCGATGTACTTGTACCAGCCAAATGATTCAGCGGCTTCCACCACGATGCGCTTGCGTACAACGTTTGGTAGCACCTCTTGTTTGTATGCGCCGCTCTGTTCTTCGAAAAGCTCTACGCAAGGCATCGATACCACCCGAATCTTGTGACCTTCAGCAGTGAGTTGCTTGCCGGCTTGCACGCAAAGGTCTAGCTCTGTGCCTGTCCCGATCAGGATCAGATCAGGTGCTCCTTCGCAATCTTCCAGTATGTAGCCGCCGAGAGCGACATTCTCGATGGATGAATTGGCTTGGTTGGCCATACCCTGTCGGCTCAGGCAAAGAGAGCTGGGGCGCTTGCGATTCTGTATGGCTACTTTGTAGGCTCCGCTGGTCTCATTACCATCTCCGGGACGGAACACCAGCATGTTTGGCATGGCGCGCAGGGATGGAATGGTTTCGACCGGTTGATGGGTAGGCCCATCCTCACCGACACCGATTGAGTCATGGGTGAGTACGTAGATCACGCCCAGTTCACTTAATGCTGAAAGGCGCATTGAGCCGCGCATGTAGTCAGCAAAAACCAGGAAGGTTCCTCCATAAGGGATGAGACCACTGTTGTGGTAGGCGATGCCATTGAGGATGGCGGCCATGGCGTGCTCACGTACGCCAAAGTGCAAATAGCGTTTCTCTGGTGTTTCAGGTTGGAAGGAGCCGGTTTCGCCTTTGATATCGGTGTAATTGGAATGAGTGAGGTCAGCGGAGCCGCCGATTAATTCAGGGAGGTTTGGCCCGAGAGCGCCTAGGCAGATTTGGGAGTGCTTACGGGTCGCAAGTCCCTTGTCA
>QCLC01000063.1 GCA_003214855.1 Prochlorococcus sp. AG-412-I05 | reverse complement strand
AGAAATTCGGTGCGTTCTCTCTGCTTCTCTTTGCTGCTCTCTCGGTTCTTAGAGCCCTTGTGCCTTTGGCGATCATTGCCGCGGGTGGCTATTGGGCTTACAAGGAGTTGGCGAAGAGGGCTTGACGCACTCCCCAACCCTGAAGTAATACATGTTTACTACTGAGGGGCGTTATGGGTGGCAGTTCAGCATGTGAGCCAGAGGGTTGGTTGATTGATCCAAACAAGCACTGGTCCCTTCGCTTCCATCGCGATCCAAAGTCTTGGCGGAGCGATCTGTTTGTGTTTATGGATAAAGGGCGAGCAATGCCTGACGGGTCTCCTGCCTTGCTCAAAAGCAGGAGGCACTTGCCGAAGCGTGATGCAGTTGAGATCTGGAACAAGTTGAGGGCAGATGGATGGCACCGTGTGGAGCCGCAATGGGGGCTTGGCTTAGACCCTTGACACACCAACAACAAACCTGAACATCTCGCTCTAAAAAACCTGCTGTTTGGTTGCAAGATCTCAAAACAGAAGATGGATTTTATTTCTCTCAATCGCCTGCCTCGGCACAACAAAAGAGACTTGTGAGGCCTCTTGAATGCCCTTGGATTTTCGTAGGTCTCGGGTTCAATGCCCTCGCCGGGATTTGAACCCGGGACCTCTCCCTTACCAAGGGAGTGCTCTACCACTGAGCTACAAGGGCATGTGGAAGGTGGGCCGGGTTGGATTTGAACCAACGTAGGCAGAGCCAGCGGATTTACAGTCCGCCCCCATTAACCACTCGGGCACCGACCCGAACCACACCTGCAGACATTACCAGCAGATCGCACCTTTGTGGCTGAATGTCTGGGAAGGTCTTGTGGGGATCGATACGATCCATTCACCCCCTTCATGCTTCAGGGCCATGCGACTGCTGCTGCTCAACGGCCCCAATCTCAACCTTCTCGGTCAACGAGAGCCTGGTTTCTATGGCGCAATGACGTTGAAAGCGATTGAGGCAGACCTGCTTGCTCAGGCGGAGGTAGAAGCGGTTCAGCTTGAGTGTTTTCAGAGCAACTTTGAAGGTGCTTTGGTGGATCGCATCCATCAAGCCATCGGCCAGGTGCAAGGAATCCTGATCAATGCTGGGGCCTATACCCATACCTCGATTGCGTTGCGGGATGCTCTGCTCGGAGCAGCGATTCCATACGTGGAGTTGCATCTCAGCAATACCCATGCCCGTGAGGGCTTCCGCCATCACTCTTATCTCGCTGATCGCGCTGTGGGTGTGGTGAGCGGTTTTGGTGCATTGAGCTATCGCCTTGCTTTGGAAGGCTTGCTGGCTCATTTGCGTCAGCCGCAGCAGGTTCTATGAGTGCTCTTGCTGCTGCTAAGACGTCAAACGCCACGATCAAATGGCTGGCGGCTCCCACCAGTGATGCTTGGTTGGAGCAGGCGATTGCTCATCCGCTCGAGCTGCTGATTGATCACGCTCATTGCGAGCGCAAGGCGGCGGGTGCGGTCGTGCAATTGATGTTTCGCTACTTGTGTGAGCCTGGGCTCGCAGAAGTTCTCAGCCCCTTGGCAAGAGAGGAGCTGGAGCATTTTGAGCGTGTGCTCACGTTGCTGAAGGCCAGAGGGCGGTATCTGGAGCCTCTGGCTGCGCCCCCTTATGGCGCAGTGTTGGCCAAACAGATCCGTAGGGATGAACCGCAGCGCATGCTCGATAGTTTTCTGGTGGCAGGGCTGATTGAAGCCCGTAGCCATGAACGCATGTCGTTGCTTGCCACCCACCTAGCTGATCCTGAATTGCGTGAGCTCTATGCAGATCTGCTGGCGAGTGAGGCGCGTCATTTCGGCCTCTATTGGAGGCTCTGTGAGCAGCGTTTTCAGCGTGAGCTGATCATTGCTCGTTTGCAGGAGTTGGCAGCGGTGGAGGCAGGGATCCTCGCCAACTTGCATCCTCAGCCGCGCATGCATAGCTGAAGCCAACTTCAGCCTCATGGCAGCTTGGCGAATCTCTCGGCGATCGCATCCCCTGTGAAGTTTGCAATCCAGCCTTCTGGGTTATCGAAGAAGCGCACAGCACAAAACTGTGGCTTGCTGCCCATATCGAACCAATGGCGAGTTCCGGCAGGCACGTTGATGCAGTCGTTTTGTTCGCAGAGCACTTGCAGCACTTCCGCGCCGATGTGTAAGCAGAACAAGCCACACCCTTCAACAAAGAAGCGAACCTCGTCTTCGGCATGGGTGTGTTCGGCTAAGAATTTTTGGCGCAGCGCTTCACGATCGGGGTGGTCTGGCGTGATTCGGATTGCATCCACCGTGGGGTAACGGCCATCAGCCTGCACTCGGGCGATCTCGACGGCGTAGGCCGCAAGGATGTCGGCCTCGCTTGGGTTCTGATTGAGCTTGACTTTGGCTGGCCAACGCTCGAATGAAATGCCTCGTTTGGCCAGCTCGGCTTTGATCACTGCAGGATCATCGCTCTCCAATAAAAGTTCCGCCGGGCTTGTGGCGTTGGTGCTGCCTTCGGGGTGGATGCTGAGGCGACTCATTCCCAGAGGTTGAAGGGGTCTTTGCATCCATCTTGATGGTGGCGTCTTAGAACGACGGCTGAATGTTTCGTTCGGCTTTGTCGAGCCCTGCTGTTTCAACTACAGCTCTGACCTTGGTCGGGGTGGGCCCTGGTGATCCTGCCCTGTTGACCCTGGCTGCCATTGAGGCGATTGAAGCGGCCACTGTTGTGGCCTATCCCGTGGCACGGCAAGGGGGCCAAGGGATGGCGGCGAGCATTGCCTCGCGATGGATTCGTGCTGAGCAACGCCAACTGCCATTGCTTTTTCCCATGGTTGCTGCCGCTGAACCGCGCCAGCAGGCTTGGCGAGCGGCCAGTGATCAACTGGCAACTGCCGTTGCTGCAGGAGAGCGAGTGGTGGTGCTTTGTCAGGGGGATGTGTCTCTGTTTGCCACAAGCTCTTACATCTTGCTGGCTTTGAAGAAGCATCATCCTGATTGCCAGGTTCGGCTGATCCCAGGGGTCACGGCCGTTGCCGCCGCCGCTGCTGCAGGCAACTGGCCCTTGGCGATGCAGCAGGAACAACTTTTGCTTTTGCCGACCCCAGATCAATCCAGCGAGCTCGAGGCTCTGATGGAGGATGCGGCTGGTAAGGGGCGTGTGCTGGCGTTGCTCAAGTTGGCGCACCGCTGGGCCTGGGTGAGGCCCATGCTCGAAGAGCGGAATTTATTGCAATCAGCACTGTTTGCCCAGCATTTGGGCTGGCCCGATCAGCAGGTGTTGCAGGCCAGCGAGGTGCCCGCAACAGCTAAGCCCTATTTTTCGTTGTTGTTGGTGCGCCAAGGCTGGCCGGAGGTGATGCCCTGATGTCTAGTGCTCTCTCTTTGACCGCCATGCAG
Source organism: Prochlorococcus sp. AG-412-I05 (assembly GCA_003214855.1). Taxonomy (GTDB): domain Bacteria; phylum Cyanobacteriota; class Cyanobacteriia; order PCC-6307; family Cyanobiaceae; genus Prochlorococcus. The sequence goes on along the minus strand of QCLC01000063.1, from coordinate 2,448 downwards.
TGGTTTGGCTTGTTGCACCCCGTGCTGATCATTTTGTTTGTCTATCCCGTGGTGGGTGCCACGATTCGGCTTGGCACTTTGGCTCGCGAGCGGCGCTTGCAGATCAATCCGCTGCCTGCCTCGGTGCCTGTTGAACATGCTGAGCATGGCCGCTGGGTTGCTGGAGGGGTGTTGGTGGCAGTGTTAATCGCCTTTTTTCATAGCTATTTGGCCGCTTGGTTCGAGGCGGCGCCTGGGGGCTTGGCTGGCGTTGGTCGACTCGTGGCCTTGGCCCTTGCAGAGTTGGGCACTGTGGTGATCTATCTCCGCCTCCTCAAGGTGAGGCGCCCTGCTGCGCGTGCGCTGTTGGGCCTCGCTTGCTGGTTGGCATTGCTGCTGCTGGGAGCACAACCGGAGATCAATCGCCTCACAGACAACCCTTTCGATGCAGACTTTTGGCGCTCCCACTACTGGAGCGGTGTGTTGCTGAGCGGGTTGTTACTTGCATCGGTGGCAGCCAAACCTGAGATTGCTCGTCATCTCTCGATGCGACGACTGCATGTTTACGCCAACGTGTTGGTTGCTGTATTGCTTGCAGTGCAGGCGATCACAGGCACGCGTAATCTCTTAGCAGCTTGAGCAGGCCATTGATCGCAACTGGATGATGAGCCGTTGAGTTGATAACGGCGATTGATTCGTGATATTGGCTGGGTGATTGGATGTGGTTTGGTAGCGGATTGATCGCAACTTGAGGTTGGCTTAGGCGTTGGTCGCTTCAGGCCATGCCGTTAGTAGTTCTGCGCTGGCTTGCTCTAACAGTGATATGGCATCCGTTGGCGTTGGTGCACGCATCAGGGCATGGCGCAGTTTTGATGCGCCGGGGAAGCCGCTACAAGTCCATCCCATGTGTTTACGGGCAATTAAGAGGCCATGTTCCCCCTTTGCTTGTACCAGCGCTTCAAGTTGTTCACGAGCAATCGTGAGTCGCTCTGCCGCTCCAGGCGTTGCAGGCACTGGGCGGCCGGATAGTGCTGCATCGATTTGGCCCACAAGCCATGGCGCTCCCAGCGAGCCTCTGCCCACCATCACGCCATCGGCTCCAGTGATCGCCAGGCAGCGCTTGGCATCCATGTCGCTCTTGACATCGCCATTGGCAATCACGGGGATTTGCAGTGCGCTTTTGACGGCAGCGATGGCGTGCCAATCAGCTGAGCCTTTGAAGCCTTGCTCTCGAGTTCGAGCATGCAATGTCAACATCTGGGCGCCGGCCTGCTCGAGTAATTGGCACCAGCTCACAGGGCTTGCATCGCTACCACACCAGCCCAGCCTTGTCTTCACGGTGACTGGGATTTTGATCGCTGCAGCAACAGTGCTCACGATTTTTGCCGCCAGTTGTGGGTCACGGATCAGACCAGAGCCACCGCCCTTGCGTGCAATCTTGCGCACAGGACAACCCATGTTGATGTCGATCAGGAAGGCACCAGCAGCCTCTGCTCGCTGTGCAGCATCGGCCATCGCTTCTGGGCGGTGATCGAACAATTGCACGCCAATGGGCCCGGCTTCATTGGCAAGTTCGTCGATTTTCTGTAGGCCGTGGCCCAGCTCCAGGCTGGTGGCATTAACCATTTCCGTGAATAACAATGCATCTGGCGCCCAGCGCCGAACCAGGCTTCGGAAGATCTGATCACTCACGCCTGCAAGGGGCGATTGCAGCACTTTGCAGCGCAGTGCCCTTGTTGTTCCCCTGCCGGGCAGGCTGAGTTCAGGCACAATGTTGATGATCAGAGTGATCGGATCAATATCCTAGAGAGAATGACCTCTCTTCATTCAAGGGAGCGTTCTCTAAAAATAAGAATTTTTGGTTTTCGTATCATTGATGGTGGGCTAAATGAGGTGTGAGAATGAGTTGGTTGGAGAAGCTTTCGCTTGTTATCGTGGGACAAAAATTGGATTGCAAGTATAACTTTGGCTTTTTGGGAAGTCATTTTTGCTTGTCAAAGGGCATCATGTCTCCACATCCTTGATGGCGGGGCTATGCTATAATAATTACAAGAATATGTAGCCTTTGCGACATGTCTGAGCTGGTGATTAAGTCATTAAAGGATCTCAATAACCTTCGTTCGGCTCCCGATCTTGATGCGACGCAATCGAAGCATTTGTTTGATCAGCTTTGTGCCTCTATGGACGATGCTGATTGGTTCACAGTAGGAATCATGGCCCCTTCCTCTAGTTTGGCAATTTTTGTTTTACGAGAGATGGAATCTCGTTTTAATTGGTCTGCCATGAATGTCGTCGATAAACCAACGGAGGATGGGCCTGTCTTTCTTAAAGCGAATCAAAAGACCGGTGATATCCATGTGCGCATCGAGCATGGCTTAGGTGAAGGTGTCTTGCTCAGTTGCCAACATAACAATGAAGGAAAAGAAGCAGATACCCTAGGCCCTTTCCCATTAGACTTTTTTAAAATCA
>QCLC01000062.1 GCA_003214855.1 Prochlorococcus sp. AG-412-I05 | reverse complement strand
TAGTCGCTGTTTACAGCGCACAGGATTTCGCTGGGGACTTGATGCCGAGGAGCGTGGTGGTGATGAGACCCATAGCCTCAGCTGGTGCCTGGATCGCTGGTTGCTTGGCTTGGTGTTGCCCAGCACACCAGGCCTGGCCCCTGGGGGAGCAGCACCCTTTGCAGAGGGGCTGGAACCAGATCAGCTTGCGCAGTGGTGGCAGCTTTTGGCTCAGTTCTGCCGGCAGCTGAAAGAGTTTCGTCGTGCTCGAACTTGTGAAGCTTGGGTAGAGCTCCTACAGGGCTTTGTCGAGGAGTTGTTTGGTGATGGCGGCGCTTGGGCTTGGGAGCGACAGTGCCTGCTGATCGCTTTGGAGGATTGGCGTCAGATTGGTGCTGACTGCACGTTGCTGCTGGAAGCGGCTGTTGTAGCAGATGTGTTGAATGAAGCTCTCTCTGCAGATAGTGGTCGGTTTGGCCATCGCACTGGTGCCCTCACAGTGAGTGCTCTGGAGCCGATGCGTGCCATCCCTCATCGTGTGATCGTGCTGATGGGATTGGACGCCGATGTGTTCCCCCGCCATCGCGAACGCGTTGGCTTTCATCTATTGGAGCAGCAGCGTCAGCTAGGTGATCCACGCAGTAGTGATCAAGATCGTTATGTGCTTTTGGAAGCATTGATGTCAACCCGACAGCATCTGCTGATCACCTGGAACAGCCGCGATGAGCACACGGGCGAATATCGCCCAGCTGCTAGCCCTGTGCAGCAATGGCTTGGCCAGCTACAGCATCAGCTTAGTGATGAGACATTTGAGGGTCTATGTCGAGAACCAGCCGCCAATCCCCTTGATCGCAGTAATTTTCTATCTCAGGGGAGCCAATCTCCTGCTAGTTGTGACCATCGCCATCTTGAGGCGCGCCGCTGGTTGGATACAACTCTTGCGCCACCACCCCTTGCGCTAGCGCTTCCTTTGAGTTGGAGCCCTGTGAAAGAGGAAGTTTCAACTGCTATCTCATCTGAATTGTTGTTGCGCTGGTTAATCGCTCCCCAGCTGATTTGGTTGGAGCAATTTCAGTTGACACCACGTGAATGGCTTGATCCTGTTGAAGACTTTGAAGCCCTCGATCTAGATGAATGGCATCGGCATGGTTTGCTCAGGCAACGTTTGTCAGAGCTGCTTGGCCATCTCCTTAGGGATGAGAATGCATTACTGCAGGAATCAGAAGCAGGTGATTGGAAGCATCGCTATGCAGGCCAAGGCACCCTTCCTCCAGGAGCAGCTGCGACGTTGGAGTGCGAACGGCTCGAGAAGCGTTGGCAGCATTTACAGGCAACGCTTCTGAGCATGGGACCATGCTCGACACGACGTCTTGAGTTGGCTGATGGCTCTAGGCAAATGCTCTGGGCTGGTGACACGGTCGTGGTGGTGCAGCCAGGTCAGTTGAAGTCAAGGGGTGTGATGGAGGGATGGCTAAGCCATTTGCAGGTCTGCGCAAATCACACGCTTACGGTGGCAACTGTCGTCATCGCCCGTTGTGGATCAGCAGCCAAGAAGGATCAATTTGAGATAGCTCTGCGTTGGCAGCCACTTTCAGCTGAGCAAGCAAGAGAACAGCTCATGGCCTTGCAGGCTTTGGCCTATCAGGGGTTGAGTCAGTGTTGGCCGGTGCCACCGATGAGTGGTTGGGCTTACGCCAACGCCAACAACAAATCGGCTGGTAGGGGAGAACAAGCCTTTCGTCAGTCTTGGAGTGGCGGATTCAATCTGCAGGGTGAGCGTGAACGGGCTGAGATGCAGCTCTGCTTTGGTGTGAACTGCGAAGCTTCAGAGCTTCTCAACAGCGCTGGTTTTGAGCAGGCATGCACAAGCCTCTATGGTCCATTGTTTGAGGCATTGGCGATCTAGAAGTCATTGCGGCTGATCATTAATTTGAAGGTTTTGCAAGGTTTTTGCTATTCAGTCTGCGCAGACTTGTGTGAATAGATCCATGTCATGGCTTCGATGTCAAATGCTTCAAAGCAAAGCGCAGCAGAGTCTTTGCGTCAGGCTTTTTCTGGTTGGGGCCTGAGTTGGGGTGGCTGGCTGGATAATCGCCAGGGTGAGTGGTGGCTGGTGGCACAGATCAGCCTGATTACGGCCCATCTTTTGCCGCCTTGGCCTTCTTTAGAGCGTTGGGGATATCGCTGGCCATTGCCAATTGCCATTTTTGGAGCATGCCTATTTAGTGTGGGGGTGTTGTTAGCGGTTCAAGCGTTTTGGCGGCTTGGTGCAAGCCTTTCACCACTGCCTGATCCAAAGCCCGCTGCAGCCCTGGTAACGATGGGTGCCTATCGACGCTGCCGCCATCCGCTTTATCAAGCGCTGTTGCTGTGTTCCGTTGGAGTTGCCATTGCCCTTTGCAGCCTGTTGCATGTGGCGTTGTTTTTTGCGCTGTGCCTATTGCTGAGAGGCAAGGCTCGGCGGGAGGAGCGAAAGTTACTGATCTTGCATCCTGAATACAGCGCCTATCGCGCCAGTACTGCGGCGATCATCCCTGGGTTGCCCTTGCTGGATTGGCGCAATTGATTAAGGTTGCGATCTTGCCCTAGATCATTGGTCAACTCAACCGATCAAGAATCACAAAGCAGTGGTGAGCCATAGGCCCCATTAGCAAATAATCGTCAAATCATCCATATCACCCGCTTAAGAAAATAGAACTACGTTGAGCTCATCCCCGAAGAAAGTGGTTTTGACCATATTCTTGTTAGCAAGACGGATTGAGTAGGCAACCATATCTTCGATAAATAAAGATTTTTTGTGATGGCTTGAGATACGGAGGTGATTTTGTTCGCTGATGACACTTATTACGTGAATTGCTAGCTTGTTATGGTTAAAGGTTTGATGGAGGAGTTTGTCTTATTAATCTCCAGACCCTCTGGTTAGAGGTTGCCTAGTGGCCGTTTCTAGTTGCTTTTCTTGGCCGTCATTCGTACTGATGATCAAGCATGAGTAATGATTTCAAGCCTGTGATTGAGGTGGCGGTTGCTCGTCTTGATAGGGCTTTTAAGCATAGTGGTAGAAGAGCTGGTGGCTTGGTTTGCCATCAGTGGCAGAGATCAGTGCTCTTGGTTGACGCAGATCTTTGCCAGGATTTGAAAATTGAGGAAAAACTCCACTCTGACTATTGGTACTGGGTGAGGGTGCCTAAGAACTCATGTATTCAAGCCCTGATCTCAGCTGTTCTGCACAAGATTCCTCAGGGATTTGATCTACATCTGATAGGACACGGCCGGCCAGGATTTCTTGCGCTGGGGAAAGGCATTGATAAAGATCAACTTCTCATGCTGGCCAATGCCATGGCTGCTAGAGAAGGGCGGCTCTTGGTGTAGACAGTCTTGCAATTGATGATTTAATCTTGTAGACGAGTCTGAGTGATTTCAAGGAAAATATCGTTATTTATGCAATATGTATCTTCTAGCTTAGAAATTCGATTGCTTTTTATTTCGTTTTTTCTTTTTAACCGCCTTTATACTGTTGCTTGAATCTCTTAATTGTTGATTCATCATGTTTATCTAGCTCCTTGATCGGCGACGTGCAAGCTAAATGACTGTCTCAGGTCTTCAAGCAGAGTCAACACTTCAGTTGAACGACTATCCGCTTCAACCAGGTGTTTGTCTTCTTGAAGCGAGTGCAGGAACAGGCAAAACTTTTGCCCTTGCTCATCTGGTTTTACGCCTGCTCACTGAAGGCGGCCACCAAATGAGTGAACTGTTGGTGGTCACCTTCACTGAAGCTGCAGCAGCAGAGCTGCGCTCTCGCATTGGCCAACGCCTTGAGCATGCTCTTGAAGGTCTTGAAGCCCTCGATCATGGCGCCACTGATCAGCCGCCTGATCTTGTTCTCAAGCAATGGCTTCAGTGCAACGGCCACGATCTTTCTGAACGGCATCAATGGATCTCTTCGCTCTTGGTAGCACTTGAGAGCCTTGATCTGGCTGATATCACCACCATCCATGGCTTCTGCAGGCGCACCTTGCGGCGTCAGGCTCTTGAGAGTGGAGCTGTCATGGACCCACGCCTGGATGACTCCGGACAACAACTTGTTCAAGAAGTTATTCATGAGTATTGGCAGCAACAGGTCTTAACTCTCGATGCCAAGCATCTACGCGGCCTTCTCGATGCTGGCTTGAGCGTTGAGAACTTGGCCAAGGCGTTGCTCAAGCTCGATAGCGATCCCAGCTTGGCTCTCGAAACTCACCCCAGCAATCTGCAGTCTTCACAACCGCTAGCAAGCCAGTTCGATGCCTACCTTCAGAAGTGCTGGCAACAGTTTGTTGATCACTGGCAACGACACGGCTCTGAATTGGATACCGCTTTATCGAGTCGCGCTGCTGATTGGCGATCTCTGGGCGCTAAAGATACAAAACCCTTTAGCCCTAAACCCAAAAAAGATCGTTTCGCCATCCTCAATCACTGGCTTGAAGCTTTCTACCAACAACCACAACATTCTGATCAGCCTTTTACTCCTGGCTACGCAGCGATCCGTGATCAATCCTTGCTCACGGATTACTTTCATCCAGCTGTTGTTTGCACTGTTGCTCGGCGTTGCGGCGAAGAAAACCCCACTCCTCTGATGCCTGCATTGCACAGATCAATTGCTGATCTTTGTGATGGCCCTGCTGAACAGGTGTGGAATCATGCCTTGCATTGGGGGCTCTCTGCGTTAGCTGAGCGCCGCAGGCAGCGTGGTGTGATGAGCTACGCAGAGCTTCTCTCTGCACTGGATCCCAATCCTCAATCCGAGACCATCGCTCAAAGCCATTCTGATCAACAAGCACCATGGCTGGAGGCGTTAAGACAGCGTTATCGCGTCGCCTTGATTGATGAGTTTCAAGACACGGATCCTGTGCAATGGCGTCTGCTTGAAGGGGCCTTTGCACATAGCTCTGACCATCTTCTGTTGATGGTGGGTGACCCTAAGCAGGCGATTTATCGATTTCGTGGTGGTGATCTCAACACCTACTTGCATGCACGTTCAAAGGTTGATCGCATCGACGCCTTGCTTGATAACTTCCGTACAACGACTCCATTGCTTGATGGCTTGAACCACTTGATGGCTCCAGGTTTGAGGCGTTCAAAACTAAATGTTCCACCTTTGACTGCTTGTAGTGGAGCAACACCAAAGCCTTTGCCCCTTGGTGTGCACCCACTTCAACTGCTCAATCTTGATGAAGCTACTCATCCAACAGGCTCAAAACCTTCTCCATTAACCTCTAAAGCCAACCTGGAAGAACAGATCCCAACCGCTGTTGCCCATGCTGTTTTGGATCTGCTTCAGAGTGATTCATACAACTTCAGCCCTTCTGATATCTGCATACTTGTTGGTCGTCATCGACAGGCAGCCAGCATTCGTCAGGGCCTTGCTGTCGCTGGAGTGCCCACTCGTCTTGTTAGCCAGGGGGATGTTCTCACCAGTGAAGCAGCCCAGGTCTTACAACGTTTTCTGGATTGTTTGGCCAGACCCTCCCACAGCAGCAGTTTGAAGCTTGTGGCCTGTTCAGCTCTGATGCAATGGAATACAGAGCAGCTCGCTCATGCTGAATGCAATGGTGAGCTCGATCAATTAGCCCTTCGCTTCAGGGATTGGGCCATTAATCTTCCCCGCCTTGGTCTTATGGGTTGCCTAGCGGAGTTACTTGAAGGTCGCACAATGGCTGATCTCTCAGAACGCGGACGTCTTTTAGGCGACTTATATCAATGTGCGCAGCTTGTACAGGAGGTGATTCATCGTCAAGGCTTGGATGCGCCTACTGCAGCTGATTGGTTGCGTCGCCAACGACTACAACCTGTTGATCCGGTTCCAGAGGTTCGACAACCTCACAGTGATGTAGCCGAGA
>QCLC01000061.1 GCA_003214855.1 Prochlorococcus sp. AG-412-I05 | reverse complement strand
AGGAGAAAGCTTTTTTCGTTGGCTTGCTTCAACTTCACAAGCTTTTGTAAGGCCTTCGTTGTTCGCAGTCGGCCGTCTGGTTTGTTGGCGTTGCATATCACCAGGTGGCTGTTTTCTGGAATCAGATCCAGCACGTCTTCGAAACGATTGGCCAGTTCGCTCGGGCAAGCGTTGCAGAACGGACTGCGCTGTAACAGCACTAGTCGTCCGCCACTGCCAAAAGGCGGTGTGCGTGCTTCTGACAAGGCTTGGCTGGCTTGCTCAGCATCAGCTCCATCGAGGCGGCTGAGGTTGATGCTGCTCCATGCTTGATCGACAACATCGCCGATCAGAGTCTCGATGGCGTGATCTCGGGCGGCGGCATCATCGCCCCAGATGAGATGGATCGGCATTGCAGCGGCAGACCGAAGATCGTTATCAGATGATGCTTGATGTCTATCGGGCCTAAGCAGAAACGTGAAGTCGCTTGATCATCCGATCTTCACGGAAAGCATGTGCCGTATTCGGGAGCAGTTGGGTGTAACGGGTTTGGATCCCTTGCAGCAGCAAGTTCTGGAGCGTTTGATCCATAGCAGTGGTGATTTTGGCCTTACTCCTTTGCTGCGCTTTAGTCCAGGGGCCTGTGAAGTCGGTCTGGCTGCCTTGCAGGCCGGAGCGTCAATTCTCACCGATACGGCCATGGCGGCTGTAGCAGTGAAGCCGATGGCGCTGCGAACGTTGAAGTCATCTGTAAGAAGTGTGCTTGAGTGGGCTCCGCATGAGGCACCAAACGGTTCCACACGAACAGCCGAGGGCTTGCGATCTGCATGGCAAGAATTGGCGGCTAAAGATGCGGATCAACAAGCGCCGATTGTGTTGATTGGTAGTGCGCCAACGGCTTTGGAAGCTTTGTTGGATCTGGTGTCTACAGGTGCATCCCCTCCTAGCCTGATTATCGGCATGCCTGTGGGGTTTGTCGGTGTGGCTGAAAGCAAGCGCAGGCTTTCGGTTAGTGGGCTGGCTCAGATTCGCCTTGAGGGCAGTCGTGGTGGGGCTGGTCTGGTTGCAGCGACGGTCAATGCTCTGTTGCGGGCGTCAAAGTTGCCTGAGTGAATCTGTTTTGCTCTGGAACTGGCCAAGCAGTAGTTGTAAATAGCTCACACTGCGTAGTTTGATATTTGCAGTGAGCGACATTCCTACTTGCAAGGGAAGCGTGGTGCCGTTCTTGAGTTTGAGTTGTTGGCTGTCGAGCTGAATGGTCGCTGGGAAGCGGTATTCCTGTCGTTGTTTTTGTTGATCGGGTGGAAGTGCGTCGGAGCCAATCGAGGTTACCTTTCCTTCCAGTACCCCGAAGTCTGTAGCCGGGAACGAATCAATGCTGATGTCAACTGGCATGCCTTCGCGCACGAAACCAATTTTGTTGCTGGGGATTTCCACATCGGCTTCCAGGTTGTTGAAGGGCACGATCTTGAGCACTGGTTCACTTGACTGGGCGACAAAGCCAGGCGTGGTTGGTTTGAGATCAAAAACCACCCCATCAACTGGAGAACGCAAAGACTGGTATTTGAGCGTTACTTTTGCTTCCGTGAGTTGAGCCTTAAGCTGGGCTAATTGGGCATTGAGCTGTTCAATGTCTTGATTGAGGATTGATTGTTGACGAGCGCTATCTAATTTCTCTTTGGTGACCCTTCCACGCAGTTCTCGTACCTTGTTACGTTGCTGTAAATACTGAAGCTCAGAGGAAGCACCTTGTGTGCTAAGAAATTCAAAACGGCTAAGGATTTGTTGTTCAAGGGCCAGATTGTCTTGGGTTGTGGCCACTTGTTCTCGGCTGAGATCTAGGGTTGCCTGTTGCTCTTCAAGTTTGAGCTTTAGTTGTTGCTGTTTTTTTGTCAACTGAGCTTCTAATGAGTCCACTTGTTCTGAGGATGTTTCAGTGTCGAGCTGGATCAGGACCTGACCTTTACTGACGCGATCACCTCCTTTGATAAGGATGTCCCTAGCGACTCCTCCAACTCGGATTTGAATCTCTTTGACATCGCCTAATGGTTCAAGTTTGCCTTGCGCGACAACAATTTCTTCCGTGCGCGCGATGGCCAACCAGCCCACTGCCAAGCCAGTCGTGCCGATTAGGCTCCAGGTGACGGCACGCATCCAAAAGCGGCTTTGCTGGAGCACGCTTTCATCGTGTGACACAGAGCTCACTTTCTGCTCTAGTTGGTTCTGAGCTCTGCGGATCAGTCCGCCGACGGGGTTGGGCTTGTTGTTCATTTCAGCTCGACTCCTGTTGCCGATAGAGGGCGTAGTACCGACCTCGTTTTTCCATCAAGGCTTCGTGAGTGCCCATTTCCACGATTGCCCCTTGATGCATCACCACAATCACGTTGGCTCGACGAACAGTGGAGAGCCTGTGGGTGATGAAAAAAACCGTGCAGTCATGCATGGCGTTGACGAGGTTGTCGCAAACTTTGCGTTCGGTTTCGTAATCAAGGGCACTGGTGGCTTCGTCCATCACCAGAAGTTTGGGATTGCCTAACAGCGTTCGAGCGATAGCGATCCGTTGACGTTGACCGCCGCTTAAGGAGGAGCCCCGTTCACCCACCGGCGTGCTGTAGCCGCTCGGTAGCGTCATGATGAAATCGTGGGCGGCTGCCAACTTTGCAGCCATGATGATTTCGTCGTTATCGGCATCAGGCTGGGTGAGGGCTATGTTTTCGCTGATCGAGCCTGAGAACAGAAGAGGATCTTGCGGCACGATCCCGATCTGGCGTCGTAAGGAGTAGAGCTCCACTTTGTCGATGTCATAGCCGTCGATGAGGATGCGGCCTTGATCTGGGGAATAGAGACGAGGCAGCAGCTTGACCAATGTGCTCTTGCCGCTTCCGCTCTGTCCCACGATGCCCACAAAGGTACCGGCCTTGATGTTGAGGCTGATGTCTTTCAGGACTGGTGCTGTTGATTTGCTGAAGCTGAAGCTGAGATCTTCAAAGCTCACATCTCCTTCAAGCGGTGGCAGTGGAACTTTGCCTTTATCAAGGTCATTTGATTCTTGGGGTGTGTCGATCACATCTGCAAGACGCTCAAAACTCACCCTCAGTTCTTGGATGCTCTGCCAGATGGTTGAGAGCCTTAGCAGCGGTTGGGTGACATAGCCGGAAATGATGCGAAAGGCGATCAGTTGTCCAAGGGTTAGGTCTCCAGCCAAAACCATGCTTGCGCCGACCCAAAGCACAAGTAATTGCGAGATTTTTTGAAGCACCTGACTGGTTTGGCTTAGGGCGGTGCCACTAATTGTTTTTTCGAAGCTTCGGCTGATGTAGCGGCCGTAACGCTCTTGCCACTTCCAACGGCTGATCATTTCTACGTTCTGAGCCTTCACTGTTTGGATGCCTGTTAGCACCTCAACTAGGTGGCTTTGAGTCTTGGCATTTTCCTCGGCAGTTTGTCGGAATTGACGCCGGAAAAGAGGAGCTCCCAACAGAGTGAGTCCGATTTGAATCGGTAATACAGCCAAAGCAATCAGGGTCAGCAGCCAGCTGTAGATCACCATGACCACCACATAGATCACAGAGAAGGCAGCATCAAGCAGGGTGGTCAATGCTTGGCCGGTGAGGAAGTTGCGGATCTTCTCCAGTTCGCTCACCCTTGAGCCCAATTCGCCAACCGGGCGCTTGTCGAAATAGCCCAGTGGCAGGCGCAGTAGGTGGTCAATCACTTCAGCGCCTAGGCGTTGGTCGATGCGGTTGGTGGTCTCAGCGAAGAGAAAGGTTTTGAGACTGCCCAACACACCTTCCAGGACAGTCACAATGACAAGGGCAAAGCCAAGGATCTGCAGTGTGTCGAGGCTGCGTTGATTGATGACCTTATCGATGATGACTTGGATCAACAGGGGGTTTGCCAGCGTGAAGAGCTGGACCACGAAACCGGCAATCAAGACTTGGATTAAGACACCCCGATAGCGCTGCAGTGCTGGCCAGAACCAACTCGGACCAAAGGCCTGCTCAGGAGTGGTATTGGAACGGTCGAGGAGCAGCAGTTCGATGCCTTCAGGAAAGGCTTCCTCCAGCTGACTCGGATCTAGCTTGATAAAACCCTCGCTTGGTGAGGCCACGGTGAGGCCTAGTTGATCGCTGCGTGTTACGAGAGCAAAGCTTTGCTGCCATGGCACCAAGGTGGGCGTCTGTAAGCGAGTGCCCATCAAGGCTGGTACCTTGGCTCCGGCAACATGTAAGCCAAGTCCGGCTGCGATCTGGCCGCACATTCGCAGGGTGGGAGTTTGGCCGCGGCGCAGACTGTCACGCAGCATTTTCTCGATTGAGTCGCGTCTGAATGGCAGCTTCATCAGCTTGGCCAGCATCTGGAAGCAGGCCAGGGTTTCTTGGAGTGGGCCTTGACCGCCAACGAAGAAGTCTTCGGAGCTTGAGGGGCTATTGAGGCTGCTGACGGGTGGTCTTGATGGTGCGAGTGACAGTGCTGTCTGAGGTGTCTCTGCGTCGTTCTGCAGAGTGGCATTGCTCTTGCTATCGAATGCTGGTCTGAGGAGAGTGGCTAGTGAGTCGGCTGGTAGGGCAATAAGCCTTAGGCAGAAACCAGATGGGGGTTTGCTTAACTCGCGAATTGCTGCGATTGAGTCCAGCTCAGTGTTGATCGGGCAGGTGGGTATCGACGAGGCGAGGAATAGACGTTTGCCATTGTTTAAGGCTGCTTCTGCTTCATCGTTATTCGCGCGCACCAATGTGGCCAGAGGGCCGAGCATCTTCAGCCATGCCTCCAGGGAATGGTGGCTCTTGGGTGTGCTTGCACGGATCCCCTGGAGAAGGGCAGCGACTTCAGCATCCCAAAGGTAAGCCTCACAACAGTCTCGAATGTCTTTTTCAGAGTTGTAGAGCTGTTGGAAGGTTGCGTCTGTGATGCTCCAAGCCACAAGCTCTGTTGCAGCTCGCACGGCTTCGCAAGATTCACCTCTTAGTAGAGAGACTGCTCCGATTAAGGAGCCGGATTCAAGTTTGATCCGTGTGGTCAAGCGACCATCACTGTTACCAAGCAGACGGGCGGTGCCGCTTTCGATCAGCAACACATGACCAGGGAGATAATTCTCTTCGCATAGTGATTGACCGATTTGAAACTTCAGCCGCTCACCTTTGATCTGTAAAGCGTTTTGCAGTGGAGCAAGGGGGTGATTCAGATTCGCCAGTGTCATGTGAGGGCCCCATTCTCAAATTGATCGCCGCGAACAGCTGAGATCAGTTGATTGGTTTGTTGTTCAATCCAGCCATCAAATAATTCGATCGCCATGCGTTTTTGCATGTTGGAGTCAAATGTGGCGAGTTGCCGCTCTTCAAGCCGCGTGACGACCCACCATTGCTCGATTTTGAAAGGTTCCAGTAAGACCCCTGGGGTTGCTGTGCGTAAGCGCTGGCGAAGGAGGGGATGGGCTCTACCGAGGCTTGCTGGCCCTACGAGGCCGTGGGATGCTCTTTCTCTGCCCTGGGAATGTTCTGTTGCCAGCACCGTGAAATCGGCTTCTCCGGCTTCGATCTGGAGGTAAAGCTCATGGGCCAGATCTGAATCCTCAACTCGGAGCAAGCTGTAGGTGAATTGATCGAGCTCTTCCTTACGTTTGAGGAAGTGTGCTTCGGCTTTGGCGCTGAATTCTTTCAGACTTAAATATTGAACTTTCAAAGGGATCCCGAGTTGATGAATGAGGTCTGGCTTGATCAGACCTTGATGAGAGAGATATCGCTCGAGACGTTCCTCATCACTTAGCCCATGCTGCTCGCAGAAACTCGCAATCGCCTGATCCAGTTTTTCTGCGGGTAACTGAACAGCTGCGCAGGCTTGATCAATGACCATCCTCTGCACGAGTGACCTCAACAGGTTTTTAGTGCGAAGAAGA
>QCLC01000060.1 GCA_003214855.1 Prochlorococcus sp. AG-412-I05 | reverse complement strand
TGTGTCTATTGTTGTAAATAAAGCTTACGGATTTGAAGAGGTGTCTTTAGAATAAAGAGTCAAATAGTCTTCCCTGACATCTCTTACACCTTCTAATCCTTTTCATCATTCCTATTGTTGAATAGATAGAACCAAAGCAAGATACTTCCAGCAATCACCACACTTATAAGTGTTGTATTACCTGAGATTATAGTAAACACAGTTCAGAAGGTGATCAGCAATATCCTAATACATACCGATGTATATCCATTCACACTTCACAGGTAACCCTACAAAGACAACTAACCACATTACTTACTATCCAATCCGTATCAGAAGGAAACTGGAAGAAGGAGAAGTTGAACTAAATGAATCAACAACCAACAACTTCGAACTCCACAAACTGATGATCTCAAAGGAACTACAGACATATTCAAGATTCATTTGTGGTAAAGACAGTATTTATCTTGGTTTCTAATTCGTACTAAAGAACTCCAGATGTAAATTGATCTACAACACCACTGGTCGCTCCATCTACAGTTACGATTGCTTCAAGTACTCCATTCGAGTAGATCCCTACTCCAGTATAACTACCAGCGTAGCTTGTGCTAAGGAGATCTGGAGCCTTATATACAAATGTACCGGCTAATGGATGGGTAACATTATCCACATATGTAAGAGTTGAATCATCAACACCATAAATATAGATTCGATCAGTTGTATCTACTCCTCTGATCAGATCAGCATTTACCCCACCAGGATTTCCAAATGAATTTGTAGTGCTATCTGCTGGTACATATATTTCATCTTTTACACCGTCAGTTCCTCTTGACATTATGTTCCAACCTAGCCCACCCCAGATCCAATCAGATCCATCCATACCATCGATAAGATCATGACCGTTACCACCTCTAATTATGTCATCACCAGGACCACCAAGAATATAGTCGCCTCCAGCCATTCCGTGTATGTCGTCATTTCCATTTGACCCTGTAATGTTATCTGCACCTGCATATCCATATAAAGTATTTCCTATACCATTTGCCAAAGGCAAAACACCTGCGCAATTGATAACGTCATTACCTGAATAAATACTTTGGTGAACCGCGAATGAATCATCAAAGAGTGTTGACATAGTTTTATTCCAGTCCAAACCGTTAATCCATACATCACTTAAACTGGAGACCGGAGTTCCATTGTTATAGTATGTAGTTATATCGTTATAGTATGAATCTATGTACATTAAATTATATGCACCGTGGCTTAGGCTTCCCTTATAAACAACGTCAAATTGTAAGCCATCTCCAGTATAACCTCCATACCAAGATTCGTAGGGGGTTTGAGTACTCCACAAATAACCCCCATATGAGTCACCAGGAATGTTCACTGAAACATCATGAGTTATCGGGTACCCCGATATGTTGTTTCCGCGTGATTCCAGAACTTCCCAATTATTTCCATGCATTGGCTGGTGAAATATCAAATTAGCCATTTTGATTTTATTGACTTAAATTACTTTAAATTAATCAAGCGCAAAAAATCCAAATTAACTTTAAGTGATACATAAATGGATATCTTCAGTTTTCTACTTTCTGAATAGATATAGGTTGAAAATATTTCAATCATGAGGATCGCATTGCTTTCGAATCAACCATGATTCTCACGAATAGATTAGTTGTAGAAACTTTATCATTGCATTTAATTCTATTTCACGAGCTAGTCCTATCAATTGTGTATTAATCTATTAAAATCTAGAATTGTAAATATATTGAATTTGCATGCAGATTTCTATCCATCATTCTGCATTCCTTCTTTTGTCTATAGCATCTAATGCGCATGCCTATCTTGATTTTTGAACATTCCAAGGCACTTGGATCTCATGTTTTTACTATTAATCAATCTATTTACTTAAGACCGCTTTAATTAGTACCCCAGATAGTTTCTAATGATTATCAAATTTCCAACTTAGTCATATCAATGGATCCTGAGGATCGTTATTTTGGAGTATTCCAACAGAAACCCTGTCTATAACTAGATTCTTTGATTCAGTACCTATATCGAGTTTGTTGATGTGGAGGAGATAGCAGGGTTGTACAAATAGAATTATAGAAAATAAACGTTTTCTCCATTTGGAGGAGTCCCCTTGGATAATTACCAAAAAAAATAATTTTATATCGGGCTAAGGTTTCATGACACAAATGTCTGAAGCGGTATATCGACATGAAAAGGGCCTGATTAACCCATATGCCCTCTTCTAAACTATTAACCAATTCTAAAGCCTTCTTGTCCAACTGTCCAACTATATCATCAATCTAATCCAACTTGGCAATCAGAGCCCTGTCTACTAGGTACTCTTGTTCCATTCATATGATGGGTAAACAGACAGATTGTCAATACGGTCAGCGACTCGACCTGTACTGCGCACCTGTATGCACTGATCACAACTTACAGCTTTAATCCATGCTTCTGAGAGTCTCGATCTGTTTCTTGCGTATCGGTTACTGGCTCAAACGCTGCATCAGAACTAGAATGATTGCAGGACAGAGACAACATCTTTGTCCTGATGATTGGACTAGTATAAAAGCATTACTCCAACTTCATCTAACTTTTCTATCCTCCAAACCCCAGTCCAGGCCTTATCCTCGCTGCCTACTCTGCATCCAACAAAGCATCGATAGTGACGGCAGAACGAACCAAGGCCTGGTAGCGCTGCAGCACACGGCGATTGCGATCCAACCAGCGCGCTGGATCATGAGCTTGAACTGAACTTGCCGCAACATCAAGGCGTGGTGCTTCGCTATCAAGCAATTCCAGCTCGCCCTGCTGCTGAATCAAGGCAACCACCAATTCATGCAAACGCCGACGGCGATCAAGCACAAACACATCCTGTTCCGTTTTCTGCACCTTGCCCGCCATCTCGTCCGCCACCTTGACCGCCTCCATGCTGTTCACCATTCAAGGCAACGACCCGTCAGCCATACAACCTCTCAGCCGAGAATGACAACATGCCCGCCTCAATCAACTCCGCAGCGATCCACGTCATCGGCACCGATGCCGCAGGCCTAGATCACCTTGCTTCACCATTGCAAGAGCTGGTGCTCTCAGCCCAAGGGCTCGCTGCACCCCGTCGCCTGTTGCCGCAACTGCCGAGCTGGTGGCAGCAGCAGCAAACGGATCAACCTTTGCCAGAACTGATGGCCAGCGATCAACCAGAGGCTCTAGTCGCCTGGTTGGGCCAGCGGCAGGGCACAGCCGTCGTAGTTGCTAGCGGCGACCCGCTCTGGTTCGGCATCGGCAGGCGACTACTCGAAGCATGTTCTGCTGATCAGCTGCACTTTCATCCAGCTCCTTCTTCGCTGCAACTTGCCTTTGCCCGGCTTGGGCGGCCTTGGCAGGATGCCGCCTGGATCAGCCTGCATGGCCGTGACCCGGCCCCCTTGGCTCAAAAGCTGCAACAACGCGCCGCAGCTCTAGCTGTACTCACCGATCCCAGCCGCGGTGGCGCAGAAGAGGTTCGTACGATTTTGCGCTCTTCTGGCCTTGAAGCTGCCTATGCAGTTTGGCTTTGCGAACAGCTCGGACACGCCAATGAACGGGTGCAACGGCTGACGCCACAGGATGCCTTGCCATCGGATCTTCATCCCCTACACATGGTTGTGCTGCTTGCCGAACAAGCTGCTCCACCAGGAGATCCAGCCAAGCTGCCATTGTTCGGTCTTGACGATGGCTTGTTCCTGCAACACGACGATCGCCCTGGCCTGATGAGCAAACGGGAGCTTCGTGTTCAGCTCCTCGCAGAGTTAGACCTGCCAGAACAGGGCGTGCTCTGGGATTTAGGCGCCGGCGTCGGCAGCGTTGGCTTAGAGGCCCTACGCCTGCGCCCACAACTGCAATTGCTTGCTGTTGAAAAGCGTGGCGGCGGCGCAGCGCTGATTAAGGCCAATGCGGCCCGGCTTGCTGTTCATCCTGCTGCAGTGATGGAAGTTGAGGCCCTCAGCCTGCTCAATGGAACTGATCTACCAGCAAAACTCAGCAACCCCGATCGGGTACTCCTAGGGGGTGGCGGCCGCCAGCGAGCTGCTCTCCTCAAGGCCGTATTGCAAAAACTTCAACCACATGGACGCGTCGTGATTCCACTGGCAACCGTTGAGGCCATGGCAGAACTCAAGCCCTTACTTCAAGATTGCGGTTGCACCGTGAAAGTAAGTCAACATCAAGCCTGGAGGGGCCTGCCGCTGGCAGACGGCACACGCATGGCGCCGATGAACCCGGTGATGATCCTCAAAGGCACGAGGCCTTAAGGCTGCCAATCAACAGGCTTCGGCAAAGGTTGAATCTGCACAACATCACCAACCTTGATGGATAGCCGAGCTGCCTCCCCGGCCGCCAACTCCACCACTCCAGCCGCCGGCAGCTTCGGGCCATAACTCGGGCAGGGCAAATGCGGGCAAACAGGCACAGCCGCCTCAATCGCAATCACCCGGCCCTGATCAACAAACACCATGTCAAGCGCAGCCAAGGTGTTGTGCATCCAAAAACGCAATCGCCTCGCAGGCTGAAACGGAAACCACATGCCCTGGCCTGATGGCAAGGCAGGGCGCTGCATCAATCCCAAGCGCTGTTCCTCTGCCTTATCCGCTACCTCCAATAACAAACAAGTACCGCTTTTCAGGCACCACTGAGCCTCGAGAGGCAAATACTGAGGCGGTGGTTCTGCCCGCACCCCAATAGATGTAAGAACGCTGAGACCTACCGCCAGGCCTCCCCAGAACAGAGGAAACCGCAATCTCTTCCCCCACTGCAAGCAGAGGGCCCTGCAGCTCATACTCGATCAGGTTTAGCAACGTGGGGCAAACCCCAGCCCAACTTGTTGCGCAACACCTGGAAGAACTCATGATCTGCCAAGCGCACAAATCTCACAGGATGATCACTACGACGAATCAGGACTCGGTCTTCCGGCCACACATAACAACCCGCACTGCCATCAACCACCATCATCAATCGGTCCGCCGTCGCTGGAAACACAGTCACTGGCTCCTGGTCGCTGAAAACCAGCGCTCTTGACGCCAGCGAATGAGGAGCAATCGGTGCAAGCTGCAGCACCGGGCACTCAGGTGTAATCACCGGGCCTCCTGCACTGAGTGCATAAGCCGTTGATCCCGTAGGCGTCGAGAGGATCACACCATCAGCAGAGATGTCCACCGGCGCATGACGACCAATCGCGACTTCGAAATGGCACATGCTCGTGAGCGGTTCACGATGCAAGGCCATTTCATTCAAAGAGAGTGCCTCCCAGCGGCACTGATCACCACGCAACACGCTCACCACCAGGGTGCAACGCTCCTCAATCGTCCACTGCTTGTTAACAACCTGCTCAATCACCCGATCGAGATCAGCCAAATAGGCCTCCGCTAGGAAGCCAAGGTGTCCGGTGTTGATGGTGAGGATTGGCACCTGCACAGGAGCTGTCTGCCGTGCCGCCGAAAGCACGGTGCCATCGCCCCCCAGAACAATCGCCAGTGCCATCGAGGCATCGAATCCCTCAGGTACGCACGCGTTGTAACCAAGCAGGCGCAAATGCTGATCTGGATTGGCAAAGCCAACCATTCCGCCAGAACTACTTGCTCTGACAACTTCGATACCAGCCTGTTCAAGCCGCAACTGAAGGGTCAATGCGGTCTCTACCGCCAACTCTTTGCCGTCATTAACGATCAGTCCGACACAGGGCACCGATCGAATGAAGCAAAGAACGAGCTCACTTTATGGGGATTCAGCTGTTTTTGGATCAAGCAACACGGCGATGCTTCATCCAGTGCACAATCGGCTATCGGCTCAAAACTGCTCAAGAAAGCGCAAATCACTCGTATAAAGCCTGCGAATGTCGTCGATGCCATGACGCACCATGCAGAAGCGTTC
>QCLC01000059.1 GCA_003214855.1 Prochlorococcus sp. AG-412-I05 | reverse complement strand
GCGCGTGAACAGTAACGCGCAGGATGGCTGATCAACTTCAGCTGACGACGCACCTGCAGATCAACCACCACCGGCTTGTGCACTGTGCAGGCGGTGAGTTCACGTTCAATCGATACCACAGGCAAAAAGGCTGCCCCAAGACCAGATTGAACTGCATTCTTAATCGCCTCAAGAGAATTGAGCTCCATCTCTATCCGCAAGCGCTGCACATCCAAGCCAGATCGAGCTAAGAGCTGGTCCAGCATCTTGCGAGTGGTGGACTGGGAATCAAGACTGATAAAACCCAAGCGATAGAGATCTTCCTTGGTGAGTTCAACAAGCCTCGACAAAGGATGTTTCACCGGAAGAACCAGGGCCAGTTCATCGCTGGCGTAAGGCACAACCTGAAGAAGTTCGTTGAGCTCCGATGGCAGCTCGCCTCCAATGATCGCTAGATCAATTTGACCATTGGCAATGCTCCAGCCGGTGCGTCGGGTGCTGTGCACTTGCAATTGCACTGCCACGTCAGGGTACTTTTGGCGAAACAAGCCAATCATGCGCGGCATCAAATAGGTGCCAGTCGTCTGGCTAGCCCCAATCACTAACGAGCCACCTTTGAGGTCGTGCAGATCATCAAGGGCTCGGCATGCTTCCTGACACTGACTAAGAATCCGCTCGCAGTAGCTCAACAGAAGTCGGCCCGCTTCGGTGAGCTGAGCCTTGCGGCCCCCACGATCAAACAAGGAGACCTCTAACTGCTTCTCCAGGTTCTGAATCTGCAGGCTCACCGCCGGCTGAGTGACGTAAAGGCTATCGGCTGCTTTCTTAAAGCTGCCCTCACTCACGATGGCGTGGAGGATGCGCAACTGATCGAGTGTGAACGGCAGATCGGCCATGGAGGACCTGCCAACCCGGCAGTAACAACAGAAAAACTGTAAGCGGAAAAGCCTGGACGCCAGAATCGATAATCATTGCCACTGCCGCTTGGCACAATTGTCATCCACTGGGCTCCATCACAGCACCCTTGTGATGCTTGGTCTGTTGTTTCTCTTCGCTGTGATCCACAGCGGCGGAGCAGCCCTACGTATCCATGCCGAAACCAGGATCGGGGCTAGGGCATGGCGATTGATTTTTGCCGCAACAAGCATTCCCTCCGCTGTGGTGGTGATCGGTTACTTCCTCGCACATCGCTACGACGGGGTGCGGCTCTGGAATCTGCAAGGGGTGCCAGGCATAGTGCCAATGATCTGGGCCCTCACGGCCATCAGTTTCCTCTTCCTCTATCCCGCCACCTACAACCTGCTGGAAATCCCAGCCTTGCTCAAGCCGAAAGTAAGGCTTTATGCCACGGGGATCATCCGCATCAGTAGACATCCCCAAGCCATTGGCCAAATCCTCTGGTGTTTCTCCCATGCGCTCTGGATTGGCAGCAGCTTCATGCTGGTGACTTGTTTAGGCCTGATCGGCCATCACTTATTTGCTGTTTGGCATGGCGACCGCAGATTGCGAGCCCGCTTCGGCGATGCTTTTGAGGAACTGCGTCAAAACACCTCCGTAATCCCCTTCAGAGCGGTGATCGATGGACGACAACAATTGCTATGGCAAGAAGCTTTGAAGCCTTCCCAGCTCGGCATCGCTATCGCCGTGGGAGTGTTCTGGTATGTGCATCGCTTCATCCCCATCGGCAGCGCGGCCTTCCTCTCCTCCAAGCTGGAAGGCCTGCTGAGCTGAATTGCCTACACTCCCTTGATCCTGCCTGGACCGGATGAACTCGGCCGCCGACCTCGCCTGGTTAATCCCGGTGTTCCCCCTACTCGGAGCGATCGCCACAGGCCTGGGACTCATCAGTTTCAACCGCACCATTAACCGTCTACGTAAGCCGGTAGCTGTGCTGCTGCTCACCTCTCTTGGTGCTGCTGCCGTCTTGAGCTACGCAGTCCTCGCCGAGCAGCTGAGCGGTGCTGCACCTGTCGAACATCTCTTCGTCTGGGCCAGCGCCGGCAGTTTCATGCTGCCAATGGGTTATGTGATTGATCCCCTTGGAGCCGTGATGCTTGCCCTGGTCACCACCATCGCTCTGCTGGTGATGATTTACTCCCACGGCTACATGGCCCACGACAAGGGCTACGTGCGTTTCTTTACCTATCTAGCCCTATTCAGCAGCTCGATGCTGGGCTTGATTATCAGCCCAAACCTGCTCGAAATCTACGTGTTTTGGGAGCTGGTAGGGATGTGCTCTTATCTCCTGGTGGGCTTCTGGTACGACCGAGATGGTGCCGCCCATGCAGCGCAAAAGGCTTTTGTCGTCAACCGTGTGGGTGATTTTGGCTTGCTCCTGGGCATTCTCGGACTCTTCTGGGCAACGGGCAGTTTTGATTTCCATGGCATTGCAAATGGCTTGTCAGATGCCATCGCGAACGGCACCGTTCCAGGCTGGGCGGCATTGACCTTATGTCTCCTGGTCTTCATGGGGCCGATGGCCAAGTCAGCTCAATTTCCCCTTCATGTTTGGCTTCCCGATGCCATGGAAGGACCCACACCAATTTCTGCTCTCATCCATGCGGCAACCATGGTGGCAGCCGGTGTCTTCCTCGTAGCCAGGCTCGAACCTCTTTACAGCCAGTTCCCGATGGTGGGTTTGGTGATCGCCGTGATCGGCACGATCACCTGTTTTCTGGGAGCGTCCATTGCACTCACCCAGATGGACCTCAAGAAGGGACTGGCTTACAGCACGGTGTCTCAACTTGGATACATGATGCTGGCAATGGGCTGCGGCGCTCCTGTAGCAGGAATGTTCCACCTGGTAACCCATGCCTTTTTCAAGGCCATGCTTTTCCTTGGCTCAGGTTCAGTGATCCACGCCATGGAAGACGTTGTTGGTCACGAGCCCATCCTGGCCCAAGACATGCGGCTGATGGGCGGCCTGCGCCAAAAAATGCCGATCACCGCCATCACCTTCCTGATCGGCTGCATTGCCATCAGCGGTATTCCCCCGCTAGCAGGCTTCTGGAGCAAGGACGAAATTCTTGGACAAGCATTCACAACCTTCCCATTGCTCTGGGTTGTGGGCTTTCTGACAGCAGGGATGACGGCCTTCTACATGTTCCGCCTCTACTTCCTCACATTTGAAGGGCCATTCCGCGGAGACGACAAAACCCTTCAAGCCAACCTTCTTGCTGCTGCGGGCAAAGGCAGTGAAGACGAGCATCCTCATCAAGGCGGTGTGCTGCATGAGTCACCCTGGTCGATGACTCTGCCATTAGCAGTCTTGGCAGTGCCCTCGATGCTAATTGGTCTACTCGGCACCCCCTGGAACAGCCGCTTTGCAGGCCTGCTCAACCCAGAGGAGGCCCTTGAAATGGCCGCAACATTCAACTGGAGTGAATTCCTCCCACTCGCAGGTGCTTCAGTGGCGATCTCAACAGCAGGCATCAGCTTGGCAGTCTTGGCTTATGCACTCCACCGCCTCGATCTCGAAGAACTATTTGCCAATCGCTTCCCTGTCATCAATACCTTCCTGGCCAACAAGTGGTATTTGGATGACATCAATGAAAAAATCTTCGTACGCGGCAGCCGCAAACTGGCTCGTGAAGTGCTTGAAGTGGATGCCAAGGTGGTTGACGGCGTGGTGAATCTCACCGGCCTACTCACGCTTGGAAGTGGCGAAGGTCTTAAGTACTTTGAAACAGGCCGCGCTCAGTTTTACGCCCTCATCGTTTTCGGTGGTGTCATCGCCTTGGTCGTGCTTTTCGGCGTCCTAGGCAGTCCTGTGAGCTGATAAACCAAATTGTGTGTTATCGCCTATCGATGCAGTGTCAGAACGCCAAGCATTTCTACACTCCGACCAGTGCTGAAAAGGCCTGTCCGTGCTGGAGTTTGCCATAAGCGCACCCTTGGAGACAGGTGCCGAGCTGCTGAGCGATCAAGTGAGCGCTAACTTCCCCTGGCTGAGCCTCTCAATTCTGTTCCCGATTGTGGGGGCCTTTCTGGTGCCGTTCATCCCTGATGAAGGGGAGGGTAAGCAGGTTCGTTGGTTTGCACTCGGCATCGCCCTGGTGACCTTTCTGATCACCGTGGCTGCCTACCTATACGGCTATGACCCCAGCCTGAGCGGCTTACAACTCTCCGAACGGGTGAGCTGGCTACCTGATCTGGGCCTCACCTGGGCCGTCGGAGCAGATGGCATCTCAATGCCACTCATTCTGCTCACCAGTTTCATCACAGCACTGGCTGTCCTGGCAGCCTGGCCAGTGACTTTCAAACCCAAGCTGTTCTTTTTCCTGATACTGGCAATGGATGGCGGCCAGATCGCAGTTTTTGCCGTTCAAGACATGCTGCTGTTCTTCCTGGCCTGGGAACTGGAATTGTTGCCGGTCTACCTGCTGCTAGCGATCTGGGGTGGCAAAAAAAGGCAATATGCAGCCACAAAATTCATCATTTATACCGCTGGCAGTTCGCTGTTCATTCTGCTGGTGGCCCTAGCAATGGGGTTCTTTGGCGGAGGCACACCCAACTTCGAATACACCAACCTCGCCCAACAAAGCTTTGGGACAGGTTTCCAGTTGCTCTGTTACGCCGGACTGCTCATTGCCTTCGGCGTCAAGCTGCCAATTGTGCCTCTACATACCTGGCTACCAGACGCCCATGGAGAAGCAACGGCGCCAGTTCACATGCTGCTTGCAGGCATCCTGCTGAAGATGGGCGGCTATGCCTTGATGCGCTTTAACGCTCAACTGCTACCTGAAGCCCATGCCCAGTTCGCCCCACTTCTCATCGTGCTTGGGGTGGTCAACATCATCTATGCCGCTCTCACCTCCTTCGCCCAGCGCAACCTCAAACGCAAGATCGCCTATAGCTCAATTAGCCACATGGGCTTTGTACTGATCGGCATTGGCAGCTTCAGTGCCCTAGGAACGAGTGGCGCCATGCTGCAGATGATCAGTCATGGTCTAATCGGCGCCAGTCTGTTCTTCCTTGTAGGAGCCACCTACGACCGCACCCACACCTTGCAACTGGATGAGATGGGAGGTGTGGGTCAAAAGATGCGAATCATGTTCGCCCTATGGACTGTCTGTGCACTCGCCTCCCTCGCTCTGCCTGGCATGAGTGGTTTTGTTTCTGAATTAATGGTGTTCGTGGGCTTTGCTACCGATGAGGCCTACACGCTGACTTTCCGGATTGTGATTGCGGGGCTTGCAGCAATCGGCGTCATCCTTACCCCCATCTATCTCCTCTCAATGCTGAGAGAAATCTTCTTCGGCAAAGAGAATGACCAACTGGTCTCCCATACCAACCTGGTTGATGCGGAACCAAGAGAGGTCTACATCATTAGCTGCTTACTCGTGCCGATCATCGGCATTGGTCTCTACCCCCGACTCATGACCGATAGCTATACCGCATCCATCCAGGAATTAGTCAAGCGAGATGAGCTAGCCCTGCAACACATCAAAAAACCCTCAGCATTGATAGTTCGAAACACCACCATTACACCTGCTGTGGTCTCATCCCCAAGGCTGCCGATCAGTCAAACGCGAGCGGAGCAGCTCACTAGGAAGTAAGAGCTTCAGCCTTTCTTGGCACAGCAACCCACCCTGAAGTCTGCAGCAATAATGATTAACGAGTTGCTGTTTTAAGGGATTCGCCAGATCAGTCTCATCTTGATCTTGTGCCTCGAACTCAACAAAGCGATTCACAATTCTCTCGAGCCCTTTTGGATGTTATTGCAGGTCTAAGGGCTAACAATAGATGCTTATTCTCTGCCGGGAGTTGCTGATCTAGAACCATGCCAAACAATCCCGACCTCAGCCTCTAAGCCACCAACTCAACCGACCAAAACCAAACAAGACAACCAAACTTTGCGACTAAAGCTGACTAGAAGCCACCTCATCAGCTTCCTCCTAACCCAATTCATATCACTCTTTAAAGGCATGGTGATCTATGGATTCCCCCTAGCGCGCGCCTAACAAGATCGATAACTTGTTTCAAGCGTGATCTTTACCTTGCAGGATGATGGACTGAACAGGGGGGCTGACTCAGGCGCACGCCTTGCAATCCGCCTGCTGCAAGATGCCGCAGAGCGAGGTGACTTAGATCCCTGGGATGTCGATGTGATCGCTGTGGTTGATGGTTTCCTCGATCAACTACGCCAGCGGATTGAGGTGCCCCGGCAAGTGGCAGCACAAGTTCAACGCCAAGGCGGCAGTTATGAACAGGATTT
>QCLC01000058.1 GCA_003214855.1 Prochlorococcus sp. AG-412-I05 | reverse complement strand
ACACAGTTGACCATGTCCGGCCAGCGAGAGAGTTATCAGCAGCTTCTAGAAGCTGCTCATAATCCCGATAATCTAAAAACGGTTATGTGCCGAAGCTTGATCAGTGTGAATTGGCAGGGCCAGCTTTTTGACTGTGATTTTAACCAGCAACTGAGTCTTCACCCTAAGGGGTCTGTTCACCACCTCAGGGACTTGCTGGATGTCGAAGTTCAATGGCCTGGTCAACCAATCACTGTTGGACCTCATTGTTTTGGTTGCACTGCAGGCAATGGATCAAGCTGTGGCGGCGCCCTTCAATCTGAGGGAGAGATCGGTTAATCATTCAAGGCCCTGTGATCAAAGCTGATGATCAGCGCTCGATAATTTGCTGCTTGAATTTCTTATAAGGAACCTTGCAACGTTTTGATCGCCACAAGTGAAGGTGCAAATAGGAACACTTTCTCGTCAATGCGTACATGGTGTCCATCAAGTGCAGTCACAGCTCCAATCACAAAATCAATGGTGCGCCGGGCATGTTCTGGGTCCATCCGACAGATGTTGAGCAAAACTGTGCGCTGCTCGCGGACAGCCAAAACGGCTTCAAAGGCCTCTTCAAAAACCAATGGTTTGAACACGACGATCTCGTGCCACCAGTCAGCAAACGGTGCGGCCATAGCCTCGACGCTTGTGGAGTTTTGGTGCAGTCGATGGGCCTGATCTAGCTCTAGCTCGCTTATGGCGAGCGAGAGGATTTTGTGGTGCATCCTTCAATCTGGATGCATCATGGATGGTGGAAATAATGGAGCTCATGGTCCGATCAGCCTCAACTACATTAAGTGGATCGCTACTGTTGATTGCCGCAACGACTGGATTGACAGTTTTAATGAGCGAAGTAGGGATCAACGCTGCTGAAAGATCAGCGACTGAACCGAAGCAGGCGATGTTTAGAACTCAAGCTGAGGCAGAAGCGGCGGCTCCACAATTTGGTTGTAAGGGGTCCCATCAGATGGGTCAGATGTGGATGGTCTGTGACAAGCACGGCATTCAAATGGAGTCTCAACACAATCCATGAACACTGCTGATAAAACTGGCGATGACAAAGCATCAGCACACTGCGGGAGCAAACCGAAAAAACTGGCTATTGGGATAGCTCCCTTAGGCACAATTTCGATCGGTATTGTGCCAATGGGAGTGGTTTGCATTGGTGTTGTTCCCATGGGTGTTGTTTCCATTGGCGTTGTGGCCATGGGAGTGATCAATGCTTCTGTCGTTGGGATGGGCTTGCTTTGTGTTGGTGTAAGCACCATGGGAGTGTGGACGGCAGGTCCATTAAGCATGGGCTTGGTGTCTTTGGGTGGGTCGGAGATTGAAAATTCCCATCAACATCACCTTTCCGTGAGCGGCAAGTCTGCGTTGCAGACGGACCCTCGCTTGATGGCCTACCCCACTCAATTGGAGGCCGAAGCGAAGGCACGTGAGTTGGGATGCAAAGGAGCTCATCAGATGGGAACCCATTGGATGCCGTGTGAGCAGCATTCTCAGCACTGATGGTTGTCATCAGCCATCAATGGAGATTGGTTGTAGAGGGTCTCTGACAAGACGGACATAGAGCCCTTACATTCAATGTTGACTCGATCAGTTGGAACCCGATCCGCTCAGCAGCAGAGCGTCCAGCTTCTAAGACTGGCTTGCTCTCAAACTCCTCAGTACGACCACAACGCACGCATACCAAATGGTGATGATCAGGATGGTCGTGACTTGCTAATTCAAAGCGATGTCCGCCATCACTTATTTCCAACTCGTGTAGAAAGCCCATTTCGACAAGCAAGCGCAGTGTGCGGTAGATCGTTGCTAGAGACACCTTCGAGTTTGCTTCTAGAAGTTGCCGATGGACTTCTTCAGCACTGAGGTGAATGCCAGAACCAATACTTTCAAAGAGATCAAGAACGCGGCGTCTTTGAGGCGTTAAACGTCGACCACCCTGATGCAAGCCAACCTCAAGTTGTCCATGGATACGGGCCAGGGACGAAGAAGTAGGCAAGGCCACCTCTGCAATGCATTTCTCAACAGTAACCGCTAATGAGAGTGATTGGCGTAATTGATGGTTTGAGATTCCTGTAAGCAAGGCAGCCTCTCAAGGTCAACCGCGTTGTTTCTTTAAGGTTGTTTGAGCCAAGCTTATGGTTGATCCTTTTGCCTTTGTGGCAAGGCTTGATAGCGCTACTAGGCGGTTGTAGCCTCGCCAGCATGCCAGATGATCGCTTCCTGGATGCTGCGTGCCCGTCCATTGTGGAAGAAGCTTGCTTTGCGATTACCCCTCTGGGTCTGGGTCATTCCCAATCCCCACAAAGTGGCAGTTCACCACTGCGATGAGGGGCTAAGACCTTCTTCAGCCACACCGTCATCGAGGCCAGGCCCCATCTCGTGAAGAAAAAGGTCGGTGTAAGGCCAGATTGTTTGGTCGTTGATGTCTCTAGGGCTTGCCTGCAAATGCATTACCTGCCCAAACAAGTCGTTATATTGAACATCATAGAAATACATATCATTCTATGATGTTCAATCACTCACCCCATCTCAATAGATTGATTGAGTAGTCTGCTTGATACATCCGGCACACCCTTATGGGACTTCGATTACTCAGTAGTTCTTGGATATACACAATACTATTGACGGAACGCATAAACGATCCCTTGGTCAGTGGAGGCCAGGGGATTTTTATTCTTTTGCCGAATTGATCAGTTAAATTTTCATTCATTAGCTATTAGATAAGATTTCTTCTGACCGAGCCCTGATGATTTAGAAGGGTCAAATCGTTTAAATTCTTGAGGATTGTGGCGTCATCTCACTGAGAGTGGCATTATGGTGTGTTTTTTAGTCATTGCTTCATATGGCATACCGTCGCAAAATAACCAACGTCCTTAATGACTTCACTGACTTTGTCAATCGCGGCAATGTCGTTGATCTCGCGGTCGCTGTTGTCGTAGGTGGTGCCTTCTCCAAGGTGGTGGATACAGTTGTTAAGTTGGTCACTACCGCAGTGATGGATCCTGTACTTCGTAAACTTCAGGTAGAGACACTGAGTGCCTTGCCTGGCGGCGCACTTTTGGTCTCAATAGTTAATTTTTTGGTCATTGCCTTCGTGGTATTTATTGTGGTAAGGGCTATCGAGCGCTTCAAACGCAAAGAGGAGGCTAAAGCTGCTACTGCTCCAAACCCCCAGAAGGATTTAGCTGATGCTGTTGAGCGTTTAGCAATAGCGCTCGAATCCCGTAAGCTCTGAGATGATAAAAGGATTAACCAACCGCATTTACCCTGTCAATATTCTTACATATTATTGCTTGATTTGATCCTACTTATCCACTAGATCCTTAAGAACTCCATGACCAATAATTCAATTACGGATGTAACTTGCTCATCTACTCATTCTCGTTTGCATAGCCCAATGTTGATGCAATCTAAAGATACAGCCCTTTTGATTATTGATGTGCAAGAGAGATTGATACAGGCTGTGCATGATCAAAAACAGATTGTTTGGAATATCAGGCGTCTGATTGATGCTGCAAATGTTCTTTGTATAGAGATCACAACAACAGAACAATATCCTCAACGTCTTGGTCATACAATAGAACTAATTGAGAAAAGGATAGTACACAAGCCTTACCCAAAAATGTCATTTAGTTGTGTTGGATGTGCAGAAATCCTTCAACAATTTAGCAAGTCTGGTATTAGTAAGATTCTTCTCTGTGGAATTGAAGCTCATGTCTGCGTCCTTCAAACAGCACTAGATCTAATCGCAAATGATTATCAGGTTTTTGTAGCTGTCGATGCAATTGCTAGTCGTAGGAGAATTGACTATGAGTTTGCATTAAGACGTATGGAGTCAGTTGGTGTGACTTTAACAACTACAGAATCAGCGCTGTTTGAGTGGTGTCATCGAGCTGATAGAGTTGAATTTAAATCCATTAGTAACTTAGTAAAGGAGTGCTTACCAGAATGAGAATGTCTAGCGTCACTTTATTTTACCGATATTCAATTAACCCTATCATTTGCTATTACCACCTTTCTTGACTTCATACTATTTAAGTGTGTATCTATTGAGTTATAGCTTTCCATTTAACCAAGCATGATAGTTCTGTTTCGCTTGACTATACTCATTTTACTCTTTCGAGCATTTTGGGATGAATCTAACACATTTTTATTGATTTTCCCTGGCAGCAAGTTGTGTCGGGATTGTTTTTAGACGACCATTATTTTGAGATACTTAATCGATGAGAATTTATTAATTTGTTAGGTACATTGAAACCTATTTCTCAAGGCAGTACCTCAAGGCAGCAGCTCAAGGCAGTACATCCACCTATGGCAATGCTGGTGTATTGCGTGAAGATAGAAACGTCTTTACTTCCTATTATGGCTCTCCAAGCTATTCTTGTTCATTCAACTGCCCAAGGTGGCACTATCCATAAATTTCCCGTGAAGCAAGGAGAGCGTTTTCTAGGTTGTTATCTGGGAACTTGTAAATTCAGCAACAATATAGCTGATGCAACAGCAGATTTGGCCAGCCTAGAGCCTCCAGTGAAAAAGTCAGAGTCTTAATTCGACATATCTTTATGCTGCTTTTATCTACCTGATTACCGATTGGGTTAGACCAATACGAAACCTTCCAGGCGTAATTAACTTTACTGCCAACAATTATAACTGGCTTTAAATTAATATTGGTCTTATTCATTTGTGTAGGCAGATACATATTGCATGAGAAATGTTCCTTTGGTAATTCAAGTTGAGAGAAGATTCAGTTTTAGTAAACATCATAGGATCTTCTGTTATTGAACCCTTCTTAGATTATCCATGGCATAAGCTGGTTTATTAGCCTGGCCAAGCCAAGCCTTACCTGTTCACCAGCTCAATATATCAAAACATAATGATTTAAAATGATGCCTTCTTGCTAAGCTCATTTAAAATCTCTTGTAGGGCCCAAATGCTTACTTTGTTATCGTCATTACGACTTTAGTATTTACGAGGTTATTGTTAATATTGTTTGGTTGCTATTGAATTTTGTGCTGATATTATTATTCTCATTGACTTCCTTGGTATTGAGATTTCTTCTGTCGATGAGTTCTCTTTGTGATAGTTTTTACCCTGCGTTTTTTGCCTATGCTCACTAATCTGTTGTCACGTAGCACTGTTTGTCTATTGAGAGCATCTTTCTTGGGCAATGGCATATTGCTACTACGATTGCTTGATTGGGCTTAAGTTTTTCATTGAAATTACAGACCAAACGTATAGACCAGGGAAAACTACTTACTGTTTCTCAGATCATGCTGATGGATCTAGCTTGTCTTGTGTTTGCTGGCTATCGATCAGCACCTCATTGACTCTAGCTACAATCATTAGATAGATAAGAATTGGTAATGCAGCTACTTTCCAAGAAAAAATTAGGGTTGCGTTGGTTGGTATGTTTTTTTGTGGCTTGCTGATCAGTTTGCTTTTTTTTCCTGCTTTTGCACAGATCTCGTTTGGGCCCACAGCAGTTCCCATCAATAATCCTATTAACCGACCTGTCTGGGACCTTAATAGGCCTTGGCGTTGTGGCCGCCTTTATTGCAGCAGAGTTGTTTTTCCTGTTCGAATTCTTAGCCAGAACAATCGTCTCACTCTCGCGGCGCAGGCTGCAAATAATATGAGTCCACAGCAGGCAGCCCAGAACATTGAGCAGCGTGCTCAATCTGTACAGTTAACTGTTAAATCTGTCAAAAATCGTCTTGTTAGGTTTTGGCGAGAGACCCAGTTCTCTGGTAAGGCTTCTAGTTACGCTCTACAACGAATCTATGATCCACGCTTCTGGTGGTTCTTACATCAGAAACCCTTACATCCTCTTACTCCTGCAGTGGAGATCGGCACCCAAAATAATGCCACAGTTATCTATTTGCCAGACAATCCAAAGTATCGCCTCTTTAAACAGACAGTCATTACATTAACGGCTCCAGATGCTCAACAAGCAGGCATTGAGATTCCTCAGTTGGCCCAAGAGTGGCAGCAGAGAATAAGGATCAACTTTAGTGATCGTTTGTGGGGCCTAGAATTTTCCTCCTCCTTTCCTGGCTTACGCATTTTACTTTCTGCAAGCTTATTGTTATCAGGCATTTTTGGTTTGTTTCTTCTCAAAACCATACGAGCTTCATTGCTCTCCATAAATCGTCGTTTATTAAATAAACAGGCATCTCTAGCAGAATCTGTTAAAGACGATGTCATGGCAGCTTATTCGGGCAACCTTATGTCCCTTCCCAGTAATGACGGACATGTTAATTCTATTGATTCACTCGATCATTCAAAGGATTCACCTAACGTCGATAAAGTCAACGAGTCTACAACTCGAGCCCCTAATCAAAGCATTAATAATCTTCCTCGATCAGCAGCTTCTACTCACTCTTTATTGAACCTGTCTCAGAACTTCTTAGAACTCGTTCTATTAGCAACTAACTTTCTGCGAATCGCTTTTTTAGTCTTCGTCCTGCTTTCTGCTACAGCGGTTTATCCTTCAATGCGTATCTACGCATTTATTGCCCTGCAGCAGTCGATTGCGATTCCATTGATTTGGGTAGGCGTCTTTATTTTGTGGCTTTTGGTTGTGATCATTATTGATTTTAATATTAATAATTGGATAAGGCGGGTTTCTAGCAAGGAGGCTAGCTCGATGCGCTATACCCTTAGGGCAAGTACATACTCAAAGGTTCTTAAAGGTGGAGCAACCGTAATCACTATCTTTC
>QCLC01000057.1 GCA_003214855.1 Prochlorococcus sp. AG-412-I05 | reverse complement strand
CGTCCCTCCGCCAATCAACAAACCACCAATCGAACCCAATTAAGCAACGAGCCAAGGCCTACAACTAGAGGGGGCTACGCCTCATCAAGAAAACCTGGTGTACCTCAGGGGTCTCAGATTCGTCCCGAGGCTGAAGATGCGGCCTACTCTCCTACAAAGTCCAGGTCGACGGGATCAAGGCCCACAGCATCAAAATCCTCCCGGCCACAAGGCAATCCCTCAGGCACCAGAACAGAAGCCGCGCCTCCTTCATCATCAATGCCTGAGCCAAGACGCTCAGCTCCACGAAGTTCAAGACCTCGCGACAACAGTTCCCGTTTTGACGACTGAAGCCCATTGCCAACAACCTGCAGCAACTGATCCTGCTTTTGGGGTGCCTCGGCCTTGGCAGCTGCATCAATTCGATTGAGAGAGCACCAGGTGGCCTGCTTCAGCGCAGCCAGCAAGACCCTGCCCTCAGCGGCAATGGCAAAATGCTGGCAGTGATCGTCGATCAGCGAGGCAGGCCAACCGTTCAGCTCCGTGATCTTAGAGACGGAAAGATCCTGCCACTACGCCATTTCTCCCGTCACCAACCTCACAGTTCTCCCTCCCTGAGCTGGAATGGACGCTATCTGGCAGTGATCACACAAAAAGGCAATCGGCGCCTAACGATCATCGAAGACCGTCTAACAGGAAGAATCCACCCGCTTCCCCTACCGGGGGGGAGAGATCCTGTCAGCCTCAGCCTGGCACCAGATGCACGCCAGTTAGCTCTGCAAGTAGCCGATCAAGGCCATTGGCGCGTAGAGCTCTTCGATCTATCACAAATCCTTGAGCCTGATCCAATCAGAGGGCTGAAGCGCTCAACTCCAACGAAAGAGGGTAGACCGTGAAAGATGGGCTCTTACGAGATCTGCCGAGTTGGCTTGTCATTCTGCTTATTTGCTTTGGGCTGGTTGCTTGCGGAAGAGAAACATTGAGGCCACTGCAAAGCATCAATCGCTCACTGCTCCAATCCGCTAGCAGTCGTCGCCAACCGGCCCTTGGCAAGCGTTGGTTGGCCACTCTGGCCAACCATCAAGGAAAAGAAAGAATTGAATTGATCGACCTACGTCATCGCAGACCGGTACTACTTCCAGGCCTGAATCGACCTGATGCTCAGCCAATCAGTGTGAGCGTGAGTGCCAATGGCGAACGCCTGGCGCTGGTAAGACAGCGTGACGACCAAACGGAACTGTTGCTCTATCACCGCAGTATGGGTACTGTTCATCGGCTTGAGCTCAGCGCCAAAGGGATCCCTCGCCATGTGATTTTGGATGGATCTGGTCGGCTTCTAGCAGTTCAAGTCAGCCGAGATGGTCGTTGGGATGTAGACCTGATCCGTTTGCCAAGCTGATTAGACAACCCAATCACTCAGGACACCAAACCGGCCCAATGCACGAAGGTGTCGCGACTCACCACTTCGATGAGCAGCACAGCGGCCAATCCAATCATCGCGAAACGCCCATTGACCCGTTCTGCATAGGCACTCCAACCAAAAGCGGGGGGATCTCCCGTAGTCGCACTATTGATGGGTGGCTGGACCTCTGAACTTTCAGAACCCTGCTCGGATCCCTCGAAGACAGCCTGTTCGCTTGGAAGGTCCTGATCGCCTGGAAGGTTTTGCTTTGTTGAGGTCATCAAACCTGCTCAGGATCAATCAAAGTCATAGCTTGCGGAAGGGATCAAACGCCAGCTTCCATCTCCCACAAGTTGCAGCACGGAGTCGTGGAATTCGATCAGAGTAGGACGGTGACCGACACTGATGACAGCCAAATCACGATCCTTTAGCAGCTTGTAGAGATGCTTTTCGAGCTTGACATCCAAAGCACTCGTCGCTTCATCAAGAACAACAAAACGAGGCGCATTCAATAGCAGCCGCCCAAAAGCCAGGCGCTGCTGTTCTCCAAGAGAAAGGATCCGCGGCCAATCTTGTTTGACATCAAGATTGGGATAGCGCTCAATCATCTGATCAAGCTTGACCTCCTCCAAAACTGCTTTCAATTGATCATCGCTGAAACGATCCTCCTCAGCTGGATAACAAAGCTGCTCGCGCAATGTCCCTAGCAGCATGTAGGGCTTCTGAGGGATGAATAAAAGTTCCCCAGCAGCTGGTCGCTGCAATTCACCATCACCAGAACCAGGCCAGAGCCCACTGACAAGGCGCAGGAAGGATGTTTTTCCGCAGCCCGATGGACCTACCACCAGCAGACGCTGCTGCTCCTCGAGGCTGAGACTGAGATCTCGGATCAGCATCCTGTCGCTGCCAGGCGGCGTGAGATTCACGTGACTAAGCAGAAGGCGATTTCCGCCAACCACATTTGACACCTTGGGCTTACCAGGCAACCCATCTTCATTGCGTGCACCAATCTCTTCTACCCGACCCTGAAACCCCTCTAGTCGAGAAATACTGGCCGAGAAAGCAGCAAGCCTATCGATGTTATTAACGATATAACTCACGGAAAATAAAACCTGGGAAAAGGCAATGCTGGCTTGCCCAAATACACCAAAATCAACCTCTCTAGCAAAATAGATCGGTGCGATCACCAGCCAGGGAAGAAAGCGCGAGAAGTAATCATAAGAGCGCTGGATAACGCTAATCAGGGCTTCCCAAACAATCAACCTGTCGTAATTCCTTATAGCCCCATCGAGACGCCGATTAGCCTCGACACCCTCCTGAGCTTCACCACCATAAAATGCAATCGACTCAGCATTATCTCTTATATGAACCAAGCCATATCTGAAATCCGCCTCCAACTTCAACTGCTGATAATTCAGAGCAACCAAACGTCGACTAGCAAAAACGATTAATGACGTTCCAATCACTGAATAAGCAAGCAACAGCAAAGCCAGATTCCCATTTATATTCCATAAGACAATAATAAAACTCACGAATGTAAGAAGAGCAGAGATTACCTCCACCAGAACGCTCAAGCTTGTCCCAGTAAAACTACGAGTATCATCAGAAATTCGCTGGTCAGGATTATCAATTTCAGGTGAAGATTCATCATTTGGGTTAAGAATATAGTAAGCACGATTAGAAAGGTAGCGCATCAGCAGCCGGCCACTAAGCCATTCTCTCCACATCAGCCCAAGCTTGGGAATCAGATAACTCTGAAAGGCACGTATAGGAAGCGCCAATACCAAACAAAAAGCATAAATAGCAACAATCTTCCAAAAACCATCCCGGTCATAAGCAACCAAGGTGTTATCCACATTGCGAGCAACGAAACTGATGCCAACGTTGATTCCGTTAATCACCAGAATCATTAACGAGATCACGCCCAGCAGCAGCCAAGGCAACCAACGTCCTTCGCGGAGCTTGCCGCGTAAGGCGATGAAACAACCAGCGCCCAACATCATGAGGCAGATGAGCAGCGGCCCAATCCATCCGTCCCAAATCGATGCCAGCCGCTCCGGCACGCCTGGGAGGAATCGATCCTGCATGGCAGGGATCAGCTCACCACTGAGAGCTAAAGCTCCCGTCAACAACAGCAAGGTGACGCCGACTACCAGTACCAGCAGAGCAATCACCAGCAACAGGAATTGCCAAGTGCGAGTTTCCTCAACTGGAAGGAAGTAAGGCTGCGCTAGTCGTTGCAGCTTGCCGAGCTGGCTAGAAAGCCCCTTGAAAGTTCCCTTGCTGTTGGTGGTTGTCATGGCGTCATTCTTGCCAGTTCAAGCCTCAACCGGGAGGCCAGGCCAGCGGACGACCACCTATCACATGAACATGAAGATGAAAAACGGTTTGCCCGGCCTGACTACCACTATTGATCACGGTGCGAAAGTCATCAAGGCCCTCCTGCTTGGCCACCCTGGCTGCCACCAGCAGCAAATGCCCCAGCAAGTCCGAGTCCGCGGAATCGGCGGCCCGCAGACTTTCCAGCGGTTTACGGGGGATCACCAGCACATGAACCGGTGCCTGAGGATGAATATCGCGAAAGGCCAGGCATCTCTCATCGCTATAAACCTCATCACAAGGAATCTCACCGCGAAGCATCTGGCCAAAAATGGTGTCACCAGCCATTGAGTCACAGTTTGGGGATGGGACGGCTGGGGCATGAAATCCATGCACCGTCTGATTACAAATGCTGGCACGTTGCCTGAGTGGTTCTCTGCATGGCATTGAAGCCCTAGCCGTCACCGTGGAAGTGGATCTAGTTCCTGGGCTGCCAGGACTGCAACTGGTAGGGCTACCCGACGCCGCGATACAGGAGTCTCGTGAGCGAGTGCGATCAGCACTCCGCAACAGTGGCTTTCGCGGGCCACTCGTGCGAGTCGTGGTGAACCTGGCTCCTGCCGATCTTCGTAAAGAGGGACCTTCTTTTGATCTACCTATCGCCCTGGCCCTATTGGTAGCCAGTGGCCAGCTGGATGGTCCGTTGCTTGCCAATCTCTGCTGCGCTGGAGAACTCGGACTTGATGGCAGCTTGCGGCCCTGCAGAGGAATCCTTGCCATCGCCAACCTGGCAGCCGCGCAAAACGTACGAGCGCTAGTGGTGCCATCAGCCAATGCCGCAGAAGCAAGCCTTGTGCCTGGCTTAACAGTACGAGCTGCTGATTCCCTCAGCGAGGTTGTGGATCTATTGCACCAACCCCAACCACTAGCACCTAAACACATCTCCAAAGCGGCCGTCACGGCAAAAAATCACGCACAGACCAAACGATCAACGTCATCCACTGCTTGGTTGCGCCTTGGGCCATAAATCCCTTGCCTTGGCTGCCGCCGGGGGCCATCACCTCCTGATGGTGGGGCCACCTGGCTGTGGGAAAACCCTTTTGGCTCAACATTTAGCCCAGCTGCTGCCGCCGCTCACGCGCCAAGAGGCCTTGGAAATCACGAGTATTCACTCTGTGGCAGGAATGCTGAAGAGCACTCCCCAGTTAATACAACAGCGACCCTTCCGGGCTCCCCATCACAGTTGCACGATTGCTGCCCTCGTTGGAGGCGGTGCAAACCCCAGGCCAGGAGAACTGAGCCTCGCCCATGGTGGTGTGTTGTTTCTCGATGAACTAGCTGAATTTCCACGCAAAGTTCTCGACCAACTTCGACAACCACTCGAGGAAGGAGTCATTCGTCTGAATCGAGCCAGGCAGACATGTGCCTTCCCGGCTCAAATCACACTTGTAGCAGCAACCAATCCCTGCCCATGCGGGTGGTTTGGAGATGAAGAACATCCTTGCCGCTGTAGCCAATCCCAACGCCAGCGGTATTGGAGCCGCCTCTCTGGCCCCTTCTTGGATCGCCTGGATCTACAACTGCGTCTCAAGCACCTACCCGCAGCTCAGCTGCGCAAATCGGTTACCGGCTTCACTCCCACTGATCTCAATGATCAAGAGTTAATAGGCATCGAGCAGATCTTGCGCGCGCGCGCGGATGCTTGTTCGCAATCCTGATAGCAAGCTCAATCGTGACCTCTCGGCCCAGGATTTAGGAAGAGTCGGCCAACTTGATGAAAAGGCTCTAGAGCTCTGGGAGCAAGTTGTGAATCACCGCAGACTGAGTGCCCGCAGCGGTCTAAGGATTCTTAAAGTCGCTAGGTCTCTGGCAGATCTTCATGATCAAGACAAAGTCAATAAAAATGAGATAGCGGAAACAATGTGTTTCCGTAGTTTTGATTGTGGCGATGCCAAAGAAGATTTCGCCAGCTAATCCCCTTCGCCTTCAGCAATCATCCGTATCAAGCTTATTCCTACAACGCTAAAGTCGAATCAGATGGATTTTATCATTAATCTTCGCCAAGATCATTCAAGCTGTATTCAAGCCCATAGGCAAACCATTTATTTACACAAGTCATTAACAATATGCACCATAGCGAAGAGACTGTTGAACTCATTTTAGTTACGTCATAACAGCCAATCAGGATGCGAGTAATTTCAACAGGCAACCACACTCCCCAATCAACTCTGAGAAGATTACTTAACCTACCAAAACTCACGCCAATGGATTGCACTGTGGCCAGCATATTTCTGATTCATACGAATATCATTCTCCACAGAACTTTCTTGACGCAAAGCACTCTTTGAGCCAGTAAAGACCATACTTTTAGAAACTTTGCTCTAAAACGGCGCCAACAAGTTAACTTCGCTAATTCTCTCCAAGCATGGTCTGGTTCATTGAGCAAGCAACAAATTTGGAGCAAGGCAGAGTAACAGGCTGAATCTACTTATCGATCAAGAGATTCAACAGTTGAGGTCTCAGGCGTTATTTCTTCAACAGGCTCCTCCTCAACGACTATTTCCTCAACTACGACTTCCTCAGCCGTGACGTCTTCATCTGAACTTCCAGGCCAAGTTTCGCTGAACACATACAGATGGCCAAGCGTACGTTGCCCATATTGGCGACGCATCAATTGCCAACCAGGCTCGAAGTTCAACTTAAGGAAATCACTGCTAGAAGCCCCAGCTCCACCAGCCCTGGCCACGATCAGGGTTGGATTAGAGGTATCCCTAGTGGGGATGGCTAGCAAATGCATATCCCCATCAGTCCTCACCACACTCAGGCGATAGTGAGTTCCTAGGTCATCGCCCCCTATCCGCAACGAATACCCATTCCCGTCAATGTATCGATTGCAAATCCCGGTGAAATCAAACCTCGCAAGCAACGGATCAACAACAGCCGGCAAGCTTCCATCGACTGCAAAACAGGCTCGTTTGCTACTGCGTTGTTCGTAGATATTCAACTGCGACCTATCACCCTTGCCAATCGGGGCACCCACCAAAATGAATCTGCTCTGCTCAACAGGGGCTGCTGTAAAGAGAGATCCCTGCGCCTGGACAGATGACGACAATCCAGTCAGGCCAGTCGCACCTACCAGGACCAGAGCAACTGCAGAGGGGAAATAACGAGCCATCAAGGCCTGCAAGATTCTCATCGAATCGTAAAAGTCTGCCGAGCAATCGG
The DNA here is from genome assembly GCA_003214855.1 of Prochlorococcus sp. AG-412-I05. Lineage (GTDB taxonomy): Bacteria > Cyanobacteriota > Cyanobacteriia > PCC-6307 > Cyanobiaceae > Prochlorococcus. Next base: position 582 of record QCLC01000057.1, on the reverse strand, counting down.
CTGCCCCCTCAGGCCGGTTTGTTGAGTCGAATCATGACCAACAGTGAATCCACCATGCCTGAAGCTGCAACCAGCAGAAGCTGCCAGTCGCTAAAGCCACAAGAGATGGATTGCAAGCGCTTCAAAGCAAGGCAAAGACAGAACCAATCAAAGCGCGACTCCAAACACATAAGAAACCGTCAAGGAAAGCATCCTCAAAGGCTTCAGCTAAAGCATTCAAACCAGCGGACGAACATCAGCCCGCTTGAAGCCATGCTCCTTTAACTCAAGGCTGAGCTCATTCTCATCGGTGACCCTGTCTACAAAAAGGACACCTTCAAGGTGATCCATCTCGTGCTGGATGCAGCGAGCCATCAGGCCGTCGGCCTTCATTTTGCGTGGTCGTCCCATCTCATCGCGAAAACTGAGCACGATCTCACTAGGCCGCACCACATTGAGATAAACGCCTGGGATGCTCAGGCAGCCTTCCTCATAGGTTTCAACAGTTGCACTAGAGCTAATGATCTCGGGATTAATCAACACCACTGGCGGGGTTGTAGGGGTTTCCAGATCAAGGTCAAGGACCAAGAGCTGTTTATGAAT
>QCLC01000056.1 GCA_003214855.1 Prochlorococcus sp. AG-412-I05 | reverse complement strand
AAAATCTGAATAAGACATAGCCACTGATTAATAATTAAAAAAATTTTACCTGAAAATTGCAAAGCGTGGGTAATCAAGACCAAAAATTTAATAATTCTCGACTTTAGAGCGCTGTAAGCTAGGTAATAGAAGGGTTAACTAAAAAAAACACGTTAATTTGATAGTAAAAACGCTGAGCATCCAATCCAAGCATTGCTATAGTTAATATGTTTATGTGGCATATGCTGGGGTTATTTAGCCAGAAAATAAAAACTTGTACTTGAAGTTCTCCAATCAGAGTGAAGAGTTATTTGATGTTTAGAGATACTGACTTATTCATCATAGCAGTAGAAATCCTTTCAATGACAGGATATGGAGTGTTTAATTATGCAATAACATCAATAGTACAAAGATACGGCATTGGGCTGAGAATGTTAAAGCCTATTGATCTTGGAGAATGAGGTGGAGAAAATATGGATTAATAGATAAAGTTTTTCAACTCGAGCAACGAGATAGCTGGATGCCTAGCGTTGATGAATTGGATATGCCTTTAAAACTAAAGCGTTCTATTTACCATCACCTGAGAGTGAGAAGAAAGTATTGGCTATTAAAGCTAACTGAAATAATGGGAGAGAAGATCGTGCCATATTTGGCGAGGTTTACTTGCCTAATAGACAATAGATCATCTCAGATTGTATTTAGAAAGTTTAATGAACACCTTGGAATCGAAAAAAATAGATTATTTTTAGTTCAAAAACTACTGTTAATGGGGAATCTGCCAAAAGACCTGAGTGAATATCTTGACAAAGGAAAATGGGACAAGCCAACAGATAACGAAGGGGAAATGTGGCGACAGTTCATTAGTGCATTGTCGGAATATTTTAATCATCAAGCATTGTTCACGGGTTGCGATTTAGATTATTCAGAAATTAGCGCTTTGTGGGGAAGGAGAATTGTAAATCAACTTGAATCTAATGGAATTTGCATAGAAGATGTATTGATCAAAGCCTTAAATGAATACTTATCAAAAGGGCTCAAGGAGGATATTCGACAGATAATAGAATTTAAGAAAAAACAGTATGAATTTAATACTTATACTCATCTAAATTCTATTGTGAACTCAAGGGCTGAAGGATGGGGGATTACTTTCTCGGGATTTATTGATCTATTTGAAGAATATCCTGGCTTGATGCAAATACTTGTGCTGCGAGGAAGTAATGCTACTTCAGCATCTAAGATTTTTGTTCAAAGGCTTAATTCCATTCTAAGACAAGGCAGAGCACTTTACAAGTATAGATGGGGTGATATCAAAAATGTGGAATTTGGAATTGGTGATGTACATCATCATGGAGAGTCTGCAACATCTCTAACTTTTTATGGTGGTGACCACTATATCTATAAACCGAGATCACTGGAACTAGAAATTGAATTTGGAAGACTTCAGCAGGATATTGTTAGCTACTTAAAATACCCAGAGTTCCAGATTGTTCCTGAATCGCATGATTTTGGTGATTGGGGTCTCCAGAATTTTGTGCCCAAGTCATCTAATACTGTTCAACCTTCAAGTTCATTAGTCAAGAAAATATCCTTGACTCTATTTTTGCTTGACATCTTAGGCTTTAATGACTGTCATTATCAAAATCTTTATTTGTCTGATAATGGCCCTTGCTTGGTAGATGGTGAAACCATCTTCCATGAACATTCTTCAGGCAGGCCTAGATCAAGTAAGTATTCCTCGATTTTAGGCACTGGTATCTTTTCAGAAATACCATCTTTCTTTAATGATATAAATTTTCAATCTGTAGGTCATTACAACGAATTTAAGGCCATGTTGTTAAAGGATTTATCTGAACTTTACACAAATATGGAATTGATACCTTATATCTCGACACAACTAGATAGACTTTGTAAATCTCATCTAAACCGTCGAATAGTTTTTCGTTCAACTTCACTCTACTCTCTTATTTTACGACATCTTCGTTCTCCATCATTTCTGGCATATCCCGATAAAGTCTATAAAGTACTGGGCGCCTTATTTGATGTGTCAACCTGCGATAACAAACATCCTCATTTACGAGATAAATCATTGATTTCATTAGCAGAAACTGAGATTGAACAGTTGGAAAAAGCTTGGATCCCTCTGTTTAAATATCAATTGTCAGGTAAAAGAGTTAAATCAACTCAATTTAGAGTGTCTGATTTGGCTTCTGTAAATCTAAAAGATAGAGTATTGAAAAGATTGGAGCTTCGAAAAAGCTCAGACTTTGATGATCAAATGAGTATTCTTTCATTTTGCATGGATTTTAGTAACGGATATCTACCACTTGAAGTTGTCCCAGAATCAAATTCTCTAACAACTTGGATAACACAATATCTTTTGTCTCATAAGATTAATTTCCGTGATTCCGTTAATTGGCCAGCAATCGAATGTTCTCTCCCTGATAATTCTGGAAACTTTACTGTAAGCCATGAATCACGTACCGATATTTATGGAGGAGCGGCTGGAATTGCCACTTATTTAAAAGCATTCTCTTTAGCAAATCACGCTTCAACTATAAAAGATAAGATCTCTAGTTGTTTGGAGCCTATATATTATAATTGTATTGCCAAGCTAGAGAAAAATCTAGCCGTTGAGCCTGATCAATTTGTACAACAGAATATAGGGCTGACAGGTATAGGAGGTGATCTTTTATTTATCTCTCTTTTTAATGAAAACCCAAATAGATCTAATAATATTTACTCCATTGTAGAAAGGATATTGTCAACACTTAGTGGGCCCTATTTTAATTCTAAAACAGATGTCAATGTAGATATAATCTCAGGGATGGCTGGCCTTGCTGGTGGCCTTTATGCTTTTGCTCAATCAGCTGGAGTCAGTTCTTCTGATACAGCCTGGGTTGAATTCTGGCAGAAACTTGGCGAATTCTATATCAGTAAACAAGATATCGATGGTGGATGGTCTCTACCAGGGCGTAATCGATCCTGGACTGGTTTTTCCCATGGATCCTCGGGCATCATCTGTGCTCTTGCAAGGGCTTGGGAAATATCGCCAAGTCCACGCCTAATCAACTGCATTGAAAAAGCAATTAATTTTGAACTGAACAGTCGTTCATCATTAGGTGAATGGCTCGATCGACGTACAAATAACCCAAACACTGTAGGGAGATCCTGGTGTCACGGCTCTGTTGGGGCACTTATTGCGGCTTCTATTTGTAGGAAAGCTTGCTTATCTATTCTTCCAAATCTTGCAACTTGGCATCATGCAGCTTGGCAATCAACTGTTAATAATAGACCAAGATCGGATGTTCTTTGTTGTGGTCAAGCTGGGTGGCTTTTGGCAGTACGTTGTGCTTCACATCTTGCTCCAGAATCGAGCCATTCTTTTGAAACTGATAATTTTATAGATAATTATATTTCAGATCTTGAAAGCCACAAGAGATTACCCAATATGCTTCGCCTAGGAAATCATGAATATTTAAAATTAGATTTGTTTACAGGCATATCAGGGATTGGCCTCTCTTTATTAGAGCGTCGAAAAGTCTCATTCATACAGGATCGTATTATTTCAGCTGGATTTGTATAGTATTACATGGTTGCTGTTGTCCACATTATTGGGCATTAGTTTCAACGAGCTATTGAATGGCAAAGAAGATCTGACATTTTTCATCATCTCTCTGGTCTTGACATATAATGGATATAACGTTTTTAAAAATTGGTCTATCATTATTCAAATCAAAAGATATATTTAGTATAATATTCACTAGATGCGTATTAACCATGAAGCATCGTCAGATGCAATTGGCTGCATTACTTGTCAAGCAAGGAAATCTTTGCGAGGCCTCTAAAATATACTTGGATTTAATCAATTCGGAGCAAGTCGTTGTAGATGCCTATCTAAATCTAGCAGCTATTTATGGAATGACCAACAAGCTCTCTTTAGCTCTTGATTTGCTAGAGAAGTTGATCATTATAGATCCAGACATGCCTGAGGCGCATAATAACTTGGGCAATATATACTTGATTAAGGGAAATACTGAACAGGCAAGAATATGCTTTCTGCAAGCTATATCTATCAAGGAAGATTACCCACACGCACATTACAATCTTGGACGTAGTTTTCAAATAGAAGGATCATTAGTCGATGCTATTAAATACTACCGAAGGTCTTGTCAGCTTGATCCAAGTTATGGAGAGGCCTTTCTCAATCTTGGAATCGTATTAAGGGAGAATGGAGATCCGCGTGAAGCGTTGTTGGTTTTTCATGCTGCATCGACATTGCTAAGCAGTAACCCAGAATATTTTTACCAAATCGGTCGAACATATTCTGACTTAAATAAGTCTACTGATGCTATCGAATCATTTAAGCTAGCCGTCAAGCACGATCCATCATTCTCTAAAGGATATAACAACTTAGGTATAATCCTAAGAGAAACTAATCAATTCAAAGAAGCATTAACGAATTACAATCATGCCTTGGCTATAGATCCAATGTATTCCTTAGCTTGGAATAATAAAGCCAATCTACTAAAAGATTTAGGAGAGTACTCGGCTTCCATACAATGTTACCAAAAAGCAATCGAAATCAATCCTGATTACGATGAAGCACGTAAAAATTTGGGCATTCTCTATTTGCTTTTAGGTGACTTTAAGCAAGGGCTGCCTTTGTATGAATATAGATATGACTTTGAATCGGATAGTGATCAATTCTTTTCTCAAATATCAGGTTTACGCTGGCAGGGTCAGCCCATTTCAAATAATAAAAAACTAATTGTTGTCGCTGAGCAAGGGTTGGGTGACATCATTCAATTCTATCGTTATGTTATCGCATTAAAGCGAATGGGTCGGAATGTTCTCTTTTGTGCTAATGATCGGATCCAAATTCTTTTTAAGCAGTCTGGAATCCCTTTCATCTCAAATTCGGATTTGCTTTTACTAGATGATTACTTTTGGTGTCCTCTTGCCTCTCTGCCTCTACATCTAACGATTAGTCCTTTAGGTCATGCTACACATGATCCATACCTCAGGATCAACACGAATGATGTCATTAGCTGGAGAGGATCATTTTCTAAAAAATCTAAAGAAATGATCATAGGCATTAATTGGTCTGGCAATATTGAAGGTCATCAGGATCGATCTCGATCGATTCATCTCTCCCAATATGAGTCTCTAAACTTCCCTGAAAATTGTTCCTTGTTGTCTTTACAAACTGGCCATGCAACCAAGCAGCTAGAAGATTGTGACTTCATTGATAGGTTTATAAACATCCCAGAGATTTCATCGGAGACATACTCAGATCTATATATTTATGCCTCTATAATTTCCTGTTGCGATCTTGTTGTCACATCAGCTACTACTGTTGCTCATTTTGCTGGAGCTTTAGGTGTTCCTGTCTGGGTACTTGTAAGTTCTCGTCCTGATTGGAGATGGGGAATTTCAGGTGATACATCTTTTTGGTATCCTTCTATGCGCCTTTTTCGGAAAGGTAATAATGAAGACTGGAGCGTGGTAATCAAACGTTTGTCTAATCAATTGTACGACTTCTGTGGATAAGAGACTTTGTCTCTTCATAAGCTTCTCGGTAGATGCCATTGAGGAAACCTTTCTATTAACACCTCTTGTTTATTATTGGTTCCTTTTTTTGGTTCCTTTTTTCTTACTAGTTATTCCTAGCTAGAATATTTGTTTGAACTGAATTCCTACACTTAATCTGATTTTGCGTGAGCTAGATGACCAGCCCTTAAGGAATACAATCTACAACCATTAGCTTTAAGTCGTTAGCGTCAGACTGTTGATGCCACAAACTTCTTCTCCTTTTCTGCTTCTGAAGGAGAAGGCTGCAGTTCGGTAATTTGCTTCTCGAGCTTGTCAACAACTGAGAGATACTCTGCTCTGCGTATTTCAAGACGAGCAACGAGCCGTGCGTTTTGACGCCCCTGAGCAGCCTTGTACTCAGAATCAGGGATCACAACAACGCGAACACGAGGAATGGTGTAGCCAAAGTGAGCATTGAAGACTTCGTCGAATAGTGAGTACATGTCGTGCATTTACAAGACCTCTACAGCATGACGCCATCAGAACGTGAGTCCGAACCAAAAAGAGCGTAAGAACCAGGGCCGGTCGGGGCTAGGCATCACCTCCTGAACGTCTCGGGTACGGTTTGCGCGAATCAAAACCCATCTATCAATAAATGGCCTGCTCAGGCGCAGACCTGAACACAATGACTTAGGCGAGATTTTGTCCGTGGAGCTTTTCACCTGTGATCTTGTCGATGACGAAGAACTGCCCCTCGCTTGGCTCACTGACCTCGCCGTTGATCTGATCTTCAGCAAAACGAGGCCCGACCACTTCTTCTCACGTTGCGCGCAACTTTGTTTGTTCTTGCTGTATCTGGTCATGTAAGCCCATCAGATGTGTGCAAGGCTTGTCTTATGCAAAACGCTCTAAGTTGAGATGAATGCTGGCTATATCGCTCTTGGGCTTTGTGTGCTTGTCTTCCTTGGCCTTCAGTTCTGGTGGGTAGGAATCACGATGAGAAATGGCCGTGGTGGGGCCAACGGATGGGGAAAAACAGGGCTTTTTGACTTCAGGTCTCAACAAGAGGTCAAACCAAAGGACAGCATCCAGAGCAACAAAATCAGAAAGCAGTTAGAGGAAACCTTCTCTAAAAGCCCTTAAAGGCCCTCTTATACCTCAGTGATGCATACTCAACGGTCTTGCAATTTGCGCAGATCAGATGTGTGCAAGGCTGCCGGTGTACAACAGGTGGTCTAAGTTTCAATACCCCCTTGGCCTGCTATGGAGACGAACGCTGCTTTAGCACTTCTTCTCTCTTTGCTTGTCTTATTTGGCCTTGGTTTTTGGTGGTTGTTCAGAATGACGATCAGGAAAGGGCCTGATCGGGCCAGCGAATTGGGAAAAGGAGGAGGGCTCTTTAACTTCAGTTCTCAACAGAAGGGCAGCTCGCGGCGCAAGATCGCACCAAACGACGCAATCAAAGAGCGATTGGAAAAAACCTTCGCTGATAGCGCTTCACGAACGGAGGACTAAGACGCCTTAACCCTGATGGGGGTAGTCCTACCGCCGATCTTTCTTGCGCTGCTTCCATCGCTCCCGCGGGTCATCCACGCGGGGATTGATCGTCTTGGTTTTCAGTAAGGCAGGCTCTCCCTTCATCGAGCAGCCTTTGATCACTTCGATGTGGTGCTCGAGATCGCTAAGAGCAGCGCAATCGATGAATAGCCGAAACCACTAGCCTTTGGGGTCAGCCAACAAAGACACCGGGCCAACCCTCATCTCTCTGATCATTGTCAGTCACCCATCAAGATCTTGCCTGCGCCATACGTCTCTGGCGGGTCAGGGATGGGCTGTTCCTCTGGGTTTTGTGGGATGGCTTCTTCCATACCCAAATCGATCTCAATGAAAAGAAGAGATAGGGCACCAATGAGTAGAACAGCTCCCGCGAGTAGAGACCAATGGCGACGGTCCATACAGCGATGAGGCAAGCACATTGACCTCTTGTACTCGATTTTGCCCTCCCCCACCTATTGAGCAAACGAATCAATCTCTTGATAGGGGTGGACAGGGGGGAATCGAAGCAGTCATGATGAGAATGATTCCCATTCCCACTCTTAGTCTTGGTTCTGCGTCTATCGGCCGAGGTCACGGCTAGAGACCCATGGGCCTTTCAGGGCGGCGGGTTGGACCAACTCCAAATGATGACCATGCGAGTTCCAGGCAATCAGCCAACAGCCTTGTTGCTACAACCATGAGCAAAACTTGGCTGATCTCGGGGCCTCCCGGCTGCGGCAAAACAACCTGGATCCTCAACACGATGCAGAGCCACCCAGGCTCTTGCGGATACCTGCGACTTGAGGGTTACGGCGATGAAAGCCTAGAACAGGCGCCCGACAC
>QCLC01000055.1 GCA_003214855.1 Prochlorococcus sp. AG-412-I05 | reverse complement strand
ATGAACTGCAGCAAAAGGAGGCTGAGGGACTTCTACGACTGAACATCAAAAAGCCTCGAATACAGATGGGGCTTTTATTTGACTGCATTCACCTGCGCATAGAGGTCTGCCGTTGCATCTGGGGTAAAGCGGGCATAGCTACTTAAGTGCACCTCAATCGTGTGCCCCATTGCTTGAGCGATGTTCGCTATCGGTAGCCCTGCTGCATGTGATGCTTTGGCGTAGCGATGGCGAAAGGTATAGGGCTTTAATACCTCACCCGTATGATCAGCGTCTTGTCGTAGTTGTTGCCATATCGCCTTGCGCTTGAGATAAGTGCCAAGTGCATCACCAGTGTTGCCTTGTTGCCCTAATGGCGGCAGTTTTTCGCCAATCTGTAGATGGCCTTGCAGGTTCCAGTCGATAGGAGTGCCATCTGAGTCTTTGACTAGCAGCGCATTCAGTCGACGAGGGTCAGTTCGTTCTCCTTTTTTGCCACCTTTACTCTTGCGGTAGATGGTCCATAACTCAGGTCCTATCGGTCCATCCTTAATCCGTAGGTATCGCAACTCTTCTGGCCTAAGACCATAGACAGCGCATAGTTGAATCGCAAAGCGCCAACGATCATGTGAGTCTCCTTCTGGGAGGGCTTCTAACAACTGCAAAATCTGCGCATCTGACAAGGCATAGCCATCACGTTTGGGTTTTCGTGTTTCTGCAGCATCCGCCGGTGGTAGATAGAGCGATTTGAGCTGACCTCGAAGAAGATTGCTGATGAGCTATTGGTCCGAATTCAGAGGTGGACCAGGACGCTCGTCAAATATCCCTCCATATAAAAAGGACTTCTTGACTCTGAACTTATATTCATCAGGAACTTCTTCTAATACCACCACGCGTCCTTCCCAAGGTTCATCAAGACACCCCCTGCCTGGTTCATTTATTTCTTTTAGCCATTCCTTACAGGCAATCGACGCTTCCTTCGAGGTTGAATACCTGCTTAAAGCAGCAGCACCAGTGAGCGATAAGGAGAGACGAATCGAATGATGCACTGGGATTGAACGCTTAAAAGTTCACTGATTATCTGGCATGTTTTTGGTTGCAGCCACTAGGCCACATCATCTGCAGCGAAAGGAGACTAAGTAACCTCTATGACTAACCATCAAAAAGCCCCGCCATGGTGCGTGGAACGAATTGATTAATGGTGGCGAGCAAATTGGAAGGGGGGTAGTTACGAGCTAAGAGTTTCTTTTTTCTCTTTCTGCTCTTTTGCGCTCGAGCCATTCACCGCATCAAAAGCATTAGCCAGATTGCGAGTCATAAACCTGGCATAGCTGCCCATATGAACTTCCAAGCTATGGCCCATTGCATCTGCCATTTGCTTTGGTTGTAAACCTCTGGCATGTCCTGCTGCGCTATAGCGATGACGAAATGAGTAAGGCGTCAATTTCTCGCCCTCAGCTTTTGCTTCCGCTGCAATCGACTGCCACGTTGGCTGTCTCCTTAAGTAGGTCCCAACAGCTTCACCAGCCTTGCCTGGTTGTCCCAAGCTCGGTAAATCTTCTCTTAGGTGAATCCGCTGCTGAAGGTTCCAATCAACGGGACCATCAACGTCATTGATTAGCAGTGGGTAGAGGCGACGCTTCTCTGTTCGCTTGCCTTTGGTGCCTCCCTGTGACTTCTCATAGTCAGACCACAATTCACTCCCAGCTCGCTTGGTTTTGATGTAGCGGAGATCCTCGGGTCTACAGCCGTAAACCGCCATCAGTTGAATGGCAAAACGCCAGCGATTACCGATATTGGTTTGTGGCAGCGCATCCAACAAACGAAGAATTTGCAGATCTGTCATTGGATAGCCATCTCGCTTTTGGTTGACGGCTTCTGCTTCAATCGTCTCTGGTGGCAGCCAACAAACTTTGAAATTGCGTCGCTGCACACAGAAGCGTAGAAAGGCGAACAGGTTCTGACGCATGATCTGACGTTGACGCGTTCCTAGAGACCATTGCTTCAAAGCGATGTCGCAAAGGTCAGAACCGTTAGTTGGTGATTTCTTTGCTGACAGTGCTTTTAGGGCAGAAGCCAGAACTGGCTTGTATTTCTTATCCCAGGTTCGATCAGCCACGCGAGTGCGATGTTCTCGAAAGGCAATAACGGACGCTTGCCAATCAGTGTTGTAACGACTGCTAGCTCTCTCTGAAAGTTTCGCAGCTCCCCTGAGGTCAAGACCACCTGAGGCATACGCCTTGGCAATGACGCGAATTCGTAGCAAAGCATCAGCCCATTGCGATTCATCCCATTGGAAAGGCAGCTTCAAGGTCTGCTTTTTACCGAGCGTTGGGTCATGAACCTCGAGCTTGACACTGCCGTTGTGCTCGACGACAAGCCAACCCACAGGACACTGTGCCTTGATGGCTCGACGGAAATCCTTCACCCATTGAGGGGTGTCCTTTGCAGCTGTTCTAGGCATCAGGGGTAAACGAAATGCCGATAGCACCCGTGCACATAGCACCCGTTCATTTTTACCCCTGCTCGGGGGTATGAGGGAGAATTCACTCGCAGTTGACCGCAGTTGCTCGCAATAGAGTGCAGTCTAAAACTTGCTTTATGACTACGATCTTTAGTGTCTAACACAAATAGAGAGGTGCTTTGGGAGCACTAGGTCACAGATTCGAATCCTGTCGCCCCGACTGGTTTCTCGATGGTTAGGCCACCAGCTTGTGCGCAAGATGTGCGCAAGGCATGGTTTTTTGCGCACATAACCTTCGTTCCCTCTGTGCTTTTGGGCAGTGGGCCCAGCAACGCCTAGCAAGATCATGAACCCAAACGATCCACTGGTCTCTAGAGCCTTAGCAGAACTCTCCCATCACTACGGCAGCAAGGCTTCATCGACGACTTCCTTCGTTTCGCATCTAAGAAAGATCAGTGCCTTGATCTCACTCGAGAAACGCTTTGCTTCTTTGACGAGGTCGATCCCATAACCCTGCTCTAGGTCATCAGAGGTGAAAAGGATGTCAGGGCGATGCTTGCTAATCGCTTTTATGCCTTCTGCTTGTGTTGTTGATGCAGCGGCAATGGAGTCATAGATCGGCTTGACGAGGCAAAAGCTATTGAGAGCTAAGCGATGCCCCATGCAGGCAACCGATGTTTTGCCTGCTAAGGCTTCGCGGCACTTTCAGCGCGCAGTCTCTAAAGCTTCTGAGTGGTGGTCGAATTCCATAGATCAAACGCTACAGGGCTAGAGACATAACCCCAAATGAGGGAGTGGTTCTTCCTTGAATTCCCAAAGACAGCGGAGCGAATTCAAATGAAAGTGTTTAATCAACCGCCTGGCCCCAGATAGCGCTGATACCAAGCCAGCATCCGTTGCATCAGATCCAATTTATTTTTTCGGTCCACAAACCCATGTCCTTCCTCCGGATAGATGACCTTCAAAGACGTCACCCCGGCATCCTCAACAGCACGATGCATCTGATGCACCTGGGATGGGGACGTGCGCTTGTCATTACCACCGGCATAGAACAAAACCGGTGTCTTCACCTGCGCCGCATGCTTCAACGGGGAGCGCTGCCATGCCAGTGATCGTTCAGGAAAAGGCGGTTCACCAAGATGAATTTTCAGATAATGAGGGATATCAGTGGTTCCATAAAAACTGATCAAATCAGCAATGATTCCACCCGACACAGCGGCTTTGAAGCGTGGTGTCTGTGTGATGGTCCAGGAACTGAGATAACCGCCATAGCTGTAGCCACCAAGACCAAGTCGATTGGGATCAGCAAGTCCTTCAACAACAAGTGCATCAACCCCACTGATGACATCTACATAATCAATCCCCCCCAGATCTCCTGTATTTGCATTGGCATAGTCAACGCCAGCCCCCAGAGATCCACGCACATTTGGGAAAAAAGCGATATAGCCGTTGGAGGCCAGCAATTGACCCCAATTCGTGAAACCATCAGACCAACCCAGCTGCCATGCCGACGTCGGACCGCCATGGAGAATAGTCACCATCGGATAACGACGCCCTGACTGATAACCGAAGGGAAGAATGACAAATCCATGCACTTTTTGGCCATCGTCCGGATTACGCCAGTGCACTTCACGCACGTCTCCAAACCTGATTTTCTGAACCTGCGGGTTCAAACGGGTGAGCTGTTTGGGGTTCTGGTCTGAACCGATCAACCAGAGATCTGCGGGAGTCGATGGAGAGGCTTTAAGAACAACAACACGGCCTGAATCCTCGTGAGAAGAGTACGTGTCCTTGTCAAACAAGTTGGCACCAGAAGCTATCAACCTCTGGATCGATCCCGTTTCTCGATCAATCTTGGCCAGGGAAGTCTGATTCCCCTCTAGTAATTGCCCCATCAAAAAACGAGAGTCGGCGGACCAGCGCGTATCTCCGATCGTGGCCCTGACTCCTTCCAACAATGGCCAAGTCTGGCCGTCGAACGGTGAGATTAAGGCTGGCGACCAAGCATCTCCGGGAGAAGGATTCCAAAGATCGACATGAATGAACTTCGCATCAGGGGACCAAAGCACGGGAGAATCCCAACCGATGCGATTCGAAAAATGCCGCTCAACCTTGCGAATGGACGGATCAAGAACGATTAATTGTCTGGCATTGACCAAATCCGCGGTCTTGGCAGTCGGCGAGGTCAGGGCGGCAATGCGGGTGCCATTTGGAGACCAATCAAAGTCGATCACATTCAGCGCAGGAGGTGAAATCATCTCCAGCTGCTGTCCAGAGAAAGAAACCCGATAGAGCTTCGTCAGAGGTTGGGCCCGATTCGACAGCTGGGGGGCACTGTCGGCAACACCAGGGTCTTCTGCATGAAGAAAAGCAAGACTGCGGCCATCGGGAGACCAGCGAAACCGGGAGACCTCTCCGGCAAGATGCGTCAGCTGACGCACCTTGTCTCCGTCCGCATCCACCAGGTATATCTGCGTCGTAGAACCACTCGATTCGGTGGTATTGCGTTTCGATAGGAAAGCCACCGTGCCTCCATTCGGAGACCATCGAGGAGACCAGTCCCTTTCGGGACTTGAGATCCAGCGACGGGGAGGAGCACTGCCGTCTGTAGGCACCCTCCAAAGATCCTGATCACCACGCCAGGGTTGTCCATGTTGTCGAGGCCCTGGTTCTTCCAACACAAAGACAACCGTCTGTCCATCAGGTGAGATCTGAGGGCTGGAGGCCTCGCGTGTCGTCAAGAAATCCAGCGGAGTAGCAGCACGTCGCTCCGATGCACTGGTTGAACTTGCTAGCGAACACACAAGCAAGGCAAGACCACCACTCACAAACACGCTCGTCAGACCAGCTGGCATCAAAATGCTCAAGGACTTTCCATCAATCTATCGATGTTTGCTTGAGTCGACGAAAGTGACCACGACACTTCTTGCGCGCAGTCTTTAAAGCCTCTGAGTGGGGAGTTGATGAACGCCAAGCACGGAACTACCTGCATGAAGCACGTCAGCTCAACTCAGTCATTGGAGCCGCCAATACGTTGTCGCGTGTGGCCAAGCTCTAAAAACGACCCTGATGGCCAGTGACCAGCTTCCAGAAGTAGTGGGGCGAGATTTCGCCAGAGAGGTTGAGAGATGCACAACGCCTAACTAGCCAACTGCTAAAAGGTTCTTAGCCCAGACTCATTTGATGTTTTCCTGGAGGGGCACTCCCTTGCTACTGAGTTCATGCCCCTGAGACACCCTTTGTTTCATCGGACGATTCAAGCGCTGTTTTGGGATGCAAAAGAGGCGGGGTTTGTGCACCCCACACTGGAAAATATCGACAGCTTTAGAGAAGAGCTTTTAAGAGAGCTGGAGGAAGGGATCAAGCCGATCATTGAAGAGCGTTGCTATAGGGATCCCACAGTCGAAAGATCAGAAGAAGACTCTCAAATTCCTCAGTGTTAAAACCTCTCATATCGGTACCCCTAGGTATGGCCAACAGAAAGGTGATTACCTCTGTTCTTGTTGGCCAGTACGGCTAGGAGGTGCGCTATCGCTTGATTGATTGTCAATCATTTGCAGGGCCCGAGAAAGTAGGGACCCTAAGCCACCTCATCAAGGAATCCCGCCCAGGGCCTCTCGTCCCAAGGGGGTTGAGTGACTTTCTTTAGGTCAAGATCTGAAAGCTTGAGGAGTCATTGGTGCTAGCCAGACATTTCTATTACTGCATCTGCAAAAAGGCTTTGCGCCATAGTGCGGCGGTCCAAAGGCTCGAAGTAAAGGCAAAAAGAAACCCCGCCAAAGGCATGGTCTCAAAACTTCGTTCTTATGTCTAAACCGCATGAGGATCAACATATTCAGGATTGTTTTCATGTAGCCGTTCCTGCCTATTCCTTTTGCCAGCAAGTGCTTCTTCAAGAGTTAGGCCCTCAATACGATGCTTCACATGCTTCTTTTCTCGTGCGGACAAGTCCTCCCATGCACCACCGGTGACTTTGGTTAATTGATCGAGAGTAAGTTCGCCAGTCATTTGTTTTAGTTGGTTGTGAGGGTGTTATCCCTCGGACAAACACACCATCGTTCAGTCCGATCCATACCGATATGAACTGACTTAACGACTTTTGTGAGGTTGATCACACGCCTTAGGAAAGAGCGCTGTCACTGCTCAGCCAATACAGCTAGGAGGTGGGCAGACGCTTAGTTCGATACAGGGGAGCCACCGCTCCCCTTTCGTCTTCAACACTTGCCTCAAACCATCCATTCCCATCAACACCATCGCGCTCATACAGACAGCTCCCCATTCGCCAAACTCTTCCCCGTCCAATACGCCAACAGAATGAAGCTCAACACCTCGCTCCCAATACTTCTCCAACACCAGCATCTCTTCCCGTAACCTTTCGATCCCTTCTGAGACTTTGCTCTCCATACGTCTACCAATACTGCTCCTGCAACTTAACCTGGTCTTACTAACTACCTTACTCATGCCTTTCACTAACGGCACCTGGATCTCCTACTTCACCCTTAATGGCCAAGCCATGAAATCCATCACCTTTATCCATGGTGGTAAAGCAACTTCCTCAATCACCGTTCCCTGCTGAACCAACAGCTCGTAAGCCGAAGTGATAAAGACTCAGTAGAGAACGCTTCGGCAGACGATCAGTTTACCAAGGTGACCCGGGGCACCTTGGTATAGGCCTTGGTACTCCGACGCCGGGCAAGCGGGGTTTTTTATTCCCCTCTGTAGAAGGCAGGGACCGGTCCAGATCCCAGTAAGCAGGTGGCTTTTTGAGGGGTGTGAGCAACATCACAGCCCTGCTTGAGGCAGGTCATCGAGTCAGACGCTGAAACCAGAGATGGTGTGTCCATCGAAAGGAGCAGCCAATAACCGACACCGAACTCACCCTCGATCAACTGCGGACAGTTTCAGCAGCTGGCCTTAGAGATGCCCTTAGACAAGACCGTCTTGGTGCCATAGAACGCTCCAAGAGGCTGCAGTCCGGCGCACATGACGTGGCAGAAGACGCAAGTAACAAAGCTCGTCAAGCGCAGGAAGCGCTGCTCTTCGCTTTTGTTTTTCTGTTTTCGGTGAGTCTTATGTCGGCGCTTCGTGACCGCGTCGGCTAAACGGGGATGAGTGGCAGGTGGCAGCTCTAGTACGTCTATCCTAGCCCATAAATCCGCCGGGCAGGAAAAACAAGATCTCACCAGGCCAACAACGATTGCCTTGGGATTGGGCTCTAAGGCTCAATCAGATACCTGAAGATTGGCATCAGATTGCGGTTAGATTTAGAAAAGCCAATGGCATCAGAGATGGAGATCAAACTCTCAGGTTGTGGTGATTAAGGTAGGGACATAAGTAGTTTTAGGGCAAAAGAAGTTGAAGGTAAATTTGTGATGAGTACGAAAAACTATTTCTGATTAGCACCTGACAAACAAGGCATCACGGCAACTACCTGCAATTCAATGTGCAGGTATCGGATGGTGTTATAAGCTAATATTGAGGTAATTAGAGGAATACCCCCCTGCAGTGACGAGGGTGGGTAGCGTTGAGTGTGTAAGCTTCACATCTCCTTCTCAGCCCCCACAGCACTTCCCCCCTTCCTTCTCCGCTTCCCTTTTATTTTTGTTACTTTACTGTAATAAAGGTTACCATTTTTACTTTTCCCACCCCCAAAATCCGCCGCTTGGCGTTTCGTGTGCATAACA
>QCLC01000054.1 GCA_003214855.1 Prochlorococcus sp. AG-412-I05 | reverse complement strand
GACCATACATATAAAAAAGCGACCCAACCAAAATTTCAGAAGAACAACTCAAGGCATTCATAGCCAAAGTTTAAGCGCATAGCTCACTACAAGAACAGCTAAACGCACAAGGTGCCGATGTTCTGGCCATTTCGAAAGCTACTGGGTTTGCGATTGCAAAAGAACACTTAAAAGCGCATCGGCAAGTCTTGTCTGGGAAAAAGCCGAGTCTTAATATCCTAACGAACTGTAAAAATATCTTTTTGCTCATGTAGAAAGTAAAGTCCTTCGACTCACAGACAATGCAGCTCTTTCTATGTGATGCCCAGTTCGAAGATATTGAGCTTCAGAAAGCCGCCTATGCCCAGTTCATTGAACTATGGGAAAGTGGAGCCATGGCAAAGGAAGATAAATTTGAAGGTTTTGAACTCCTTTTCCGTGTTCATG
Source organism: Prochlorococcus sp. AG-412-I05 (assembly GCA_003214855.1). Classification (GTDB taxonomy): domain Bacteria; phylum Cyanobacteriota; class Cyanobacteriia; order PCC-6307; family Cyanobiaceae; genus Prochlorococcus. The sequence goes on along the minus strand of QCLC01000054.1, from coordinate 8,397 downwards.
CGCCAGGAGAAGGGCGTGTCGTCATCCTGTGCAGGGCAGAGAGCGACAAACAGCTGTTCACACATTTTGCTCCCTGGCGTGCTCAATTCGGAATTGTGATGGAATTTACCCCTGTTATGAGCTGTCAAGATGTAGTTGATGCGCACAAAGATCTGTTCGCCAAGCTTCCACCCCGCAGTGCTGTTTAATAGCATCAAACAAACAAGTCATGAACCCCGCTAAATGCGGGGTTCATTTAATAGCTGTTCTGTTCAATAAAAGAAAACTTGCTATCGCATTCAGCATCCAGAAATGACTGGAAGACTTTAAGGAGACTGGTACCCCTAAGCAATCTTCCTTCAGTTCGGCGAACTCCATGCTGCACTATCAGCAGCTGCGCCAGCCAACAAGTTAGCGGCCACCAAACAGTGACCCTGGTGCTGGGTCGTGGGGAATGCAGCGGGGCTGTCTTCAAGGGAAACAGTGGGGATATGGGCACCCCGCTAAACCTCACACGTAACATCGGCTCTATCTCTTTTCAGGGGCTTTTGTTTCGAGTCGAGGCAGCTCTTGTTCAGAGCAACTGTTCTTGGTAATCTTTTTCACGTAGTCAGCAAAGATCATCTGGGTTTCTTCAAGCGCATAATTGTCTTGATTCACCCTGGTTACGGCTTTGGTAGGCCAGTGAAGATAGCAGGCGGTCACTGAGCGCACTCCGTTTCTGCGGCTTTTAGCGCTGTGCTGTCTATGGATGTGCCAAAAAGCAGGTTTGATGCGAAGAAACCGCCAAAGAGAGCCGGGCGAAATTTGAATACAGACAAGAAAAGATCAGTCATTCCCGCTAAAGCTTGGGACAAACAAAAAAAAGACCCTTTGCTGGTGAGCGAGAGGGCCTGGGTGATGGGGAACGTACTTATTAGGACGGTGCTGTATCAAATTCAACCCCTGTAATTCTTAAGAGGGTGCGTAGCACTACTTATAGGGTGAATAAGTCTAAAGTTAGGTAAAGGTATCAATATATAGCGTCTTTCAGCTCTCTAAAAAGTCACAACAGCGACTACCTTTGCGAAGGGCCGGGTGATGGGGATCAGCTGGTCTTTTGTGAGTGATTTTTGCCTCCTGGCCTCACGCAGGAGGCTTTTGTTGATCACATAAAAGCTCCGGCCATGATGTATTGCAAAGGGTTAGGGTTTGATCAATCCAATCGATCTGCGTAGTCCCGTAGCACTTCTGCAATTTTGTGCGGTGGTATTTCTTGCTGATATTCCCTGCAGAGATCGAAGAGCTTGTCTGTGAAGTCTTTTGTGGGGCTTGTTTTCCTGGTTTCAGTCATTGAACAGTCTCCATATCAGGAATACTCGCATGCGACTAAAAAACAGGCCCTGGAGGGCCTGTTTTTGTCCTTTCCGCTTTTCCCACACAGTGGCTAGCAATGTCCTCCTCCAGTGGACATCGGCATCAGTGAATTTTTTGAGGCTTTGCGGGCTTCAGTTCCTTAAGCAGCTCTCGCAGCCCGATTAGTGCAAGCACAAAACTGATCCCCATGACAATCACAGCAGGTGTGTCCATGCCCTGAAACGCGAAGCACTTCTCTAATAGCTACCCCTTTGCTTGGTAGGGATGAGAGGTTTTACTCATTATTGATTTTGGGTTGTACTGACCGAGGAGTAGAACAGAACGGCGACACTCCTCACACAGTTTGTCGTTGGGCGCTACTCGATGAGGGCGCCCTTTTCTTATGTGCCTGTGATCAATGCTTGAAACAATCGTCTGCACCTTTGATATCAGCAACTCCTTCCCTGAGTGGGTGACCAAGTTCGACAAGGCAGAAGGGCCTGCGCGTGAAGCGAAAGGCATCAAGATCATGTTCCGCGGCGTAGCCAAAGACAACCCCAGCAAGGTCGTTGTGATCGTTCAAGCGGAAGAGGGCGCACTCCCTAAGTACATCCAGGAGAACTATGAGACCTTAATCGCCAACGGTGCGCTGATGTACACAGCTGTCGCTAAGGCTTACTCGCAGAGTTGATCAAGGCACTGATGATGAGCTCACTCGCCGATGATTAGCTTCTCCTTCAGGCAGAAGCAAACTCAGAGTTGCAACCAGCATCAAGAGCTGAATGATCATCGACCACAAGATCATCTTCTAGTTACCTCTGACCATGCGCTCTCATCAAAGGTGTGCAAGGCTTCTGCAGTGGACAGGCGAACTTTTTCTCAGTCATTGGTTGGGTTGCAGACGGTTTTTATCTGACGCCAGACACTCGGCTGCGTCTTGAGAACGTTGTACTGCGAGCCAAGCTTGCAGGTCTTGATGGACCGCTGGACCAAAGCGAAGCCATTGAAGCTGCCTTGTCTGGCTATCTCGATCAGATCGAAGCAGAGTTTGATGATGGAGTTGGCGTCAAAAAGAGAACTCGCACTCGCAAAAAAGCCGGATGGATAAAGAAGAACGACTCAGGCGGTCCAAACGCCTCATTAAATCAATGGACTCCAAAGCGTGCCAAGAAAGTGCAGCTCATTTCGCTCCTCCTTTCACAGGAGAGAAAGCCAGAACCTAGGAAGGGTTAAAGCCAGGCGACGAGGGCTACTTAGAGGCCATGTGCAAAGCCAATGGCATAAAAGCCCAAGAGCAGAACCCTTTATGACGTCTCCATCTACATCCCCAGTGAGAAGCTCCTGAGAAGCGTCGTAGCGTTGGTGTCCCTGCCAGGGCCTGAGATGCGCTTCATATTGATCGCAGCTGCAACGCTGATGCTGACCCTGGCGCCTGGCATCAGGGCTTGGTCTTCTTCTGAAGAAGATCCCTGGATGCGAGGAACTGTTGAGTGGAGCAAGCCAATAAAAAAAACCGCACAAGGCGGGCCGTTGATGGTTTTGTCGGGGGATTGATCGCGTACAACACTTCGCGCCTTGCTTTCCCCGTCAATGGTTATGTATAGCTTTCAGCCGAAGCTTCAGGCTCCCCGACAGAGATAAGCGATGCGAAGTCCGTTCAGGAAGGTGATCGTGGTGGTTGTGGTTTTCTCTACCCCTTTACAGTCGCTGCTACAACAACGTTTTCACATCACCTGTCTGGGGGAGATTGAGCCCGTTGGCCTTCCCCAAATGGCTACCCCCCAGTCTGTTTGCCTGTATTCACTAGCTTCCATTACCACTGCTGGGCAACATGATCACTTCCCTTACTTTGATTGCTGAAGGGATCGAAGACTAGTCCGATGTAGTCATTAAATTCTTGTGGTTTGATGTTGCGATCTTCATCTATGGCTTGGTTGATGAGGGCTTCTAAGTCTTTGATTTGAGGGTGGCAGAAGGTGATCCGATCGGCTTGCGAGAGCCCGCTATCTCCAAAAGGCTTTGCATTGTCAAACAAGTCCTTAACGTGTCTTTCAAGGATGTTTGCAATCAGTCCTTGACTTTTATGGAGCTGTCTATCGCGTATGTCATCTAAGAAGCAGTTTGCCCAAAGAAAAACTGAGACATTCAAAATGATTTCTCTCTTGCAGACTCCACTGTTTAGTTCTTTGCGAACAGCACTAATCAAAGGCTTGAACGCACGTTTTGACTCACATACGTAAGCGGGCATATCCCAATGCATCAGCTCCTTTGGGATGGAGCACCAGATTCGATCGGCTAGCAACCGAGCTTCATCATCTAGCTTGTCCTGGGAGACCTTTTGATGATGCTCGCTGAGCAACGAGTCGAGTCTTTCTTTCAGCGCCCTCTTTTCTTCCAGATCTTTGTTGGCTGGGCTGTTTCTGTACTCCAACACCTTGTCGACTTGGGATCGACAGCATGGCGATTCCCTCTCAATAGAGGATGGGTATAGGGGGAGGAAACACAGCAGGGGTGTGGTTCAAATACAGCAGGGTCATGGTCGTTTTGAAGCAGACCCTTAATGGCGGTTTCTGAACCAGTAGGTCTCATTCCCTTGCCAGGTTTGATATGCCACCAACTTCCCTTTTTTTCGAATGCCACCCATTGGTAGCGATTGCGCAATGTCTCCATCAGGCTTGGAACTGAATTTCGGCAGATGCCCAATTCATTGCTAAGCCGTTTCCATGATGTTCGGACTTCTCCACCTCTGACCTTTTTAGACATCAGAACTGCCAGGAGAATCAATCTTGGATTTGCTCCAACCTGAAGATCGTTAACGATCGCCGAAGGAATCGTCTGCTGTTCCTTGAACACTTTAGGCGATAACAGCGACTTTCACTTTTCCCTGAAAACCGGCCAAACCCTTTCTTGACAAGCTCATCTCGGTACTTCTTGAGATGTTTTTTATTGTCGGACAATCCCAGAGCCTTTGCGCCGTTAGTACCACCCTCGAAATCGGTGGTCCTACAAGCTTCGATCCTGGCTAGCAAACCGGCCGCTCGTCCGGATAGTTCAATAGCAGCACTAGTCGGTAGCTTGCAGATGCCTTGAGTGATCATCCACGGAGTTGACCTCTTTTGAGGCTTGAGGCGGCTGTGAATGCTTTGTTGTTTGATCAGAGCAGGTTCAGTCTCCGAGCTATCAAAGCTTGATGGAGTACTTCCTCAATGAGTTGAGAGTTCTCCATCTGGTTGTAGCGACAAGGAGTGGGGGGATCTTTAGACAGTGGTCTGATGCAGTTACCACAAAGTACCCCTAGTTGATATTGGACCTTTTGTCTTATAAACCCAACTATTTTCCTGATAACTCCTAGACACTTAAGAGGTTGAGACGATCTTTGGTTAGATCGATTTCACAAAATAGCTTGATGAAGCCCTTGCCATCAAAAAGACATGGGCTTTGAAATCATGGCGCTACTCCTCATAAAGTGTCGTTAGGCGGTACTCGTTGGTGCCGAGCGGTGAATTCCTCTGGAGTCAAAGTGATCATAGAAGTTACAGGCCAGTTCACACTCTGTGAGCTGTTGGTTAGAAATTCGATCAAGGACCCTTGCCATATCTATTGCCGAGAGCTCTCCGTTAGAATTCCATTTCATTGTTGTTTTACGTTGAGGAGGAATTGTTGTTTTTTCTACTTTGTGAGAATAACTATAATCTTCTAGGCTATCTAAAAGTGCTTTAGCTGAATGCAAATCACTTGAGTAAACACAACGAGTTCGTGAGCATGATCGAAATAGGCGACCTGTGTCACCTGTATGACAAGTTATAGATCCACCCTTAGAACTTATAAAAACTGGGATTGAGCTCATAATTACTCTGCCTCTCTTTTAAGGTGAACCTCAACACATTGAGTCACACATTCCACGCCTTCATCACCTATAGAGCATGCAGTTACACACTCAAAGTATTCATCAATGGCATCATGCTCGGTATCTAGAATTGGGATTTCATCATTGATTGCCATTACACGTGCCTCCTTTCTCTGAGATTTTTGGAGCAGGGGTCAGATATCAGATGGCGCTTTTGAATCCTCAGGTGGAGTGTCAACCATGAGTTCCTCCGAACGACGGTCTGTGGACTTTGGTAGCAACGGCTACAAAATGGAATCCGTCTAAATACCTATTCCAAGAAGTGTCTTGGGCTTGTATGGCACGACTGAAATAGACCAGCTCAAGTAATGGAGCAAAACTTGAAAGAGCAGAACATCACAAGATCTGGTTGTCATTATTGGCCTGGTGAAACCTACTTCTTCTTTCTTCTAGCTTGTGAATCTCGCACACTTCGCAAGAGGATTGTGTTTTTGGACGGCACTTGTGAACTCTTTTCTGTGATGATGATACCTTTAAAATACATGTACCTCATTGCCCATTCCTGTCTAGTTTTCGACAACTTTAAAAAGTCGCGCCAATGCTTGAAAGAAACTTCGACAATTGGAATATATTCGTGATTACGCGAAATTTGGAGAAAATATTTATTTCGGTTATAAGACTATTTAAGCAAATAGAGCCTTTGCAGGCTTAACTAAACAATGTGAATACTATCGGTAGAAAGAGCTTAGTTTAGAAGCTTTGTTGTACTTCCTTTGTCGCCAATAGACAGATTATCGATCTTTGCTCTTATTATTTGCCCTTCTTCGTACACCCATAAAACAGGCTCAGTTTCTTTAGCCTGTCTTAGGTCGGCCCTATTGCTCAAACTAACAGGAATAAACTCCGTTGTTGGATCAAACTGTCTATCACGTACGGCTTGATTCAAAACAATGCTCCCTTGAGGCCCTGATACCGAGCGGTGATAGGTTCCTATAGGAATTTGAAGAGCACCCATTCTCTTATTTAGAAAAATGATGTGATGAGGTTCATCCCATGCGGGGTTAAGCAAGGTAAAAGTACGACTGCCATCTATGACTAAGTTATGGTCAATCTGATGTTGATGAACATAGAACTGTTCACAGTCATTCTCATTGGGAGGAGAAATGGCATTGCCATGATGAATAACGACATCAGAGCCGTTCGATCCCTTCACTCCTGCATCAAAGAATGTGACTTGAGGAGTTTCGCGAAAGATATTTGTTGGAAGAAACTTTAGAAATGTTTTGTTTCTCTTTTTTGCATTTCTCCAGTTGGTATTGATTTTCATTGAGTCTTTAAGGTTGCGCAGAACAGGGAAATCTCTAGTGGCTTCTTGTAGGACTTTTATTTGTTCAACGCTTAAGCCAGGTGGTAAGTTGATTCGAAGAGAAAGCGCTTCAATCTTGCGTGGCCCTTCTTTATTCATGGTTTTATCAATCTCAATAGTGACCTCGCCTAACTTCCATCCTTTTTCTTTTGCCGTGATTCCCAGCACTGTTAGGAAGCAAGTTCCTAGAGCTGTAGCCAGTAGATCTGTAGGGGAAAAGCTCTCTCCCTTGCCAGCATGATCTCTAGGAGCATCTGTTTTAATACTGTAACCAGAGTGCTCATGCAGAGCTTCTGTATGCAACTCTCCTAAATAGCGACATATGATCTTATTATCGCCCGTTTGCTTATGCATATATCTAGTGAGGTGATTATTCAAGTCTTCTTTTCGAAGCTTAGATTGCTTTTTAGGTGTGGGTACATAAGTGACCTTATTCAATCGATCAATATCACGTTTAGGATTGTTGAAAATACTAAAAGGAGTTTTTAGTTTCATAACGCCCCCTGATCTGTTACTTCATTTCTAACATGAATGTGCGAATTGCATATAGGGTTCTTACTCGTGTATTTAGACTTATCGGTTATTACTCACTTTCTGGCATGACGTTGATTGCGTCATCTCCACGATCAGGGTGGTATGGAGAACGTGCCTGATCAATGTCAAATGCAATCCATTGGGTAGTCCTAGAAGGGCGAATTGCAAGGTAAGAAGGTTCTTCACTGGACAATCCCAGGTGATGAGAAAGCATCTTTGCTGAAGGATGAGCTGAACGAAATGCCTTGACTCCATTCACCTCAATCACATAGCCCCAGCCAGGCGTAAAGGCCTTTATGAACCACTCAGCTAGTGGGAAAGCCTTCGAGGAGGAAGTTTTGCTCATGGAGTCTTGAGATCGGAAGTGGTTAAGAACGATTTGACTCAATCCTTGCCAGAGCAGTAGGTCTCGATTCGCGAGGCATTGATCTCTGATGTGGCTTCCAGTTGACATGTCTGATTGCGTTGCCACTCCTGCAAGGCGATCACATCCCACAGCAAGGTGCCGTGGATGTTTCCAGTGGAATAGACGTAGTGGGTACCGGGTTTGAAAATTTTTTTGGCCTTGCGTTGACGTAACCAGCTACCAGAAACGCGCAGCAGCTCTGCTGCTTGCTGCGTATTTAGGAAATTGGTCGGTGTTATGAGGTGGTCCTTGTGGCTGCGTTGGTCGTCGCCATCGAGCAGTTTGTGCAAGCAGCTGCTCAATGGCCCCATTTACAAACTACGAGGGGTTGTCGCGCTCAAAAATTGAGCCTTGCAAAGGCCTCGCAGCTGGGTTTTGCCCGCCTAAACCAAAAGCCCTCAGGGCGCACACAGGGCGCAACTGCTTCTGCTATTTGCTTCTGCTATTCGCTGAGATTCAAGTCGAGATTCAAGTCGGGGCGCTGAGATTACAGCTATTAATTCCAAGTCGCTGAGATTCAAGTGCGCGCAACCAACTGCTTCCGACCTGTTCCTTTGAGATTTGAGATTCAAGTCGGGGCGACAGGATTCGAACCTGCGACCTAGTGCTCTCAAAGCAATATCTCGCTTCAGTGTTTATAGACTTTCCTTTAGTCATAGCCTAGTTATAGAAAAGGTTCTGTGTCATCAGATGTCATCACGTGATCGACTCTGCTTGATGCTGAGCACACACTCAGCACACAATATGGATAGCAACATGTCTCGCTTCATTGGGGCGCATCTCAAACACAGACCCCTGGGAGAAGCCCTTTAGAGAGGCAGTTCGCTTCTCGACAGCATCCAATTGGAAGGTGCTGAACCATCGCGGACGTATGCGTCTACAGATCAGTGGCGTTGGTTCAGTGATGCTCCCTTATGACTGGAGCAATCA
>QCLC01000053.1 GCA_003214855.1 Prochlorococcus sp. AG-412-I05 | reverse complement strand
ACCTATCGGAACCCTAGCCTATACAAACAGGCAAAATAATGGACTCGAAGCAAATCTGAATAGACACAAATGGAAGACCCAAGCATTGCAATTAGAAAGAATCATCAAGAAGATAGACGACTATTATCGAAGGCTAGGCAGACATATCAATCCATAGGTTGCGCATTCAGCGTGAATTATCCTCAGGCGTATCAAGGTGAAAATCAGCTTCCTTTCTCAAGCTAAATACACAAAGTCTAATAAATGCAACCAAACCAGCGATCATCAACAATACGACCAGCAGAAGGAATGAGGGAATCAACCTGACAGGCTGATTCAACCACTAGCCGTGGATGATTAGAGGTTGTGCCTAATCAAGATGTGACAGATAAACAATAGCGTTTTCCAAATGATAAGAGGCGGCCAGAAGAAGTGCGATCTCTAAATAGAGGGGATTCTGCGACCAATTCAGCCGGCCGGATTGAAACATAAACGGCATTGCAGCAAAGAATATCACTACAGAAACAAGCCAAGCAGGCCAACAGAAGCTTTATCCGATTTTAAAGAAAGTACTTTCAGGCAAGAAGATAGCGACCTGAGAAACAGTGCCTCAGCATCCAGGACGATACTGGCAGGGCGGGACCCTAGGAAGCGCGCCCAGCGAGGCTATCGCCTAGGCATAATTACTTAAGCAATAGCCTGAATGGGTTGGGTCTCCAAAAAAACTTGGCGCGAATTAAAGCCAAGCCAAGAAAAAACAAAAAGAAACTGACAGAAAAGGCAGAATACTAAGCAGGAGAAATAGTCAAATAATAAATCGCAAAATTTTATCAAGGAGAATACTAATAAACTGGACAGACTCCAAAAGCAAGGGTTCAAATGAAAAGACCAAACATAAATGGCATTCTATGCCATAATTAACAGTACTATTGAGCATCTTGAATGCTATTTCAAGCAGTAAAAGGGATTTAGATAAATTAGATAAGATTTATAGCAAGGTTCAACTATATATAGCACTAAAGCTTGCAGAAAGGAATTGAACTGGTCCATATTGGCCTTATTCCAAGATGGAAATATATAGTTATAGATCAGTCAAAAGCGTCATTGAGAGCCTTGACTGGCAACCCTAAAGGAGGACTTTAATCAGCTAGCCCAAGGGAGCAAAATCCAGGCATTATCAGATGTCTATTCCAGCCAATACGCTCTGGAGACCGACGAGAGATGGCCTGGCGAAGTAGTTCAAAAATACTCCATTTGAACGAGTCGTTCAAATGCGCTAGGGTCAGCATAGCGGAGCGCCTCAATGACTGATTCAGCGATCGACCTCAAAGTCATCTCTCCAGATAGGCACAGCGCCGGATCCGAGTCAATCGTCCTTCCCGAGACTCTTACAGAAGGTTTGAATGATATTCAGATAGGCATTATGAGAGATACGGTTCATGCTGTCAACATCAACTCAAGGATTGCAGCAGAGCTAGTTCGTAGCACTGCTGCTGAGCTCCATAGGCTTAAGTGTGTCCTTAAGAAGCAACAGCAATGGACAAGGTTCAGAGAATCTGGCGTCATTCCAATGACTGCAGGCCAGATTAGGGACCTAACCTCGGCATGGGAGTCATGGCTGAAGAATACCGATGTGACCGACCAAGAGCTGGTTGGCACAAGCATGAGAACGCTCGCAGCAATTGGGAAGGCTGATCCTGCAACTCGAAAAGATGCAGTAGGTAAAATGAAAAGAGGCGAAAAGGTTACAGAGAAAGAGGTCAGTGATAAAGCCATTGAGGAGTTGGTTAAAGGCAATAAAGAGTGGGAAATAACCACATCCATGAAAAGGACAGACCTAATGAAAGTATGTGCCGCGCTACGAGATGAGAATAAAAAGCTAAAAGTTAAGATCAAAGAAATGCAAACAGTTACACTTTAAGGAAATCATGATGCCAAATACTCCTACGATTCAAGCTGCTCTTCACGAACTAAACAAACAGATGAACGATCATTGCTTAAAGGATATTATAATAAATGGAAACATTGGGCTATTGAGAGATGACAATCCAATGGAATATACAGAGAAAGAATGGAATGCAATTATGGACTATCTGAAGGAAAATATCAATATTGAGATTATCGCTCGGGTCAATTAGTTAGAAGAAGATGGGGTAATTTTATTTTGATTGATTGATCGCAAGAGATTAGATTAGTGGTGAGAAAAATTTGTGCATTCAAGTTTGAATGAGGTAAATTCCTGAAAAAAGAGCAAACTAATGAAGAATATAGAGACATTGATGATGAGATGTACACAAAAATGAGCATGAATTTGAGTCATTAAACCAAAATGGAAAGGCAATATTAGTCAAATAGTCATTATTATCGAAATATCTTATTTAGTTCTATTCGAATTCCTGGCTAGTCGTTCAACAAGTTTCTACTAGTTGTTTCGCTGGCTAAAGCATACAGGGTTTATATGACTAAGTCCATAGAAGAATCTATTATGTTTTTTACGAAAATATAATAATAAGATGGGGCTAATAAAGTCTACGAAGACTAGAGCAAATATATTAATTTTTAGTATTACTACAGATAAATATATTTAAAGGCGCAAGTATTTTATAACTTTAAATGGCCTTCATAGTCAATAGCTAGCAGACTAGGCCTTGATAGATTTAGCTGTTATCAAAAATCTCCATTCATCAATATTTATTTGATAGCCACTAGCACTTAAGTGCTTTATATACAGTGTATAATGCAAATTTATCATTTCATTTATTTCCTGAAATCAAAATAGTAGATTACATTGCTGAAATTAGATTCATTATAGATAAATAAACAGAAATATAATCATATAGACTTTGAAAAGATATCAGATCTATAAGCATTTTTTCTCTCTGATGCGGCTATCCTAAAAATATATGAGTGCTGATAAATAAGGCTATAATTCTTTTAAAGGATAGACATCATGCTACCATTGCCCATCTTTTTTGATCTACCTCCTATATATCTTCAATATCTATTGGCAGCCTCAGTTATCGCTTTAGGGATGCTAATTTCCAGTATCTTATATGTAAAGACGAAAGATCGACTATGAGCAGTAGCATATAAAGAGATCATAATGTCATAATTAATTTACAAATTGAATATAAATAGAAAAAATATATATAAATGTGCACACTGAGTTGGCTAAAAAGGAATCTGTTTATATTAATGAAGATTTTTATGCAAATATCAAAGACTATGGCAATCACATTATCTCTTTATGCGCTTAGAAAATTGTAGCTACAAGTCTGATGGTTAATCAATATTGAATGACCTATGATTTTCATAAAACTTGAGAAGTATGTCTTTAACTTGTATAGAATGCCAAGCAAAACATTACTCGCTATTGATTTTTATATTATTGATCATTTAAGGCCGTAAAATACATGAACATTCATTTCGATTAAAAGCGTGGCCTAGGCATTACATCCGAATCAATCGATATAATAAATTTAAAAGTGACAATGAAAGAGCCGGTTTCTATAGGAATACATCAATCTCTTCTTACTCATCAACCCACATCTAACTGCAAACACTAATGGCCTTAACAAAGGATGGTACTCTTTCAAGTTGTGTGATCCCTACCAACTGTGTTCTTCTAGAATGGAAGTTTGATAATGTAAAGAAGTCCTACGACAAGCTAATTGACATTGCAGAATCCCTACCAAGGGTAAAAGTAGTGGAAAGAACAGAAAATTATTGGCATGGTGTTGTACGCAGCCTAATCTTTAGGTTTCCAGATGATCTTGAGATCCTAAGAATACCAAAGAAAGGAATTATTCAAGTCAGATCTGCTTCTAGACTAGGACTTGGAGATCTAGGTGTTAATAGGAACAGAGTCGAAAACCTTTACTCGCAATTATAAATGCATGAAGACTTAAGTTACAACTTCAATTGCCACTTTCCCAAAATATCCCAAGTTTTGACAGAGCTATATATAATTATCGTCAAAATCTAGCAGTTTATTCATACTAGTCTTCACATGCTCATGTCATTATGATGGTATTATGGTCCTCATGGGCAGAATATCTCATCTAGTGTTTATTAATAAGAAGCAAATTGTATGTAAAGTAGTTCTTCTCACTTAGATTTAAAGATTCACTAGATTCTAGTTCTGATTTTTACCAAATTCCTTAACCATTCCTTTTCTCCCAATCCTTCATGGATAATCCTGAACCAGAGCGTTGCGCATCTTTAAGTGATGTCCATCTCTCCTGGCATTAAGACAAATACCATTCTCGTGGAGCATCTTTTCGATTTTGACTTGAAAACTCCTTGCTCATTGCATCTGAAGACTGGTCAATATCTGATTTGGGTGATTCTGGATTAGAAATAGGTTGCATTCAACTTTTTATAGCTTATTAGGCTATATAAATTCATGAAAAAGAATATAACCTATCAACTTACCTATAAAAATGTAGACATTGCTGATTTATAATTAAATCGGTTCTATGCCAATTTTCTACCTTGGATTAGCAAAAAACACTTGAATATTGGCAGCACAGACATTGTCGGACATCAATATAAAAATCACTTGTTGCATATATTTCTTAAGCCCTCTTGAAGAGGACCAGCAAACATCCTGACTGGCGGCTTATAAAAAAAGAAGTTCTAATGTTAAAATAAAGTTAGAAATTGAAATAATGAATAACTTAATGATGTAATCATTAGTCAAGGCATTTTGAATAGCACTGTAGAAATATATCTTTTTATTTTAGCTTGCCAATGAATCCTTCACCCACTCAGTGTATGCTATGCGCAGATCATCAGTCGTAATCGAAAAACCAGCTGCCTTAGCGATATATACTAGGTCAGCATTTTCTGTCTTAACCTGATCTTGCAGAGTTTTATCTTGCTTGACTTTAGTCACAAATGCTTTCAGTTGCTCATAGGACATTGAATCTGTGCAGGTTTCAATAAACTAGCAGCTCCGCAAATATAAAGATAAATTCTTAATTAATCAAGATGATCAGTGAATATCCATTCAAAAAACTAGATTTAGCGAGCATATTCTTGTTTCACAGGTTTAGTACCTTTGTTCCAGTTGAACACCTGCTCTGGCTATTACCTTGCATTTTTTTTAAATCCTTTAATCTCATACCCATGGCTACAGCTTGTTGCTTTGAAGAAAATACTGGCTCTATCAGAATTTGCAATATAGATCGATGCTCACAGTTTTTGAACGTAAGCTCGTCAAAATCCAAATGATTATACTCATTTAGGCATCAGTTGCTATATCTTTGCCATCTTATTCTCTTAATTGCGAGATTTTAAGAGCCAGCTATTCTATAGGCAATAGGTTTATAGTTTCTCTAATGATAATCTGGCCATCTTTACTATGAAGTTTTAAGTCATAGTAGAAATTATTCAAAACCTTTTTGCATGAGTAGATTGTTCTATTGAATGGCATACAACCCTTGACTAAGACATAGAATAGATAAGAACAAGCCTACCTACGATGTTCTCAGATTTTTTTAGTCAAGCGAATCTTATGACGATGGCTTGCAATGCACTTCTAACGCTCATCATAGGATTTATGATTATCACAGGTGGAAAAAAAGCACACTAACTATTCAAAATAAAATTTAAAATGAGGATAATGAGCAGTGTATTCAACTAAGCTGATCAAATAAATGCACACATGGATACATCACTTACTTAGTAACTAGAAGGGTGATCGATAATATCAGTGATAAGCGTAATGAAAACAAGTTGTTATTACGACATGCTGAAAATAGAGTTGATCATTTGAACCAGACGTAATTATGCCAAGGTAAGTTGTGGCTCTTGAATAACATCCCGTCCCAAGATTTCGAATAATCAAACTAAAAAGCTCAGCTTGTAGGCATACGGTTGCCATAGATCATTATTAGCATATTGTATGTCTCCATCACTAGCAAACTTGGCAATTTTTACACTTTTATCCTAAAAGCCAAACCATAAATCAGTTTTTGTAGGAGTATTTTTAGAAATAAGTGGTGGCTTTACTGATTCAGGAAAGCATAAAACTGCTTGTGACCCTGCCAAGCAACCGATCAAAAAGATGCCGAAAACCTGTAAAAGCTTCATCGCTTAAGGATTGAGCTTCCCAATAATAAGCACTATCCAATGCATTGCCAATATCATCATGGAAAAATGTCTAAATCCAATTCTTAGTAGGATTAGATACCCTCATCTATCCCTTGAGATTGCCCTAGACTACATATCTTTCATCTCTAAAGTGATTGTGAATCAGCTTAATATGCCATATTTCTAAGCATCTCGGCTCTTACTGTGACTCTTTCTCTGAATTATGTTATTTTTTTCTAGCAATTAAGATTAATTAGCACCTCTAACAGAGTTCTAGCCCTGAGAGTTAAAATATTTAACCCCGCTAAGCCCTTAGTAGATGGCCTAGAACACTGATGAGTGATTGATTTGACAAAAGCATAATCCAAACAATCAATTCGCTAGCCCAGACAACAGCCCTAGCATGGCCAATAGGTATAAATACTTACCGATAGAGCTATCTTGCTGCCATGCTCTAGGCATCGGCACCCCTCTTCTAGGGTTTTGCACAAGTCATTTCGTGGCTGAGGCTATAGCGATAAAAGCAACTTACTGAAAGGCAGGATGTTATCAGCAGTCAATTAAGCATCGTCAAATTAAAAATCAGGCCCGGCAAGGACGCATAGCGCTTCGCCAACATTGAGAGCAGTCACAACAGTTAGTGAATGAATTAGCAACGAAAAGATAAGTCTCCCATTGATTCCTGAAGCGAGAATCAATACGCCAGAGGTGTTGACCAAAAAATTCTCAATAACAGTAAAATTACTGGGCTATAGTTTTACAAGAGGCAAATCTAAATATCCAATCATGCAAAATATATAGCGCCAAGCTAGAAGCGAGCAGGCCTTAAAACAGATCGCTATTGCCTTTTTAAAAGGTTGACAACAGGAATGACTTTATCGCAAAAATCGCTTGCCATCTATTCATGCTTGCCTATAAAAGAAAAACTTTATAGAGGCGAATATTCTAGAATTCTAATTTTTTTTCATTGCGGCATGGCCAAATGCATGGTCTGTGGAAATATCACATAAGAGTCAAGCAAGTGATGATTTGATTGTTTCACCCTTCTAAGCTGACAACTCAACTTTCCCTTTACTTTTTAGCGATTTTTCGAGGCCTTCGAGATCCTCATCCGTAATTTTGGTCTGCATTGGACAATGCTTTGGACCACACATTGAACAAAACTCTGCTTGCTTATAAATGTCAGCTGGCAAAGTTTCATCGTGATACTGCTTGGCTCGCTCTGGATCAAGTGAAAGCTCAAACTGTTTGTTCCAATCAAAGTTGTACCTTGCTCGGCTTAATTCATCATCGCGATCGCGAGCACCCGGCCGGTGACGAGCGATGTCAGCGGCATGCGCTGCAATTTTGTAGGCAATCAAGCCCTCACGAACATCCTCAGGGTTTGGCAGACCCAAATGCTCCTTCGGGGTCACATAACAAAGCATCGCTGTTCCATACCAGCCTGCCATCGCCGCACCGATGGCACTCGTGATGTGGTCATAACCCGGTGCAATATCTGTCACCAAAGGGCCAAGCACATAAAAGGGTGCCTCATTGCACTCTTCCATCTGCTTGCGCACATTGAATTCGATCTGATCCATTGGTACATGACCAGGGCCCTCGACCATCACCTGCACGTCATGTGCCCAAGCTCTCTTAGTCAATTCTCCAAGGGTCTTCAACTCGGCAAGTTGAGCTGCATCAGAAGCATCGTGCTGACAACCAGGGCGGAGAGAATCACCAAGTGAAAAACTGCAGTCGTAGCGCTTGAAGATCTCGCAGATGTCGTCAAAGCGGGTGAAAAGAGGGTTCTGTCTGTGGTGATAAAGCATCCACTGAGCAAGAATTCCACCCCCGCGGCTGACGATGCCTGTCAGGCGTCCCTTCACCAGCGGAAGGTGCTCAATCAACAAACCGGCGTGAATGGTTTGATAGTCGACACCCTGCTGGCAATGCTTCTCAATGATGTGTAGGAAGTCATCTTCGTCGAGCTTCTCAATCGAGCCATGCACGCTTTCCAACGCCTGATAGACAGGCACAGTGCCGATCGGCACGGGTGAAGCATTAATGATCGCCGTGCGCACCTCATCAAGATTGACCCCTCCCGTGGACAGATCCATCACGGTGTCTGCGCCATATTTAACTGCCAGCTCGAGCTTCTTAAGCTCTTCAGCTATATCACTGGCGTTAGGTGAGGCGCCAATGTTTGCATTCACCTTGCAGCTGGAGGCGATACCAATCGCCATCGGCTCTAAATTTGCATGATTGATGTTGGCAGGAATAATCATCCTGCCCCGGGCCACCTCCTCCATGACAAGCGATTCAGGCAAGTTTTCACGCTTGGCCACGTAGTCCATTTCTTGAGTGACCACGCCCTGTCGAGCGAAATGCAATTGCGAGACATTGGCCTGACCCTTACGGGCAGCCACCCAAGAAGCGCGCATGATCAAAAGGCGAATGGATACCAGGGTTTGGCGAAAAACCAATGATCACGCCATTTCACTTCCCTGCGCCGGCACAACCCGTATCAGGTTCGGAGGGTGTGATCTCAGCCACTCAGAGATTGCTAAGTGGCACCCCTAGTGTTTTGCAAAACCTAGCAGTGGTTTTTGATCCGAGCCGCAATCCATTCCGCTAAACGTGCAAAACCGCATGGATCTTGTCCTGCAGCGCTTAAAGGTCCAACTGTGATAAAGGCATGGCTGTGTTCAACATCAAGTCAGTGCTCATGCTCCTCGGTTTGGGTGCTGTGAAGTGCTGCAAGCAGCTTGCTGCGACGACGGCGGCGGCCCACAGCCCCGCTGATAATTAGACCAGCACCCACCAAAACTGCTGGTATTGACTGCAATCGATCGCTGCCCTGCCAATGCATCAAACAGAGCATGGCCAAGATGATCAGCAAAGGAGCTGCAAGAGATAGCAAGGGATAGCCAAGACGCTTCATGTCCTCTCCAAAGCCAGCCTTGAACGCTCATCCATCCAGGCCAATAGTGTCGCGGTCAGCACCCGAATACCAACTCCAAGACTGCTCTCCTCTAAGCAGAACTGACCATTGTGTAAAGGCGCGCACCCATTAGGGCCGCTAACCCCTAATCGGAACATTGTTCCACGAACATTTTGCAGTAGTTCTGCAAAGTCTTCAGCACCAAGCGAGGGTTGTTCAAGCCGCGACACACGCTCTTTTCCTATCTGAGAGATAGCACAACTTTCCAATAGGTCTGTGAGTTCAGGATCGTTGTAAACAGGCGGCGTAATGCTGCGATAGCGCACGATCGCCTCTGCCCCAAAACTTCCACAGATGGCCTGAACAATCTGCTCGATCCAATCTGGGAGCTTGTCAAAAACAGCCCCATCCAAACAGCGGACCGTACCCAGCAGCCGAACTCGATCTGCAATCACATTGAAAGCCTGACCACCTTCGATCTTCCCGAAACTCACCACAACAGGATGCAAGGCATCCAAGCGACGACTGATCGCCTCCTGCAGTCCACAAACAACTCGAGCGGCAAGCCAAATGGCATCCATAGCCTGATGAGGCCTTGCACCGTGGCCTCCTTCACCGATCACTTCGATATCCAGCTCTCCCGCCGCAGCCGTCAAGCACCCACTGCGTACACCGATACTTCCAGTCGGCAATTCCGGACAAACATGAACCCCAAACAGGGCCTCGAGGCCATCGGTCGCCCCGTCCATACGCATCCAACGA
>QCLC01000052.1 GCA_003214855.1 Prochlorococcus sp. AG-412-I05 | reverse complement strand
ATTGAGCTTCACGAAAATCATTCCTTAGACTCAGAAGTGAAATTACTGCTAGAAGCAGAGGATGTTGTTTTTCAATACGATCCTATAAACGGCAATCCTGGGGAACTGTTATTTGGGCAATCAATTGTTTCCGTTGGCGCGGACAAGCAAGGCAATATCCTTTCGTTTATTTGCCCTCAAAGATCATTTAATACGTCTTTACAAGGTTACACTCTTGACCTTACAGGAGAAGTAGAAGTCGGCCAAGTTGGAGGCGCGATTGACCCTGCTACAGGAGAAGGAAACATCTATGTTGATGAACTCAAATGGCTATTTTGGGGGAACATCACCACACCATCTGGCAGTTCATATGGAATCACCAAAGACGAAGCTGCATTCATCCCCATCAGGGATTCAGATAATAACAGTGGTTTACTAACACTTTCAAGCATCGAAAGATCTGCCCATGGCAGCGGGAATATAGAAAACGTGTTCAGCTCTTATTTTGTCAGTGGGCAGCAAGGCTCTACAACTCAAGATAATTTTTTGAATACCCTAATGATTGAAGGAGTTAATCTGCTTTATCCAGGCCTTGCTACTGAAGGCACTGCAATTCAATGGAATATCGACTTACAAGATCCAACTCCTATTTCAGGCATTGATTACGAAGACATTGCTCATTCATTGCATATGGGTCATTGATCAATTGAAAGCCAAATGAATTGAATCCGAATCAAATCTAATTCCAAGAACTGGTCTCAAAAAGTTCTCAACACGCCATTGCTGCCTTTTTTTCAGCCGCCAAATATTCGCCTCTGGCAAATATTTCTTACGACAATCATCTCAACCCTCTCAAAGGCTGCCACGCAGGCACTAGTCAATCCTGCAAGAATCTCTCAAAATGATTTTCAGAGTTTTCAGAAATCATTCAATGCGGCCCCTGATCCAGCCTTTGTTTCTATTGATCGCAACAGCATCTCTTGGCCTCGGGCAAGGTCAGCCAGCGAAAGCCCATGCCATTGAAAGCACTCTCAACTACCTCGATGGAAGCCTGGAGCTTCAAAGCCATTTCTCAACGGGAACACCTGTTGAGGGAGCAGTAGTACGCGTCTTAGAGCCCAACGGAGCACCAGGCCGAGAGCTGGGTCGAATGGATCAACAGGGAAAACTGAGCTTGAGCCTGCCAGACATGCAAGAAGGAACCCTTGACCTGCAGGTGGATGCTGGCCCAGGTCACCGTGACTATCTGATGCTGCCAATCCGCTCAGGCAAGGTGCGGCTCGATGAGGTTGTCACCCATCCAAAGGCTCCACAAACACCATCGTTCCTGATCAGCACTGAATCACCTCTCCTGCTGGGTCTTGCAGGTCTTTTGTTTAGCGTGCGCTCGCAGCGCATCAAATCCTGATCCTTCGCCATGGCTGAGCCCACCGCCGCACCCTCAAGATTTGGCAGTCAGGCCCTAGACAGCATGGTCGAGAGACTTAACGGCACCTCTGATCCCCGCCGCCGCTACGAATATGTTCTATGGCTGGCCAAAAAGCTGCCACCAATGTCCCCTGACTTACAAACCGACGCCATCAAGGTGAAGGGATGCGTTTCCCAGGTCCATGTGCTTGGTGAACTCGTGGAAGGACGGCTTCACTGGCAAGGAGACTCCGACGCACTGATTACACGAGGCTTGCTGGCAATGCTGATTCAAGGCCTCAGCAATCTCACACCTGAGCAAGTCATGGCCGTGGATCCAAGCTTCATTAAAGCCACAGGCCTTCAAGGCAGCCTTACCCCATCAAGAGCTAACGGATTCCTCAATATCCTCCTCAACATGAAGGCCCAGGCCCAGCAACTTGCCAGGGTTTCGTCTTCAACAACTTCTTAGAGTCCGGCCAGCAATTACACGACTGCACACAGCTGCCATGGGCACGAAATTAGGAATCGGTCTCCTGGGGCTTGGAACAGTAGGCGCCGGTGTAGCAGGCATCCTCCAAGCCCCTGAAGGGCGGCATCCACTGGTGGCTGAGCTTGAACTGGTCCGTGTAGCGGTTCGAGATCTGCAACGACCTCGCCCGATTGAGCTCCGCCCATCCTTACTGACCAACAACCCACAGGCCGTTGTTGATGATCCCTCTGTTCACGTGGTTGTTGAAGTCATGGGAGGGATCGAACCAGCCCGAACCCTGATCATGCGAGCCATTGCCGCCGGCAAAGCGGTCGTTACAGCTAACAAAGCGGTGATTGCAAGACATGGCGAATAGATTGCCTCTGCTGCTGCTGCTGCTGGGGTCTACGTCCTGATCGAAGCTGCCGTCGGCGGTGGCATCCCGATCATCGAGCCACTTAAGCAATCACTAGGTGGCAACCGGATCGAACGCGTGAGCGGCATCATCAACGGCACCACCAACTACATCCTCAGCCGCATGGCACAGGAAGGGGTGGCCTATGACGACGTGCTCAAGACCGCCCAAGATCTTGGCTACGCAGAGGCAGATCCAGCTGCCGACGTTGAGGGGTTCGATGCGGCCGACAAGATTGCCATCCTCACTGGGCTCGCCTTCGGTGGACCTGTCGACCGTGACTCAATTCCCACCCAAGGCATCAACAACCTTCAAAGCCGCGATGTGGACTACGCCACACAGCTTGGCTACAGGGTGAAACTATTGGCTATCGCCGAACGTCTCAACTCAGACGCTCAGACCAGTCAGTCCTTGCCCTTAGCTGTAAGGGTGCAGCCAACCATGATTCCTCTCGACCACCCGCTTGCTGGCGTGAATGGCGTGAACAACGCCATCCTGGTTGAGGGCGATCCGATCGGCCGCGTGATGTTTTATGGCCCAGGAGCAGGCTCTGGACCCACCGCCTCAGCTGTGGTGGCGGACATCCTCAACATCGCTGGCATACGCCAATTAGGGGAAATCAACGGCAGCCTCGACCCCCTTCTTGCCGCAAGCAGTTGGCGTTCCTGTCACCTCGTTGATCCAAGCGCCATCCTTCAGCGCAACTATGTGCGCTTCAATGCAGAAGACACTCCAGGAGTGATCGGTCGGATCGGTAGCTGCTTCGGAGATCGTGGCATCTCGATTCAATCAATCGTGCAATTCGATGCCTCAGAGACCGGCGCCGAAATCGTTGTGATTACCCATGAAATAAGCCAAGGCCAGATGCAAGATGCCCTGACTGCAATCACCTCTATGGCTGAGGTCAAAGGAGTTGCCGCCCATCTCAGCTGCCTTTAACTTCCAGCCCCCCTGACGATGAGACCCCTGCTTAAGTAAGAGTTATAAAACAAGTTGAGAGGCAAGTCTGCAGACGCTGACCTGTGCCCCCAAAGGTTCATGTCTACCGCTTCGATGATGTCAACAGTCCAACTCTTTTCCAAGCCGGACTTCCGACCCATCATGGATCTCCATCAAGGCGACTGTGTTCGACTCCTCAGTGGTAATAAGGAGCAAGTCCAGGTGATCGGAATCGACGATGACCACAACCGCTGTTGGGTAAGACGTTGGCCTCTGCTTCCAAATGGATCGCCTGTGTTTGAAGTGTCGATACAACAAATCTCCTGCGCCTCCAAGTGAACAGAACGAGACTCTCTAGCAAGTCTTTAAATCAAGGCCATCCGATCCGCCCGCGTTGTGTCCAGCTCTGGCCGTCGTGATTCTCTGCGCTGGGCCGCTGCTCTATTTGTTTGCTCCCTAGCGCTGAGCCAGGTTGCCTGTCAGCCGCCTCGGCGTAGTCAGCGACTTGTCGTGGCTAGTGCTGGCAAGATCACCTCTCTCGATCCTGCCCAGGCCAGTACTTTTGATGCTCTGCAACTGCTGAGCGCCCTGGGAGAGCCCCTCTACCGACTTGATCACAAAGGGGAGCTAGAGCCACGACTGGCATCCGCCCCACCTCAAATCAGTGATGGCGGCCTCACCATCTCGATCCCTCTGCGCAGGGATGTGCTGTTTCACGACGGCACCCAATTCAACGCCGCCGCGATGACCTTCAGCCTGCGGCGATTTCTGCGTATCGGCACCCTCAACTACGTGGTAGGAGGACGGATTGCCGCCGTGGAGACAGCCGGTCCCTACCTGCTACGCCTTCGACTAACGCGACCCTCAACTTCTCTAGAGGGACTACTCACATCAATCAATCTGTCGCCGGTATCACCAACGGCCTACGCCAAGCACAAAGATCAGTTCCTCAATAAGCAATTCATTGGAACCGGCCCTTACCGACTCACTAGCTTCCAGACCCAACAACAACGCCTTGAGCCTTTTCAGCAGTACTGGAGTACCCAGGCCAGTAATGCTGGAATCGATTTCATCAATCTGAGCAACTCCACGGCCCTATTCGGTGCCCTACGAAGCAGTGAAGTGGATGTACTCCTTTCCAATTCACTGGATGAAGACCAACGCCTTGCCCTCCATCGCCTTGCCAAGCAAGGGAAGCTCCGCGAAGGAACGGGGCCAGCACTTGAGATCGGCTACATCACTCTCCTCAGTAATGCCCCTCCACTCAATCAACCCCTCTTACGTCAGGCCCTCGCCTACAGCCTCGACCGTCAGCTGATGGTTGAGCGCGTGAGCTATGGACTCAAACGCCCGCTGCGGTCTTTAGTGCCGCCAAACTTACAGGCTGAACCACTCACACCTTGGCCCAGCTACAACCCTCAACGAGCCAAGCAGCTGCTGCAAAAGGCAGGTTATTGCGGAACTCAAAAGCTGACACTCCCTTTTACTTTCCGTTCCAACGTGCCAGCAGACAAGTTATTGGCGCTTACATGGCAGGCACAGATGGAACGTGACCTCTCGGATTGTCTGACACTGAAGCTCAATAGCGTCGAATCGACCACCGTTTACCGCCAACTAGGGGAAGGCGCATTCCAGGCCGTCATCCTTGAGTGGCGAGGCGCCTATCCCGACCCGGAAGCCTATTTAGCTCCATTATTAAGCTGCAGCAAAGCCAATGGATCTATATGCGAAGAGGGGGAAGCGGCAATTAGCGGCAGCTTCTGGACCGCAGATGGGCTGGAAACGAGCCTTCGCCACAGCGATGAACTTCGCGGACCCGATCGTCTCCACCAGCTCAGAGAGATCGAACGCTCCGCCGCCGGCGGAGCGGCCTATCTACCAATCTGGCTGGTAGCTCCACGAGCTTGGGCCCAGCGGCGCTTATCCAAGCCAGAGTTTGACGGGAGCGGCCATTTAATGCTCCAGCGTCTACGGGAGCTGCACTGATGGGCCGCGGCAGAGAACTACTGCGCTATAGCTCTACCCGCTTGGCCCTGGCACCGGTGATGCTCTGGCTCATTGCCAGCATGGTGTTTCTCCTCCTACGGGTGGCACCAGGAGACCCAGTCGATGCCGTGTTAGGCAATCGTGCGCCGGCTGCAGCCCGCGCTGCTCTGCGCACCAGGCTTGGACTGGATCAACCGCTTTTGCATCAATACCTGCACTTCATCAAAGACTTAATTCATGGCGATCTAGGCCAAGCTCTTCTCAACCAGGAACCAGTAAGCAAGATCATTGCCAGAGCCCTACCAGCCAGCTTGGAACTAAGCCTGACGGCACTATTGATTGCTGCAGTGGTTGGTCTGGTCGTTGGTTTCAGTGGTATTGCACACCCGGAAGGCAAGCTAGATCTCGCAGGGCGCCTCTACGGCATTGGCACCTATGCCCTGCCACCGTTCTGGGCCGCGATGATCGTTCAACTGCTGTTTGCAGTCATTCTCGGTTGGCTGCCAATTGGCGGACGTTTTCCCCCAAGCTTGCTACCACCAGAGGGGAGCGGCTTCCTGATCCTCGACAGTCTGCGGAGCAGCGACTGGATATCTCTTCAAGGAGCAGTGAGACACCTGGTGTTACCGGCAGGGACCCTAGGCCTTCTCCTCAGTGGGATTTTCACCCGTACCCTGCGCCTCAATCTTGGCCGCACACTGCAATCCGATTACGTTGAAGCTGCCCGTAGCCGGGGGCTTAATGAGCAACAGGTGGTGCTCAACCATGCCCTCCCTAATGCCCTTCTGCCAGTACTCACCATTGCTGGGATCACAGTGGCATCGCTGATTGGCGGCGCACTTTTAATTGAAGTCACCTTCTCCTGGCCAGGCATCGCCCTACGGCTCCAAGAAGCAATCAACCAACGCGACTACCCAGTGGTTCAAGGAATTGTGGTTGTCGTGGCTGCCCTGATGGTGCTGGTAAGCGTGAGCGTGGATCTGCTCGTTGCTCTGATTGATCCCCGCGTCCGCTACTGAGATTTGCGAAGCCGTTCTGCTGCTTGGCGATCCAAACGATGAAGCCGCAAATCCCCGACCTGCTGATGTGTGGAGCCCTCAAGAGCTTCGCCAGCCTCAACCTGCTCCAAAAAGATTTGAATCTCCACGGCCAACAATCGCTGCACAGCTAGCGGCTCTCGCCCTACCAGCTCTTCGCCGAGTTGAAAGAGATCATCGCCACGACCCTCACCCATCTGACCTTCAACCCGCACCGGTGAAAAATGGCTAGCGCCCTCCACAAGCACGACTCGACTAGCGGGATGGGGTGAGATTGCCAAAAGCAAATCGAGCTGCTCACTATGCGGAGGAGTAATCAAATCAAGGGTGCCGCCAGTCAGTAACACTGGAACCGACAAAGGCACAGCCCCATCACGAGGCCACAGCAAGCTACCAAAACTGTTGAGAGCCACGATTGCCTCTAGCTGAGGGATTGACTGAAGTTTTGGCATTTGCACATCAACCAACTGACATTGCAATAAGCGCGAGAGATTGGTGAGAGGAAGATCGTCTAGAGCCTTACGACAACGGGTATACAAACCAGGCTCCGGAGTCATGCCAGCAGCCAATACAGCCGTAAGTGCCCCGAGAGAGTGACCCATCAGCACCAACTTCTGACCAGGCAGTACCAACGTGCCTTGCTCTCGTGCCTGCAGGACAGCCTGCAGATCCGCCAAGCGGTCAGGCAACACCTCTGCTCCAGGTGCAAGTCGTTGCCCCTTCAGCAGGGCATGCACCGCTTTAGCATCACTACCTGGATGCTCAAGCACCACAACCGGCCAGCCCTTACGTTGAAGGCTGAGAGCCAACCAACGAAAATGATCCTGGCTTCCACCCAAGCCTGGCATGAGCACCACCCAGCTCGACCGCAACGGCGTGCCATCAGGTGGGCGCCACAGCTCTAGCTTGAGGGGCTTGGTGCGATGAGCCACTGGCAAAGATTTGAACTCAGGTCCTGCGGCAAAAACTTCCTGACCTGCCAGCTCTTGCAAAACTGGAACTTGTGTGGCGGGAAACCTCCCGAGCGCTAATACCAACTGCTGCTGCTGTTGCAACTGACGCCGCCAGCGACTTGCCACCTGAAGTAGAGCATCAAGATCGAGGCGTACATTTTCAGCAGGGAGCTCCTCAAGCAAGTCCAGAGCGGTCACCTCTGACTGACTGTTCAAGAGCAGTTCCAGAGTGTTGAACAAGACAATGCCACTACTGTCGGCATCGACCCTCACCAAATCACTAACGGCATCAAGCAGCTGACGTCCTGCCCAACTACGCAGCATTTGTCGAGCCATGCTCTGATCTGTAAGCAAAGGTGCCTGAAGCAGCTCAAAAAGATCGAAGCGGCTATCGGCATCGAGCAAATTGAGCCAGGTGATGAGTTCAGAACTACTGCTGCCCCCAGGCCGCCCCAAATCGACCAACTCCCGAATCCAAACTGGTATCACCATCCCCTCAAGCTGCACCTCCAATCGCTCCGCAGCTCTCAGCGGCGATACTCCAGCAAGACCGAACAGCAGAGCGCCGAATAGCCCAATCGCAATTCGCTGTCCGATTGGGCGCATTAATGCCAACGCCGAATACCGCTCACAAGTCAAACCATTTTCACTCAAGCCTTGAAGGGATTAGATCGGTTCAGTGAATTGTGCGTCTGGGTGCCATCGTCGAATCAGATGCTGCCATTGAGCTTCCAACTTCTGCTCAAGCCAGGGGAGAAACGACTTATCAGCAGTGTTCGCCATTTGCCAAGCGAACCAAAGCGAACCAAATAGCCGAGAAAGAGCTACCAGAGAACAATCTCGTCAACACCTATACCTGAATAATCAACACAGCGAATAACAACAATCATCCCCCCGAACACCTTGCATGCGATCTATAGCCGAGAACCATTCGGCTATATAATTGACCAAATTACAGCGGCTCTCTTGCAAGAGCAGAGACAGACCAACAGAAGAGACAAATCAAACAATGGTGGGCGATCCAAATAACAAGCGAGCATTAAAGGCTAAGAAGAGTGGCACAAGGAAATATTTACGCACTCAAATGCATGGATGAGTTTTCAACCCTATTATAGGCAATAAACATACAATATATATTACAGTTTCCAGCAATTTCCACCCCTATAAAAGACAACATCCAAGCAACATGAGAATTCTATTAGGCGCAACAACTGCTATGGCTCTTCTGATTACATCCGCAGCCTCAGCCAATGAAATCAAGGTGCAAGTCAAAAACGCCAGCAAACAACTTGCGATGAGCATTCGCGTCTTTGCAACTGGCATATCTGCCGCTAGCGAATGTCTCGTCAAAAGCGGACAACTGAGCAAGAGGATTGCAAAGGAGACATTACCCTTATCTCTTCTCGAGGTTGGCATTAGCCCTGAAGTCCTTGACAATCCTCAGGTCATCAAAGCAGCCTCAATCTTGAGCCCTACACTTAATACTGACTGCACATCTACGACGATGAGCATCGAAGCAATCAATCGTCTGATCAAGGATGAGCCATAGAAATACGTCTAACCAGAAAACAGATCAGTAAAACAAAAATCTATGAACGCGCCTCTCCTAAAGCATAAGAACTAGACCGTTCAAGCTCGCCAAGGGATACAAAAAGCGTAGACAACATGTGAACTACTTGAGCGAAGGAAGAAATGCGATTCAACTGACAAAGATAAGATAAGTAATCAAAGCCTCTAGACTGGCTGTAGCACGGCCTATTATTAGTGATGTTTGCCTAAACACCAAAGATGGCTTACCCCGAGTCTCAAGTCGTAATGGGCGGTTTGGTGCATATCCCAATTATTATTGGTGTTTTTTGGGCGCTCAACAACCTAACCACAGGCGGCAGTCAAGCCAAGAAAGCAGCAGAAGCTGCAGCCAAGCAGGCTGCTGAAGAAGCTGCTGCCAAAGCTGCTGCGGAAGCTGCAGCCAAGCAGGCGGCTGAGCAAGCTGCTGCCAAAGCTGCTGCGGAAGCTGCAGCCGCCAAAAAGGCTGCTGAGGCCGCAGCCACAGCTCCAGCAACAACAGCAGTGACTCCAGCGAGTGGCGAAGCCGAAGCATCACAAGCTTCTAACAACGACACTCAAGCCACTCCTGCCCAAGACCAAGAAGTGCTCTAGGCATAGAACAGATCCCAAGAAGTCATAAACAACAATCGATATAGATATACGTTACGAAAAGTTGTGCAATCATAAAAGCCTTGTGAAAGGCCAAATTTTCAATGCATTCAACTTTAAATATATAGCCTCAGAAAAAAAATTAATAGGATAAAATGCAATCAAACAAAGGCCAGGCCGGCCTAAAGCTTCCCAAAGACATAGTTCAACAATAAGCTAATGTCGCGCCAATCAATACATAGACATCTGGAATCAGGACATTCCAGGCGAAAGCAAACCATCAAATACGCAAGAAGATGAATAACAATTGGCCGCCAACTATAACTCGATACTTACATTCAGCACCAATACGCAACACTCTCGAAGAAGACATGAGCACATAAACAAATAGCATCAACAAATCAACTCATGCGCCCCACAGGAAGCTCTAAATTCGAAGAGACAAGATCAACCATAAGGAAGAACTTAGTTGCAATGAAAAATGACTACTAAACAATATTCGCCAGAAAAGCCGATACTTATTCACGAACAAGCACAGGCAAGGGCTTTGATTAACCACAAACATTTCTCTTGAATATCTAATAAGCAAACTTGAAACTTAATTCTAGAAATAAATTCACGAAACATGAAGAACTGCAGACTTGATTTT
>QCLC01000051.1 GCA_003214855.1 Prochlorococcus sp. AG-412-I05 | reverse complement strand
GGAAGAGTTTGGTGAATGGGGAGCTGTATGTATGAGCGCGATGGTTTTGATGGCAATAGATGGCATGCAGAGATTGATCAAAAACAACAAGTTCGAAATGAAATCTCTAGCGAAGGGACATTTCCTGCTCCTCCCAACTGAGGTTGAAGCCACCTGTTGGGACTGGATCAAAAAACACCAAGAGGTCCCTGGGTGATGACCTTCTTTTTGTTGTCCGCAAATTCCTGTCAGGCCGCGCGGCTCGAGAAGCCCTCTGTCCCGATAAAAGGGTTACATACAGATCTATCTGATTCAAGCCAGGTTAAAGGGACATGACTGACCGACCTACTCCGATCAAGGTTGATGATCTCCCTTGTGACATCTCTGCCCGCTTAGGGAATTACTGGTTACAGCAAATAGAAGCTGGAGAGCAGCTGAATGAATGGTATAGCCGGAACTCTCATCCAAGCTTCGAGGCATTTGACGAAGAAGCCCAGCAGGCATCATGGAAGTGGCGCGACGAGCTTCACTCAGTCACTTTTCGATTGGGTATCCCAAACCCCTATAGCGATCGACTCCGCTACGACCATTTTCGTAAAACCTGGACATTAAGGGTCCCTACAGAAGGGCTCTTCACCCTTGAGGGAAAACCACGCATATTTGAGTTCATGGCAACCCCACGCTTATTTCTGTGCCGTGGTTGCGATGAATTGTTCTTGGTAGATAGCGGCTATGGGGAGAGGGCCAGCTACACCTGGCGTGGTGTTTGCTCAGATGCTTGCCAATGCAAAGCAAATAAAAAAAACGCTGAGATATATAGGGCCCGCAGAAAAGAGCGCCGGGCAGAACGTAGTAAGCAATTGGCTAATCGCCAGGGGCGCTGTTGCGTATGTGGTGATGTATTCCGTCTACAACGGGTGACCGCAAAAACCTGTACCCCACGTTGCAAAAAAGCACTGCAGCGGAATCCAGAGCGGTATGCAATAACGGAGCCTCCTGGCAAGATCAAACTTTCTAAAAATGAGGTGATCACTATTGGTGAGTATGTCGCCAAGCTTAAGGATGCCCAGTACAGCCTGATAGTTTTGAGGTATAAATCTGGCGAGCTAACGGAAGAACAACAGCAACGGCTTCAAAAGATTGAAAAGGAGCTAGATACCTATAGGCCAATGGTTTTGAATCGCTCTGCATTTGAGCAATGCCAGGCGATTTGGTTGGTAGATCATCCAGATGCGCTTAACAAGCAAGAATAATGCTGTCCCTTTAATTACGCTCTAAAGCTCCCCGAGACTTTCAGGCTTACTTAGAGGGACAAGTAATGACTCGATCCATTATGACTCCATTATACCTAATTGACCTTTGCCGGTCAGAATGTCTTGTCTAGCTCGTTGTTTTTGGCATATAAAATTCAGAGCAAATCTCCTTCCCAATAGCGCATGGCAACGAAGACTTTAGGGTTAAGTTGATCCGCTGAGATAATCAAGACTCGTGAATTCGCTGATGGGCTCGGCCATGGAAATAAATATTCCTATCTAGTTAAATTTCGATTAACGGAGTAGCCTCTTGAGCAACTGCTTGTGCTGCTTGAAGAACGACTGCTGTTGTTGCTGTTTTGATGCCAAGAGTGCCCAGCAGCAGCGGTTGACCTAATGGCAGCAATGAAAGGGCAGCAGCAAGTGCAGTTCTTCTGCGTGACATCTGCTGGGTGTTGCTCGGTTCAGGCTATGGCAGGAGTCTTGTATTGATTGGGAGAAGAAATGAAGCGAAATTTCTCGCTCTAAGCATGTGCAACTTGACTCATGGAGATGATTACTACCTATTGCTTGGGTCAAACTGACCCCTTTTTTTCTTTGTGCTTTTCTTCTCAATTGCCCTTGGAAGGGCGTCAATGATTGGACAATAGTTTTGTTCAACAGCAAAAGCGGTCGGGTCGTCATTAACAGACATCCAACCTCTCCGCATGCCCCCAGCAGTTGCCAGATCACCCTCCCTATTAAAAGTTCGATCAATGCAGTCCAATTGATATCTATATCTTCTGTGTTGTATTCCTCCTGCCCGGCCAGGTGTATAGGAGGGTGCGATATAGCCACTACGGGTGCAGGAGGTGTAACCGCCATATGTATTGCAACGTAGGGTTCCAGGCGAGCCGGGGTTGTAATGGCCAGATGTACCTGAATAAGTATTGCTCGTACGACCTATAAACGTTAGATAACGGCCATATTCACCTCTGATCTTTAATTGCATCACACTGGTCTTTTCATAGCTATGTGGATCTAGTCCACTTACAGGAACAATTGGTGACGATTCTTCCTCTCGAGATTGGGAGTGAAATTCCATGCAACCTTTGTAATCTGCTGCGTCGATACATTTTTCATGATTTCCTTGCTGCTCTGATGAGCTTTCTTGCAGCTCTAGTTGCTTTTTAGCTTCATCTTCATTGTAAAGATCAGGATCATATGTGTCATTCGTTTTGCATACTCCATATTTATTGCAAGTACTTTCTGCTTTTGCACTAGCGATAAAAAGCGTCAGAAGAGCAGGGACGAGTAGCAAGCGTTGCATGGTTGGCATGCCATTGCCCAAGACTTAGCAGGGGAAGGCCCAGGCACTGCTAGTTCGCAAAAGATTTACTTGATCAGAAGCAGTAAGCCTGCATAGGAGTCGGTGTAGTGGATGCAGTCTTTGCTTTAGCCAAGGTGGACTGGCAACAGTTGCAGAGGGGCTTCGTTTTATGGCGAGTTTTTTTAGAGCGACCCCTTCGCTTTTCTCAGACTTCCTCCCTCACCACAACGGCTCATTTCTTTGAGGTGCATTTTGAGTGACAGGTGCAACAGGGCCTGTGCTTTCAACATTGCGATCCCTTTGCTCTGCTTGTGGCTCTACTGGTGCTTTCTCTTTGGGTGTTGAAGGAGTCTCTGCTGCTTCATCAGGTTTCTCTGAATCCTCCTTCTCGCGCTCTTTTTGCTCTTCTGTTTTTTCTTCTTCTGCAGAGCAAAGGCCAAGGGGTTCGCAAAGCGCTGGCACCGTAAATAATGCGTAGGCCGAGGACAAGCCTGTTAGCACTACCAAAACGATGAATAATCCCACCACTATTCGGTCACTTCCACTTTGATTAGAAGAAGAATGCTTTGCGGCTGGCGAGCTTGAAGGTTTGGCGAACTGGTCCACCACGGTGGATGGCAGTTCTTCAGATGACTTGCTTAGTACTGCTGGAAAAGATGGCTCTGGTATGGATGCTCCCTTAAAGGGCATCTGTGGCTCTGATGCTGGCTTTCCTGAGCCACCGGCTGGAGGTGGCATTCCTGCTCCACCAGTGCCACCAGCTACTGCTTTTAATTCGTCTGGGGATAGTTCATTAGAGTTTTCCTTAGAAGCCTTTTTGTCAGACATGCGTTTAGTCGAAGATTGAGAGGCTGGATTGCTAGCACCCAAGTAACCATCAAGGAAATTGGCAATGCGTGTGATTTGAGCTGGAGCCAAAATTTCTTTGGCGTTGACCAGCAATGCATCTCGCTGAGGAAGCAAGACGTTGGCTGGCTTGGCGTTGATGAATTGCAGGAAGGTTGGTTGAGATGCCAGCAGGCGTATAGAAGGAAGCAGCGATACATCTGCCCCCATCAGGTCTTGCAGCAGATTCAAGGCCGTTTGCAGCTCAACGGGTCTTCGAGTCTTTAAAAGCTGAGCAAATCGCTGGCCGAGCTGATGGTCAGTGGCCGACTGCGACATTGATCGACTGGAACATTATTTGTTCGCTGGATCGTAATCCAATTACAGCAATGCTTTACGCGAGCTAATGAGTCGTAGTGTCGTTGCTTAGTTCCCATGCATTAGAGACCATGGCTAAAGCATGGAAGTGATGAACACCAGCGCATGAAAGGCCTTTGGAAAACCTGCCTACCGCTGGCACTAAGCCTGCTCTCTTTCCCACTGGAAGTTCGCGCTCAGAGCTTTACCGCAGTTGGAGTCGCAAGAGCCAGTGAAGGGCTAATCAAGGTTTACGACCCATCGGTGCGGGATGTGAACTTGATTGTGCCTGCTCCAAAAGGCACTCCAACACCTTGTCGAAAAGACAACCAGAGCAATAACGGCGATTGGGAAGCTTTCTATTGCCGACTTGATCGAACAATTCTGATTTCACAGCAAGCACTAAGCCAAATCGAAAGGCGTTATGGCCTGGAGGCAATTGCCACACTTGTTGCCCATGAATTTGCCCATGGTCGTCAACATGCTGTGACCGGCTTCAGTAGTGATGTCGTATGGAGCACTGTTTTTGATGAGCTACAGGCTGATTGCATTGCAGGTGTCTATATGCGGCGTGCAACACCCATTACTCTTTCTGAAAAGCAGATCACCAGATCAAAAGCCTTCCTCGAGAACATTGGCGATTACTCAATTCTCGAGCGTGACTGGCATGGCACTCCTGAGATGCGAGGAGCTGTCTTCCAGTTCGGTTATGACAAGGGAAGCCTCAGCTCTTGCTGGGCATCAGGGGAAAAGAACTGGCGAAATGTCCTCGTCAATTCAGCAGTTCTAATTGATAAGGCCATAGATAAAGGTGCTGACACTCTCGATAAGGTCTTAGAAAAAACTCCCGGTGCCATAGACAAATTGCTTGAACGAGGGTCGGAGTTCCTCAACGACTCCTAATCCAGGCAAACGATGAATTTCGTTCTTTTTGGATATCGTGGCAGCGAAGAGGTCCGTTTCTCTTTAAGTCCTGGTGAAGTCAGCTTGGGGCGATCCCCCCAGGCAGACCTAGCTCTTCCTCGAGATTGGACATTGGCTTCTGGTCTGCACTTCACCCTGCAGACCAATCCTGATGGAAGTTTTGCGGTCCGCGACGGTGTTTCAGGCAAACCAAGTACCAATGGCACACAGCTCAATCGCCGCTATCTGCCAAGCGAGCGCTGGACAGCTCTGGCTCCAGGCGATGAGTTGCAAATCGGGAGTCAACTGCAGGATTCAGTTCGGCTCGTTGTCTTACCAAAAGCTCAAAACAACCACCAGAACGATTTAGCCGATCAACGTCGCTGGGAACTTAAGGGCACAAGCCTGACGATTGGGCGGTCGCTGTATTGCGATGTGGATTTGCAAGGGCCCACAATCTCTCGGCATCACTGTTCAATCCGTCGCAGTGGCAGCCAGGTTTTCTTGGTGGACCACAGCCGAAATGGTGTCTTTGCCAATGAGAGCCCTGTGAATGGGCAAGTGCCATTAAGGGATGGTGATGAGATCAAGGTGGGGACCACGGTCTTTCAGTGGACCTTTCCATGGCTCAACCTTGCTACCAGTGGCAGTAACTATCGGATTGATGTTCGCGACCTTTCGCTTAAAGGAAGGATCAAGGGCGCCAACATCTCGATCGAACCGGGCCAGCTCGTTGCCCTGGTGGGAGGCAGTGGTGCAGGTAAGAGCAGCCTGCTGACCACAATTGTTGGCCAAAATATGGATTATCAAGGCCAGATCCTGATCAATGGCAATGAGCTGAGGCAGTCCTATAGCGCCATCAAACAGGAAATCGGCTACGTGCCTCAGGACGACATCGTGCATGGTGACCTCACAGTCGATGAGGTATTGCGTTATTCAGCACGGCTCAAACTTCCTGATGTTGAGCAACAAAAAGCTGCCGTTGAGAGAGTCTTGGCAGAGCTACAAATCAGCCACCGCCGTAAGGCATTGGTTCGTGAACTCAGCGGCGGGCAACGTAAACGAGTGAGCATCGGGGTGGAGCTGATCGCTGACCCTCGCATCCTTTTTCTTGATGAACCCACTTCAGGTCTCGACCCTGGCCTCGATAAGCGAATGATGGAGCTACTGCGCAGCCTCGCGGATGTTGGGCGAACGGTGGCACTTGTGACCCATGCAACCAACAACGTGATGCTCTGTGATCAGGTGGTTTTCTTGGCTCAGGGTGGATACCTCTGTTATGCAGGCCCGCCCAATCAATGCGGCGATCATTTTGGCGTGAGCGGAGATTTTTCTGATATTTACCAGTACTTAGATCGCAGCGAGCAAGAAATCGCATCTATTGCCGATAGCTATAGGCCTGTGCTGCTTTCAAAGCTGCCAGCTATTTCCACTGCAAAGATCAGTCCTTCGGGGAATCGAGGAAGCAAACGTTCTGGAAGGATCAGCCTTGGCTTGCAACAGTTTGGGACTCTGCTTTCAAGAGAGACAATTCTGACTCTGCGTGATCGCACATCTCTGCTTCTTAACGCCATCACAGCGCCTTTGGCTTTACTGATGATTGCCTTTGCAAGCAATAACTCAGAAATTTTCTCAAACCTCGACTCGCTTACAGATGAGACCTATCGAGAAGCATTGCGCGTTCTTTTTGGAGTCATTTGCGCCACCATCTGGGTGGGCTTTTCCTCTTCTCTGCAGGCATTGGTCAAGGATCGAGGGATTTTTGTGCGGGAAAGATCCTTCAATCTTGTACCCGAGGCTTATTTGGGATCAAAGATAGTAGTGATGGTGCTGCAATCATTTGCTCAGGCATTGTTGCTCTATCTGACATTGAGTTTCTGCTTCTCATCTCCAGAGACAACATTTATGAATTGGCCGATAGCAATACCCCTGGTTTGTTTTGCAACACTGTTCACCATTGGCACTCAAGCATTGTTGGTGTCTAGCTTGGTCAAAAATAGTCAGCAAGCAAGCAGTACAGCACCTCTACTGCTTATCCCTCAACTTATTTTCAGTGGTGTTCTTTTTGAAATCAGCCGCTCAGGTGATCTGATTTACCCAGTGATCACCAGTCGGTGGGCAATTAAAGCAATGGGTATCTTCTCCGATGTCACAGAACTAATCCCTGGTGGGCAGGCAATGATTGAGAAGGTTCCCGGAGCAGAGGCCTATGAAGCCACAGTTAACAACTTGCAGGGATCCTTCTCTGTGATGGGGGTTCAATGTGTAGTGTTTTTAACGTTAACCCTTATGTCTTTACTGTTTTTGAAGCACAACCGCTGAATCATGATGCCAAAGTCATTAAAACTGTAGTGCGAGTATGGATTTGATCGTAAAGACATCTTTCAAGCAACTTGTCGAGTGTTTTCTCCAATGCGCAAAAGCATGAAAGCGACTCCTCTATATCTCGCCTTTGGATTGGTTGTTGCCACATTTGGCACGGCTATATCAGCTCAAGCAGGATTGTTATCTCCAGTGCTTTGGTTAGCTCGCCCCAGGATAGAAAAACGCTTGACGAAAAAGTGCCTGAAAATAACGGCTGGAGACGATGTTGAACTAAGGGAGCGGATGACACCAGCGTGCAGGAATTTTGCAAAACCAATCGCCAAGTGTCTGATCAAGCAAACAGATTCAACAGGTCGAACTTTTGGTGTAATCGTCGAATTATTACGTGGAGAATTTGGTGACGATAGTGAGTTGGTTGTTAAACGCTGCAGCGCTTCCATTATCGGCCTACCTATTAATACATTTAAGAATATGCCGTTATTAGAGATTATAGAACGTTGGAAATAATGCACGAACAATTGCTCTCTTCAGATGATGCGAAAGGCCTCACAATAGAAGCTATTAAATAGATAGACAAGGCAATTGCAATGAGTTTTATATGCTCAGAGTCAGAGGACATTTGTCAAATGAACCCATTGCTCTAATGACAAATTCTTTTTGTCTGCAGCATTAATGGCCTGGGGATGCTAAAGAAGAGATAAGTAATTAACTGAGAGATAAAGAGATGGCATGGAATCCTTCCCCTAGGCATTTTCACCAGACGCCTTTTATGGGGGTGAAATCAATGAAATCTGGGCATCTGGCCGCGGCACTTGTTGTCGCAACCCTCAGCACCCCGTTGGCTGTTGAAGCGGCTAGCGCACAGCGTTTCTACTGCGGCACAGCATCCGGTGCACCAGCAACCCTTGCCACCACAGCCAGCGGTAAGACCGTTGCGGTGATCCGATGGACTAGCACAACATTTAATAGCGTTGGTTGGTCTCAACAGAAGCGCTGCCAGGCTGTCTCAGAACGATTTGAGCAATATCGACAGCAAGGCAGCTTGGTTTACCTGACGACAGGACGTATCAATAATCATCCTGTGATCTGCACTACAAAAAGGGATGGAGGAGCTTGTGACGGGCTGCTTTATACGCTCAAGCCAGGCCAAAACCCAACCAAGACGCTTCGTGCTCTTCTCGATGTAAGAACGAAGGCCAGAGGCCCACTCAATGAAACGACCGGTCGCCTCTACATCAAAATGAGTGATCTGCTCGATTCAGCTGCTGGAATCAGCAAACCAGCTCGATCAAGCGCTCCACTTTGGTGAACCTGCGCAGAGCAAAAGCATTTGCAGTCATTTGCTGCATTTTTACATCAGCAACCTTTGGATTAACGATCTCTAGCAACGCCTTTGAGAATCCCCGCCAGGCCAGCACTGTGCGGATCCATAGCGGGGAGCAACACGGCTCTGGGGTGATCATCAAAGAAAGTCAATCTGGCTATTTAGTGGTGACCAATGAGCACGTTTTGAGTGATGACGGACTTCACTGCATTGAAAGCAGTAATGGAGGTCGTTATGAAGGGGTTCTGGTTCCTTTGGCGAACAACAAAGAAGACCTGGCTTTGCTTTGGTTCAAGTCTCAAGCTCTCAAAGAGCGGGTCGCTACCCTCTCATCCGAGGAAGAAGAGATTGGTGAGCCAATCAAGCTTGTAACCGCTACTGGCTACCCAGCGACGAAGAACTACGTCGAACGTGAAGGCCTAACGATTCCTTTGCTAAGCGAGTCACTGGAAGGCGGATACACACTCACTTATACAAGCCAGATTGATAAAGGCATGAGCGGAGGGGGTGTATTTGATGAAGATGATCGATTGATTGGCATTAATGCTGCCCATCAAGAACCTCTATGGGATGCCAATTGGAAGTATCAATCTGGCAAGCCTGTCACGATCAAGATGACTCAAAAAATCAATCGATTAGCACTCGGACTCCCTAAAGAGCGAATAATATTTTGGGTTGAAAGCCTAAACATGGCAAACCTAGATCTGACAAAATCAGCAAGAGAAAATAACAACTGCTTAGAAGATCAGAACAACAAGTCAAGTATAAAAAAGCCCTCATTAAATTGAGGGCTTTAATGTCTTGCTGGAAAAGGAGAAATTATTAATTTTCGACCCAGACTTTACCAGTGCGATAACTTCAAACCCATTAGAACCTAAAAGTAGTCTTCACTAATCCTCCAAGATTGCTCATTGTCTTATCTCCTTTCCCATGCCCCCAACCAGTTGTATATTGGCCGCGAGGGCGGCTCAAGTAAAAGATTGCAGGAGTGACGGAGATATTATCTGTTACCTGGAACATATACCACAACTCCATGGCGTAGTTGCCATCAGCCGCATGATCATCTTTGAAACTGTCGGTAGTATCGCTCGCGTAATCGTCATCAAAATCTACGCTCGTCACAAAAGTTGGCTGACCAACTGCCATGCCAAGAATATTGCCTTCTGCGAAGGCATCTTCCCACTGTAAGCCTACATACCAGGATTGAGCAGTAGCATCACCATCTAAAAATGGGCCGAATCCTTCCCCATCAGTATTCCAATCATCGTTAGGCGAGATTGTATTGATGCCCCAGCCAGCACTAATACTTGGGATCCAACCAGTATCTTCAGGCATCCAATATGCACTGAAACCAAATGAGTTTGTTACGCCTGTATTGGACAATTCCAATGTAAAAGGTGTCGCGTTTGCTGCGTATAAACCAGCGCCATTCTCGCTTGAGGAGTAATTGTAACTGGCGGCTGCTCCCCAATTATCAGCGGAGTAGGCAACCTGTACATTGCCAGA
This sequence comes from Prochlorococcus sp. AG-412-I05, assembly GCA_003214855.1. Lineage (GTDB taxonomy): Bacteria > Cyanobacteriota > Cyanobacteriia > PCC-6307 > Cyanobiaceae > Prochlorococcus. Next base: position 625 of record QCLC01000051.1, on the reverse strand, counting down.
AGATGCCGCTGCATCTGTTGCTATGCCGCCAGCAGTTGTCCATTCTTCACATACTTCATCCTCCTCGTCATATGTAGCGCATACCGGATCACCGGGGCGACCGTCTTCTGCATTTGCCGAAAGATAACTTGCACTAATGCTCCAGCCACTATCTGAGTCATCCCACCAAATTCCAGCACCACCGCCTTTATGCAAGGAATAGGTTCCAGGAGTACCCGCATAGGCAAACACATCAAGAATTGGGTCGGCTGGATAGGCGCTAGGCCACATGGCTAGCATTTCATCTTGACGAACTAATGCACCAAGAGTGACCGTAAACTCATCGCCGATCGGGAATTGGTACCACAAGCGTTCAACCATCATAACGTCATCATCACCCCACTCACCGGCAATGATTTCCAATTGATTAAGCCCAGGCCCATTTACCCATGGGCTGCCGTCCCAATTAGAACCACGTAGACGCGTTTTCAGTAAGTCTTTGCCATTGAAGCTTGTATTCAGATCCAGGCGAAGATCATAGTTAAAAACCGTAGCACCAGCATCAGTTTCATAAACATCAACGTCGTTATCATTACTGCCGGAGTAACTGTTGGCGCCAATTACAAATGTCGCCTGGCCAACAAGC
>QCLC01000050.1 GCA_003214855.1 Prochlorococcus sp. AG-412-I05 | reverse complement strand
CATTCCTTTGGCCCGCAGTTGGCCAGCGGATCTGGAGACCCCTCTCACAACTTGGTTAAAAGTTGGGGCAGACCATCCCCCTGGGGTTTTACTCGAATCGGTCGAAGGGGGTGAAACTCTTGGGCGCTGGAGTGTGGTGGCCTGCAATCCACTTTGGACAGCCACCTGCCGAGGCAATCACCTCACACGTCGTTGGCGAGAAGGACGATCCGATGAAGCCATCGGCAACCCTTTTGAAGGCCTCAGGAAATGGCTTGCTCCTTATCGCACAGCAACCCTGTCAGGCCTCCCCCCCCTTGGCCAGCTCTATGGAATGTGGGGTTTTGAACTGATCAAGTGGGTTGAGCCCACAGTGCCCGTTCACTTAAGGGACAACAACGATCCGCCTGATGGCATCTGGATGCTGATGGATAGCATCTTGATCATTGATCAAGTCAAACGCCTCATCACTGCCGTGGCATACGCAGACCTGAGTGTCGAGCAAACGGCTAACGAAGCTTGGGACAAGGCACAAGCACGCATTCAAGACCTAGAAAAGTGCATGGCTGAACCACTTGCGCCGATTCAGCCACTGCAATGGCAACCAAAAAGTCAATCTCCACCTTCCACCATCAGTAATTACAGCCAACAAGGCTTTGAGGAGGCAGTTCAAACGGCCAAGCAACACATCGCCGCAGGTGATGTGTTCCAGCTTGTACTCAGTCAACGACTGGAAACCAGAGTTCCTCAACAGCCACTTGAGCTCTACCGAAGTCTGCGGATGGTGAATCCTTCTCCATATATGGCTTTCTTTGACTTCGGCGACTGGCAGCTGATTGGCTCAAGCCCGGAGGTCATGGTCAAGGCGGAACCTGTCGCCGATGGCATTAAGGCCAGCCTTCGGCCTATTGCCGGCACGCGTCAGCGTGGCGACAACGAACTTGAGGACCACAATCTTGAAGCAGAGTTGATGGCAGATCCCAAGGAACGTGCCGAGCATGTGATGTTGGTTGATCTTGGCCGCAATGACCTTGGACGCGTTTGCAGGCCGGGCAGTGTGACGGTGAAAGAGCTGATGGTGATCGAGAAATATTCCCACGTCATGCACATCGTCAGTGCAGTGGAAGGTGTGCTTGCCAAAGGCAAGGATGTTTGGGATCTACTCATGGCCTCATTCCCAGCAGGCACGGTCAGTGGCGCCCCAAAAATCAGAGCCATGCAGCTCATTCATGAGCTCGAACCCGACTCACGAGGACCTTATTCAGGTGTGTATGGGTCCATCGATCTCAACGGTGCTCTAAATACAGCTATAACCATTCGCACAATGATTGTGCGGCCCCATCCTGAAGGCGGCTGGCAAGTCAAGGTTCAAGCAGGCGCTGGTGTGGTGGCCGACTCCATCCCCACCAAGGAATACGAAGAGACCCTCAACAAGGCAAGGGGAATGCTCACAGCCCTGGCCTGCCTCGAGTCCCACAAGTCATGAATACCCGGCTGCTACTTAAGGGGTTCGAAGTGGAGCTGTTCACAGGACGCTTCAGCGGTGAGCACGTCGGCGTAGCTACTGCCGCAGCAAGAGATCTTGCTGATTTCGTCACAGAACCAGACCACCGAAATCTGGAATACATCACTGAGCCAAATCAACACTACGGCCCATTGAGGGAAGCCCTGTTGGCTCCTAGGCGAAGACTGCGCCAATGGTTGGTTCCACGGCAGCTCACATTGATTCCTGGTAGCACCCTCAGCCTGGGCGACAGTCATCACTTTGAACGATCTGACCCGCTCAACCCCTATCACGATTTGATTGAGGCCAACTACGGCACCAGGGTGGTTACCACCAGTGTCCACATCAACCTAGGGCTTGAAGATCTACCGCTGTTGTTTGCTGCACTGCGCTTGGTGCGTTGTGAAGCAGCCCTCTTTCTTGCCCTGAGCGCAAGCTCCCCCTTCCTCGATGGCCAGCCGACGGGAAGCCACTCTCAGCGATGGCTGCAATTTCCACTCACTCCAGAGCGGGTACCACTCTTCCAAAACCATCCTGACTATGTCGCTTGGGTTGAAGCACAACTGGCCACTGGCACGATGCAAAATGAGCGTCATCTATGGACCTCAGTACGGCCAAACGGACCTCGTCGCCCCTATCAACTCAACCGTCTAGAGCTGCGCATCTGCGACTTAATCACCGATCCCGATGTTCTGCTTGCAGTGACTGCCCTAATCGAACTACGCGTGCTCAGCCTTCTTCAGAACCCAAGCCAACTGGATCCACGCAAAGTGAGTCGACTAACCACCGATGAACTTGCTGATCTTTGTGATGCAAATGATTCTGCTGTCGCTCAAATGAGCCTGGACGCAACCCTGCACCACTGGCGAGATGGGAGCCCCATCCTATGCCGCTCCTGGATCGAGACAATGCTCGAGGGCATCATTCCGATCAGTAGAGATCTAGGTCTGGAGAAACAACTTGCACCGCTGCATACAGTCCTAAATAAAGGCAATCAAGCCATGCAATGGCTAAAGAACTATGCCGATGGCAAGTCTGTGGAGGCTGTCATTCAAGACAGCATTGCCGAAATGAACGCCGAAGAGCTCAACGCAATCAAAGCCGAGGCCATTTTGGGATGATCATGGCCAAACCTGAGTCCACTAGCGCATCGATGCAGCAGTCTTCCGCCCAAAAACCTGATTGCGATCAGCCCAGGGCAATCGGGGAAGGGCAGCAGGCAGGACGATTACTGCAGAACCGCCTTGAACTGGTGGAAGACCTTTGGCAAACGGTGCTACGCAGCGAATGTCCACCGGATCAGGCAGAACGACTACTTCGACTGAAGCAACTCAGTGAACCTTTGGCCCTTGAAGGTGCGGATGAGAACAGTACCAGCAGAGCAATCGTGCTGTTGATCCAAGAGATGGACCTGGCAGAAGCGATCACCGCAGCACGCGCCTTCTCCCTCTATTTCCAACTGGTGAATATCCTCGAGCAACGGATCGAGGAAGACAGCTACCTCGCAAGTATCTCTTCTGGCAAAGAAAACAACCGCCAAGACAAACCCTATGACCCCTTTGCTCCACCGCTCGCCACGCAAACAGACCCAGCCACATTCAGAGAGCTGTTCGAACGACTTCGCCTTCTCAACGTGCCACCAGCTCAGCTGGAAACCCTTCTACAGGAGATGGATATCCGCCTAGTTTTCACTGCTCATCCCACTGAAATCGTCCGTCATACCGTTCGCCATAAGCAACGCAAGGTTGCAAGCCTGTTGCAACAGTTTCAATCAGATCCAACAAAATCGACATCTGAGAAAGAAAGCCTGAGACTGCAGCTTGAGGAGGAGATCAGGCTCTGGTGGCGGACCGATGAGCTTCATCAGTTCAAGCCCTCCGTTCTGGATGAGGTGGATTACGCCCTCCACTATTTCCAACAGGTGCTTTTTGATGCCATGCCCCAGCTACGGCGTCGCCTGATCAATGCAATGGCCGAGAGCTATCCGGACGTACACATTCCACAAGCTGCCTTCTGCACTTTTGGATCTTGGGTTGGATCAGACCGAGACGGCAATCCTTCCGTTACACCAGAAATCACCTGGCGCACCGCCTGTTATCAACGTCAACTGATGCTGGAGCGCTATGTCAATGCCGTTCAAAAACTCCGTGATCAACTCAGCATCTCCATGCAATGGAGCCAGGTAAGCACTCCACTGTTGGAGTCACTGGAAATGGACCGGCTTCGATTCCCGGAGGTTTACGAGGAACGCGCAGCCCGCTATCGACTCGAGCCTTATCGCCTCAAACTCAGCTACACCCTGGAGAGGTTGAAACTCACTCAACAACGCAACCAGCAATTGGCCGAAGCAGGCTGGCAAACCCCACCAGAAAGCCTAAACCCCAGCCCCAATCTAATTAATGCGGGAGAAACCCTTCACTACAACTCAGTAGCAGAATTCCGCAGCGACCTGGAACTAATCCGCAACAGCCTGGTCAGCACAGATCTGAGCTGTGAGCCTCTGGATACCCTCTTAAATCAGGTCCACATCTTCGCTTTCTCACTAGCCAGCCTTGACATCCGCCAGGAGAGCAATCGCCACAGCGATGCTCTCGACGAATTAACCCGCTACCTAAACCTCCCTAAGGCCTATGGCGACATGGCCGAAAATGAGCGAGTGCAATGGTTAATGGAGGAACTACAGACTCGGCGCCCCCTGATCCCCTCTGCCGTTATCTGGTCACCCAGTACAGCAGAAACGGTGGCCGTGTTTCGCATGCTGCACCGACTGCAGGAGGAATTCGGCAGCCGAATCTGCCGCACATATGTGATCTCAATGAGTCACACAGTTTCCGATCTACTCGAGGTGCTGCTGCTAGCCAAAGAAGCCGGCCTCGTGGATCCGGCTGCTGGCCATGCCGAACTGCTTGTGGTGCCCCTCTTCGAAACCGTAGAGGATCTCCAGCGGGCTCCAGCAGTGATGGAGGCACTTTTGAGTTCACCTGTCTACCGCAATTTGCTCCCTCGTGTCAGCGAACAGGTCCAACCTCTGCAGGAGCTGATGCTTGGCTATTCGGACAGCAACAAAGACTCCGGATTTCTATCCAGCAATTGGGAGATCCATCAAGCCCAAATTGCCCTGCAAGATCTAGCTAACCGCCAGGGTGTAGCTCTGCGCCTTTTCCATGGACGCGGTGGATCTGTTGGCAGAGGAGGTGGCCCTGCCTACCAAGCAATCCTTGCCCAACCAAGCGGAACCGTGCGCGGCCGAATCAAGATCACTGAGCAGGGAGAAGTACTGGCATCGAAATACAGCCTGCCCGAGCTAGCCCTTTACAACCTAGAAACATTCACAACGGCCGTCCTGCAAAACAGTCTGGTAACCAACCAGCTAGATGCCACCCCAAGCTGGAACCAACTGATGACCAGACTCGCTGGCCGTTCACGTGAGCACTATCGGGCCCTCGTCCACAACAACCCTGATCTGGTGGCCTTCTTCCAACAGGTCACGCCGATCGAAGAAATCAGCAAATTGCAAATCTCCAGCCGTCCTGCTCGACGCAAAAGCGGCGCCAAGGACCTCTCTAGTCTGAGAGCGATCCCCTGGGTATTTGGCTGGACGCAAAGTCGATTCCTGCTACCGAGCTGGTTTGGCGTGGGAACAGCATTAGCCGCCGAAGTCGAATCAGACGCTGACCAGCTTGACCTTCTGCGCAGACTGCACCAACGCTGGCCATTCTTCCGAATGCTGATCTCCAAGGTGGAGATGACCCTTTCAAAAGTAGACCTAGACCTGGCCCATCACTACATGACTAGCCTTGGCAGCGAAGATTACCGTGAAGCCTTTACCCGTATCTTCGAAATCATCGAAACGGAGTACAGCCTCACCCGCCGGTTGGTCTTAAACATCACAGGACAACGCAGGTTGCTCGGGGCTGATCCCGCCCTACAGCTATCAGTCGATCTTCGCAATCGCACGATCGTGCCACTTGGTTTTCTGCAAGTGGCCCTGCTTCGCAAGCTGCGTGATCAGAACCGGCAGCCACCCATGAACGATGCTGGCGATGGTCGCACTTACAGCCGCAGCGAACTGCTAAGAGGCGCACTGCTCACCATTAACGGCATTGCTGCAGGCATGCGCAACACCGGTTGAAACCACCTTGCTTGCCTTTCTTCAACAGCCCGAACTCCCCCCCGGCTTCCGGCTAGACCTTGAACAACCACCCAATCCTCAAGCACTCAACAAACTTCTCGCTCGTTGTAGAGAAGCCACTCACACCTCAGAGCAATGGGAACTGGCCTTTGAGCGAAGCGTTTGGCATCTAAGCATTGTTGAAGAAGAAAAAGGAACCCTGGTTGGTTTTGTCCGCGCCACAAGCGACCATGGCCTCAATGTCAACCTCTGGAATCTCGTCGCCCAACCCGGCTCATTACAAGCACAATTGCTTGCAGTTCTCGTGCATCAAGCGCTTGACAATTTGCGCCGAATTCTGCCTGGTTGCAGCATCTCAATATTGGCACCTGCCATCTCCCTCAAAGCATTGAAGGATCAAGGCTTCTTCATTGATCCAGATGGCATACGAGCGATGAGTTATCGACTCCGCTAAGTCGTCGAGTCAACATCGTTATCGGATCCGATCAAAACCACACTTTTGACCCAAGCATGGCCAGAGAAATGAAGCACTCTGGCCATCTTTACTTGACCGACTACAACCTGAATTGAGATCAGCGCCTCAGCTGAACGATGCCGCTGAAAGCTCTAGAAGAGTATGGGAGCTAAAGCAAATACGAGCATGGAGGGACTCGAACCCCCGACCCTCAGAACCGGAATCTGATGCTCTATCCAACTGAGCTACATGCCCACAAATATCGGCTGGATGCCGCTATATGAGAGCAACTCTCAAGCCCCCTCAATCAAGGTACCTTAACCTCATGCCGCTCCAAGACCGATTCGGCTTCACCAGCTCGAACTGCAGGGCTATCGCAATTACAGCAGGCTTCAGCTGGAGTTGACGGAAAATCGTCTGCTGGTCATTGGCCCCAACGGCATTGGCAAATCCAACCTTCTCGAAGCCATAGAGCTGCTCGGCAGTCTGCGCTCGCATCGCACCAGCAGCGACCAAGACTTGATCCACTGGGAAGAACAGCGGGCCCTGCTCCGCGCCATCGCTGATGACACTGAGAAGCTCGAACTGGAATTACGGCGGCAAGGAGGTCGACAAGCCCGCCGCAACGGCAAAACGCTCACCCGCCAATTGGATCTAATCGGTCCACTGCGTTGCGTGGGGTTTAGCGCTCTCGATCTCAATCTCGTTCGAGGCGAGCCTGCCCTGCGGCGCCAATGGCTTGATCGCGTCGTACAACAACTTGAACCGATCTATTCAGATCTGATCAGCCGCTTCAACAAGCTGCTGCGTCAGCGAAGCCAGCTGTGGCGTCAGTGGCACCACATCCCGATTCAGGAGCGTGATTCCCTCTTGGATGCCTTCGATGTAAAGATGGCTTTAGTCAGCACACGCATTCATCGACGTCGCAGTCGAGCTCTCGCCCGCCTTGAACCACTTGCAGCCCGATGGCAGGAAACCCTCAGCAAACACAAGGAACGGTTGCGACTCGACTATCAGCCAGGCAGCAAACTTGAAGGTGAGGAAGCGGAAGAACCTTGGCGGTTGGCAATCGAAACGCAACTCCTAGGCCAGCGCAGTGAGGAGGAACGTTTAGGCAGTTGCCGGATCGGTCCTCATCGCGACGAGGTGAGATTGCTCCTCAACGATTCAGAAGCGCGCCGCTTTGGTTCAGCAGGACAACAACGAACCGTGGTGCTGGCGCTCAAGCTTGCCGAACTAGAACTCGTAGGCGAACTCTGCGGGGAACCCCCTCTGCTGTTATTGGATGACGTTCTTGCGGAACTGGATCCCGGCAGACAGTTGCTGCTGCTCGAGGCTGTAGGAGAGAAGCATCAGTGCCTCGTTAGCGCGACCCATTTGGAGGGCTTCCAGGCTGAATGGCAACAACGATCACAGATCATCGAAGCGGGATCTTTAAATCGATCGGAAGAGGTCCGCTAAGGTGGCGAGCTGATTTTTATTGCCTTGATGGAGAGAACCCTGTCTTGCTTGCATCCCAATCCAGGATGGGAAGACACCAATTACCAAGACAACACAAGCTCCATCAATCACAGCGCCACCGACATGGTGGGCAAGCACTGCATCCTCGAGCTTTATGACTGCGATCACGCCAAGCTCAATGACGAAGCCTTTCTGAGAACCACGATCACAACAGCAGCGAAGCGTGCTGGTGCCACTCTTCTCAATCTGATCACCCACCGATTTGAACCTCAGGGGGTCACAGGGCTTGCCCTTCTAGCTGAATCGCATCTCTCCATCCACACCTGGCCTGAGAATGGTTATGCGGCGGTGGATGTCTTCACTTGCGGCGATCAAACGATGCCGGAACAAGCTTGTGAGCTCTTACGCCAGGAATTTGGCGCCAAAAGCCATGCCCTAAAGAGCTTCCACCGGGAAACACCAGCAGCTCTGGCGACCGCAATACGCCATCCAAAGGCTTAATCAGCTAGCGAACTGCTGAAACCAATGATGAAACGATTGAGTGGTCGTTACGGGCACTTCTAGAAGGCAAGGTGGATCTCAACGCCTACTCACATTGCCCCATTCAGCCACCTTCCGGTTAGTGGTGGCTTGAGATTCAGAAGCTGGTGACTAGCCAAGTCTCCTTTCATGCTCAAACTTGTCAAAACGTTCTTCTTCTAACCTCAACCTTTCCTATTCTCTTTTTCGATCATCGCCTCTCTCTCTCTTCTAAAGTAAGAACTTGCGCCAACCCAATCACCATTCCATTGAGTTCATCAAACCTTTTGTTCATTAGCCCTAGCATTTTCCTAAGTCTTTGATGGCTAATTCTGCTTGACTGAGCTGTTCTTGAGACTCCTTAAGCATTTCCGATGCAGGCTTCATAGCAAATCTTGAAAAATATTTGAATACGGGGAAATTGCCTAGCGAAAAAGTGACCACAACGCTCTAACCATTTGGCCAAGTCGTTCCAACCACTTATCTACAACCACAACTAACACTGGATATTTAGAGAAAGAGATTAAGAGCCTAGTCAATATAAATCCCGGAGCGAGAGAATGATTCAACATGAACACAGGTTCGGTTTACTCTCCATTTTTTAGCCATTAGCAATGATATGAATTAATTGGCTTAAAGACCATCAAGTGCAGGGGTAGTTGACAGGGCATCTAAGGCCTCGGTCTTCAAGTTCCGTTTTTCACCGAGAGAGAAAGGAGCTTCAGCAGGAAAAACTGCTGATTGTTCGTCCTAGTGACTCCAAAGCAGCCTCTCTCTGGCTGCTGGAATTTGATATGCAGAAATGCGCATGGTTGCTTCGACAAAAGTCTGTATTGTTTGCCTGCAAGAAGCGCATCCAAAGGTTTGCCACCAGCACACCCAAACAGCATTGAACACTTGGATAAGACCACAGCAATACGCGAAGCAGAGGTTCTCCGTCTTGAGGCATCCCTCGCCGCAAAGCCTCATAGCCAACAAACCTTGACCAACCTCCCACCTACCAAAAAAACGACTAGTAGTCGCTCTGCTTGCCGTGAATCAAGCTCAAAGCAAAACTGAAGCAGTCCTCCGTTTTTCCTGCTTTATCAAGATGCAGGCCTACAAGGGATCGGAGCATCTCAACAGCCACCCTTGTTAGCCCTCGCGGCCTAAGAGCCGGCAGAGCTAGCTCTAGCTAGTTGATTCCTCTCAAGCCCCCAATCAAGCTGTTATTGCCTTACTCGCTCGCCCAGCTGGTCGAGCAGCAAGTTCAATCATCCGCCGATCGCACGCAGTCAAGAGGAGTCGCGAAAGGGATACAGCCGCAAACCATTGCACGCCTTCAATGCACTTGGCCAGTGCGATTGAGCTTGCCGCTTACCAAACCTTCCAGATCAAGGCTGATGGAGGTGAAACCCAGCTCAAGGAAATACGCGACGACCTGCTCACGGTCCAACTCAAGCAGCACATCCTCAATCCGATCAGCGGGAACTTCAATGCGTGCAGCCAAGCCCTGGCTGCGCACTCGCACCTCAGCAAAACCAAGCTTTCTTAACCAGGCTTCAGCCAGACCAACCTGACGCAGTCGTTGAGCGCTGATGCTATTGCCATAGGGAAAACGTGATGCCAAGCAGGGCTGCGCAGGCTTATCCCACCAAGGGAATCCAAGAGCTCGTGATATCTGACGTACACCTGCCTTGCCAATCTCTAATTCAGCCAGCGGAGAACACACACCCGCCTGACGGCCCGCCTCAATGCCAGGTCGATGTTCTCCCAAGTCGTCGTGATTCACTCCATCCACCACCTGAGCTCCACCGGCTGATTGCGCAATCGGGCTCAGATGCCGATGTAATTCACGCTTACAAGCAAAACAACGGTCTGTGGGATTGCTGCTATAGGCCGGATCATCCAATTCCTGAGTCATGCATTCCTGGTGACGAATCTCAAGCCAGGCAGCCTGCTGTCGGGCCTCATCGAGAAGCTCAGGGGCAAGTGCAGGAGAGACCCCTGTCACAGCAAAGGCTTGAGGCCCAAGTTGTTCCCGCGCAATCGCTGCCACTAGTGCACTATCAACTCCACCGGAATAGGCCACACACACACGTCCAAAACTGGCAAGACGCTTGCGCAACATCTGCAACTGGGCATACTCCCGCTCCGGCAGAGGTTCCAACTGCCGAAACACCGCTGCACCAGCCGTCCCAGCAACCACCTTCTCAGCCCATCGATCTCGTTAAGCTCCAACCGTAGAGGACCCGTCAATGGCTTCGCAGACGGCAGCATCCAAGGCACCCAGAAATCGCCAAACATCAAGCGGCAGAAGAGGACGTGGGATTGGCATCGCGACCGCAGCCGAAAGCAATGAACGCAGTCATGGCCAACTGCACATCTATGACGGCGAGGGAAAAGGTAAAAGCCAAGCCGCTCTTGGTGTTGTCCTACGCACCATCGGGCTCGGGATCTGCGAGCAACGACGAACC
>QCLC01000049.1 GCA_003214855.1 Prochlorococcus sp. AG-412-I05 | reverse complement strand
GCGTTGCCAGATGAGCAATCCAGATTGCCAGCCAAGCCCAAAGCCCCACAAGCACTGCTGCTGCTGCACCGCAACACAACCAAATCGATACAGCGACAGGAACACTCAGGGGTGCAGGCACGCCAACCCAAGTGAGTGGATGCAACGCCAGTAACCAGCGATGGCTGAGCAGCACGGCCACCAAACCCCAAAGAGAGGCGGCAACTGGAAAGCGACACGCCGACCAAAGCAAGGCCAGGGCCGGTGCCATCCAAAGCAGCCCCCCCTGTGCAAGAGCAATCCCTGCCAAGACACCACCAACCGCCCCCTGCAACAGCGCTAGGGATCGGTCATTGCCCATGGCTACCACTAAACACCAAAGCCATCTTGACGCGATCGGAGAACGTCCACAGGCTGCGATGGATTCAGCCAAACCTTTCCAGCCGCTGTTGCTACCGGGGCTTGGCAGCACGAGCTTTGTTATTGATCGCCTCAGTCATGACGACAAGGAGGCAGCGTAAAGTCCAACAGAGCTAATAGCTTTGAACATGATGATGTTCAATTTAGCTTTTGATTCTTAAGACGAGAAGACATAGGTATCACTTCGCGAAGGCATCAACTCTGCAGGATCACTGATCAACAAGATTAATCGAGCAATCGTTCACAACATCTAAAGTATATCTGCATGCCTAATCATACCTTACAACGCATAAAAGCGAACATTTATGCACAAGAGAGTGAAGCTCAAGCCTACAGGGCTTCAAGACAAACAAGTCAATAGGCTCTCAAATGCAACTGAGGAATATCAAAGCTGTTTAAATAGTGGCGTGAAATTGAAGCCAGGGGGCTTAAAGTCTTCAAGGCATGGCAAAAGGCAATGTCTATCAAGCTTTCACCACCAGTTAAATGGGTGCTCCTTGCATTTGGCAGCCTTGCTGGTTTATTTATCATCGTTTTCAGCATCGTCATTCAACTCACTTCAGGGATGACAAAGACTGCAGACAAATTCCTTGATGAGCTCAAAGGCAACAATACAGAAGCAGCCTTAGAACTTTTTTCTGCACAGGCAAGAAATAGCTTGTCGAGAGAAAATATACAAAGATTCTCAAAAAAGAATTCTTTAAATGATTACGATTCTGTCTCCTGGTCAAACCGTTCAATCTCCTATCCAGATCGCGGAGAATTGACAGGGACAATCAATCTAAAAAGTGGCAAAAAGATTCCCGTGGTCTTTAACCTAAAGAAAGATGGCTCTTCCTGGCAGATCTACTCGATAAAGCAGGATCGGCCTGGCATTCACAACCAATCATCATCCACGGAAACCCCTTCCGAAACTAATCTCATTGATCTTGTCAATGAAACGACAGATGCATTTATCAATTCAATCAGGTCAGGAGGATTTCAAAATCTATATGACTACAGCTCTAGAACATGGCAAAAGCAAACGACGGTCAAAGACTTAGACAAAGCATTGTCTCCTTTTCTGAAGTTCACAAGTAATCCAAAAGCGATAAACTATCTAAAGTTAGTCACCAGTAAAATGCCAGCATTTAAGAAAGAACCCGAAATCAAGAGCAATGGAACCATGACAATCAATGGGAGCTATAACCTTAATCCACCTTTTGAATTTACGTACAACTATATCTACGAGGGCTTGGGATGGAAACTTATAGGAGTCAATGTAAACATCAAATCATAAGAAATACATTCCAAGGCACTGCCCACTAAACATATCGATCAAAGACCTGCCAAAGCATTAGCACATGGAATAACACCGTGAGGATCAACCCTGTACCTCCTGATTCAGATCAGGAGACTTGCGTAAACAACGCCCATCCATAGAAGCGAGGAAGTTTGCTTGAAGCTCAAAGCAGAACACATCAGAACTAAGCCCCCCGGTTCTCTTCTTAAAAGCAGAACAGGACCAAAAAATCGCGAACCTCCTCCTTGATCTCGGCTTAGCCAGCCAGAAAGATACCAATGAACTGCCCGGCAGGGTCAACTAGCTTGAGCAGCAGCGAAGGCAACTGAAACAGCAGAAATGACCCAAGCGCAGGCGAAAGCTGCATCTCCTGCCAGAATCAAGTTGATTGATCATTGAGATTCAGTGCGCGACATCTTCATCAGTGCAGCCGTCTTTGTGGTGTGCGTGGTTGTGGCCTTTGTCAGCCAGATCGTGTCACCCTCAGTTGTGGTCGCCGACAGCAATGTGAATGCCGTTCAAGTAGAGGTGCGAACTGGCGAGCCAGCTGCTTTGAGCATGGCAGTGCTTGAACTCGACCCCGACGATCCCAACCCAACACTGTTCAAGATGGCGATCAACGGCTCCAAGGCTGATGCTGCTGAAATCGATTCCACGCAAGCCAACGCCTCCGCCCTTGGCGGCCCAATTGAAGCAGAACCATCCCAGCTGACAGCCAGTGGTCTGCGCATCACTGATATCAAGATCGGCGATGGCCCGGAAGCCACAGCAGGCCAAACCGTTTCCGTGAACTACCGCGGGACACTGGAAAACGGCCAGGAATTCGACAGCAGCTACAAACGTGGACCATTCGAGTTCCCCCTCGGTGCTGGACGAGTGATCAAAGGCTGGGATGAAGGCGTTGCTGGCATGAAGGTTGGCGGCAAGCGCAAGCTGGTCATCCCCCCAGATCTTGCCTATGGAAGCCGCGGCGCAGGCCGTGTCATCCCTGGCAACGCCACATTGATTTTCGAAGTCGAACTCCTGGGCATCAAATGATCTAAAGGCTGAATAGAAAATCAAATCAAAAGCAAACCCAATTAGCAATCAGCCTGGGTAGGCTCAGTTTGGCTTTCTCTAACTGCCAGATGTTGCGCTCGGCACTTTCCACACTTCACAGCAACCTGCCGGCCTCTTCGGTTCAGGCTCACTGTGATGGCCCTTGCGGCGTTTACGATCCCGCCTCGGCACGAGTCTCAGCTGAAGCCGTCGTATCGATGACCAAAAAGCTGCTCGAACTGCAGCCCCCCTCAGGGAACGATCCGGCTGCTTGGGCGGCTTACAACAACACCTTCTCCCGCTTCGTCGCCATCAAGGAAGAACAAGCTCAGCAAACCAAGAACGAACTGCTGATCCTATGGACGGATTATTTCAAGCCAGAGCATCTGGCGACTTTCCCGAATCTGCATGACATCTTCTGGAAAGCGGCCAAGCTCTGCAGCGCCTGCAAGGTCAACATCGATCAAGCCAAGGCAGATGAACTGATCAAAGCTGTTGAAGCCATTCACACGATGTTCTGGAAATCCAAGGGTCGCAACGACGCCTGGGTGAGAGCCAGTTAAGCCAACAAGCATGATGCCATCAGCGAACTGGCGTTCGCTGTTCCTACTGCTTTCAGGTCTTCGTCGCCACGCTCGTGTCGATGGAGACTCAATGAGCCCCTGCCTTGCCCCTGGCGACCTGGTGATCTTTCAACCGATCACCAGCCATGACAGGCGGCTCAAGGCAGGTTGTGTTGTGGTTGTGCGTCATCCGTTGCAACCAGCAACTCTGCTGATCAAACGCCTGATTGCAATCAACAATTCCTGGTTGGAACTACGTGGCGACAACGAGCGCGCCAGCACAGACAGCCGACATTTCGGTTTAGTGAATCGAGACAGCCTGCTTGGCATCGCTGAATGCGTATGGCGTGTTCCCTTCAGCGCATCAGAGCCCAGCAGATTAGGCAATCAAAGAAGCTGAGGGGATGTTTTCTGCAACCAAAAGAAGCCAGTGATGATCGATAGCCCACCGGTTGATCCAACCAGCAAGGGCAAGGCACGACGCCCCACACGCAATGTGGCTAAGGAAATCGCACCAACAACGGCAACCATCGCTGCGATGGAACCCAACAGATAAGCCGCCATATAGATCAAAGCCCCGAGAGGAGGCAAGGCCAGCGCGGGAATCACTGCAATTAGATGGCTGGCCCCAGCCAAGCCATGAAGAAGGCCAAGACTGCTTGCTGCATGAGCATGTCGCCCGTGCTGGTGTCGCCCACGCAGATGCAGGTGCACATGTTGATGGTCATGGGCGTGACCATAGTTTTGCTGATGCGTGTGCTGATGGGTGTGGATATCCAGGCCAAGAGCAGTACGAATCGCCATCGCTCCAACCACAAGCAACGCCACTCCCACGCAGAATTCGGCCCAGGAGGACATGCGCTCGATATGGACAAGGTCTTTCAAAACAATGGCAATCGTTGAAAGAACCAGAACACCTGTTGAATGGCCAATCCCCCAAGCAAGGCCACTGCGTAATGCCGTAGCCGGCTTACGTAATGCGCTCGGTGCGATGGCAACAAGATGATCAGCACCACCCACTACATGAAGGGCTCCCGCAGCGAAGCCCGTGAGGATGCTGATCAGCATGAAATCGAAACAGTCAAGAGGAAGTCTGACGGATTGAGGGTGGAATTGCGCTGATGCCACTGCTGAACAGATCAGACGCTATAAGCATTGTGGGCAAGCTCTGATCATGTATGGGCCTTGAGCTGTTCGTCGCGCAGAGAAGCAAGGAACTCAACACAACAGTCTCTTGCCTCTTGATCCGCAAATAAGCGCTGCGAACGCTCGTTAATCAGAGATCTCATCTGATTATCAAAGTCTTCATCTGCAAACAAGCGCACTGATTTCTCAACATGATCTGCACGTAAAGAGGCAATCAGCTCAGGCAACTCAAGAACATCGAGCATCGCCAATGTGTGTCGTCATCACATCAAGGCTGTTGAATCGAAACAACAGGACCACCCCCTGGAATATGCCTGAAATAGTTAGAAGATCAGAAACAGAAGGCTGACACCTATGAAAAACAAACAGAATTAACGCATCAAGGAAGCGGAGAAAGATCTCGAGAAACCGCCAAGCAAAACAAGGAGCTTAAAGACACTCACCAAGACCTCAACCAAGCGCGTCTTGAGCTCAAAGAGCAACGGCTCATCCTTAACTCACAGCAAGCTCAGATCAACCTCTTGCTGTGGCAATGCATCGCAACGATTCCTCAAATAAAAGAAAAAAAGTGATCAGCTGTTGCTCGTTCCTTCGTCTCCAATCATCAGCTGCTGTAAGCCAGCACAAACATCCGACTGACGCATCAGGGCTTCTCCTACCAACACAGCTTCAGCGCCTACTGCCTGAACCCTGTCCAAATCAGCGCGGTTAAACAAGCCCGATTCACTCACCAACAAGACACCCTGCTGCTGCAATCGAGTAGCGAATTGCTTGCTCAATGTTTCAGTGGTTTCAAGGTCTGTCTCAAAGGTGGTGAGATCACGATTATTGATGCCAATTAGTGGGAAACCACCAAGGTTGAGAACCCGTTCAAGTTCCTCAGCATCATGCACTTCCACTAAGACATTGAGTCCAAGACTGTTGGCCACCTTGCTCAAATACGTCAGATCCTGATCAGAGAGGATCGCCACAATCAACAAGGCAGCATCTGCACCTGCAGCACGCGCCTGATAAAGCTGATATGGCGTCAGGATGAAGTCCTTACATAGCAGTGGCAGTTCAACCGTCTGCCGCACCTCAACAAGCACCTCAAATCCACCCTGGAAGAAGCTCTTATCGGTCAGCACAGACAAACAACTCGCACCACCTTCCGCATAGGCATTGGCGATCAAAACAGGGTCAAAGTCCGCACGGATCACACCTTGACTTGGGCTGGCCTTCTTCACTTCAGCAATCACTGCCGGAGCCAGCGAAGCTTGACGCAAGGCAGCAATGAAATCTCGAGGGATGGGCAAGTCTGCGATCTGAGATTTAAGCGTCTCTAGAGGTACGCGCTGTCTTGCCGTCTCAACTTCACGGTCCTTCTCCCAAACAATCTTCTCAAGAATGTGGCGCGGCTCAGCATCGGCGTGGGGAATGGCGTACTGCAAATGCGCCACCTTGACGCTTGGATTGGGCGGACGTCTGCGGATCTCCATCGGGTGATAGTGCAATTAAAAACAGTGAACCGCAGGCCTAAGACCTGCTTGAAGAACAACGGCCTAGGAAGCACTGGCCGATGCAACAACCGCCTTTGCCAGCTGTTTGGCCGCCTGTTTATAGGCCACTTCCACCACTTCACTCAGGGTGGGATGGGTATGCACTTCAGTGGCCAATTGAGCAACGCTCTGACGACGTGCCACCGCATTGGCTACCTCCTGGATCAAATCAGCGGCATGCAATCCATAGATATGAGCACCAAGTACTTCACCGCTGTCTTTGCGGAACAACAACTTCATCAATCCATCACTCTCCAGCTCTGCTAGTGCTTTGGAATTGGCCTTGAAATAGCTGCGCACACTCCCCAACTCAAACCCATCCTTGGCGGCAAGATCTTTGGCATCAGCTTCACTCAACCCCACTGAGCTGATCTCCGGATGAGTGAAGGTCGCCGCTGGAATGCTGCGGTAATCAATCGTGCGGGAGTGTCCCTGGATGTTGTCGACAGCCAGCGTGCCCTGTGCTGCGGCTGTATGGGCCAACATCAGCTTGCCAGTGACATCCCCGACGGCCCAAAGATGAGGTAACGGCTTTCCGTTGACCAATACCCTCATGCTGTCGTCGATCGGCACAAAGCCGCGATTGGTCTCCACACCAACCGACTCAAGATTGAGCCCCTTACTACTTGGCACCCGACCAGTAGCGACGAGCACCGCATCCACCTCCAAGCTATCCACCAGCTCACGGCTTTTCATCTCCGCCAGTTCGATCCTTACCGGGCAGCCAGGGGTGACCTTGCTAGCCAGCACACCAGCACGTGCATCGATGTCACGTCCATCAATCAAATGCCGAGCTGCCATCTTGGTGATGTCGGGATCAAAGGTTGGCATGACCCGATCCAACGCCTCAATCATCGTGACTTCACAGCCGAGAGCCGTATAAACATCAGCAAATTCAAGGCCGATATAACCACTGCCGATGATGGCAATCCAACGCGGCAGCCATTCCAAGTTCACGGCTTCATCACTGGTAAAAACCGTGCGTCCATCGGTTTCAATCCCAGGGGGCACGAATGGATCAGAGCCTGTGGCAAGGATCACGTCCCTGGCAGTGAGCAGCCGATCCACACCACTTTTTTCTCTCAAGCCAATTCGCTGACTTCCCTCCAATCGTCCATGGCCACGCAGGATCGTGACACCAGCCCGCTGCAACGTTTTGGTGAGGTTGCTGCGAATCGTGGCCACCAACTGGTTGGCATGGTCAGCAATCTTTTGGCGTTCAAAACGCACCGGTGCAGCATGAATACCGAAACCAGATAGATGTTCAGCATCAGCCAGCTCACGCACCCTTCCACTGGCAGCAAGCAATGCCTTAGAAGGCACACAGCCTCGATTCACGCAAGTACCGCCCATATCACCTGTTTCCACAATCGCCACCTTGAGGCCATCATCAGCGGCATGCTTGGCGGCATCAAAACCGCCGTAACCCGCACCGATCACGATCACATCGAAGTCGAAACTGGCTTCGCTCACCCGAACTACTGCGTGGAAGAGGTCATTGTGGCTCGTCGCCGCTCAAGCAGTAGTGGCACCGCCACCGCCGCCACGTTGAGCGACTCAACCGCAGCGCTATGCGGCAAGGTGACGCAATCAGTACAACACGCCTGCAGACGCGGATGCAGGCCGGATCCCTCATTGCCTAGCACCAACACAGTCGGTTTTCTCCAGTCCAGCTGCCAATAAGGCAAACAAGAATGGGCTGCAGAAGAGCCCGGCACCATGGTGGCCACGACCTGTAAACCGCGATGAGCAGCACATTCAAGCTGCTCAGCCAACTGCTCCACGGCCTCCTGCTCTGATGACCCGAAGCGCTGATGGGGCAACTGCAGGATGGCCCCCGCCGAAGCCCTCATCACTTTTGGACTGAGCGGATCCGCCCCAGACGCAAGCCAAACCGCCTCCACCTCTGCCGCCAAGGCTGTTCGCAGCAAGGTGCCAAGGTTGCCAGGATCCTGCAGGCGATCCAAAGCCAACACAAACTTGGCTTGATGAACAGCCTGCGGAAGAGAATCAAGGGGCACAAGGCTCGCGACACCATCTGGGCTGACTGTCGTCAACGAAGCCTCCAAAACATTTGGGGTCATCAGATGAATCAAGGTTTCTGCAGGCAAAGCCTGCACAAGATCCCCATGACGCTCCAGCCAAAAATTTGTCGCCACAATCTCTTTAGGACGGTGTGTGGTTCGTAACACTTCCTGAAGCAGGTGGGTTCCCTCAAGCAGCAGCAAAGACTGTTCTTGACGTCCTTCCCTACTGGCGAGGAATTTCAATCTCCGCACCAGAGGATTGCGGCGACTTGAAATCAATGGCGAGGTATTGACTCCGATCTACAGAACCTCAGAATGTTGCTTGCTGACGCACTTTCAAACCTTCATTCAGGACAATCTGTTCGCCATCAATATCAAGCCCATTCACTGCTGCGATTTCACCCTTCAAGCCTTCAGCAGCAAGACTTTCAATCATCTTTTTGATGACTTGATCTTCCACAGTTGAACTGTCCAAATCATCAGGAGTTAGACGTTCAAGAAAGCGACCCAATTTTGAAGCAACCAACTCAGAGGCATTGGTAATCTTGAGCACAATCATAGATCCAGTTTGAGGACAATTAGGCGTGATTAGGGAGGTGATTGAAGAAATAAAAAGCCCCTGCTGGTGGCCCTGTCACCATCCCATCACACTATCGCAGCTCGTTTCGCCCTGGTGGTACTGGCCGCCGCAGACTGCCGCAAGTGCTGCCTCATTCGATTGAATTAAATGAAACTTCCACTACAATAGATTTAGGGCAGATGGCATCAGTGAAAGGCCCTACAGCCCCCCAAGCACGCCCGTTTCGGGGGATAGGTTCCACCACCCCTCACAGGCTTATTCATCCCTTACAGCCCTTCTGGTCGGAGTATTTCGGAATAAATTTCCGTGGAGGGATACGTATGTGGTTGCTGGGAAATCCCCCCATATGGGGTCCCGCCTTCTGGAAATAGGAGGGGGGGTATGCCTCTTTTCCTACGTCTAGGGGGGTAGAGAGGGTAGATCCATTGCTATTACTGGTGGTCTCACTAGTTCATAGAGAATATGGTGCCAAGCTTGCTGCCCTTAATCATGGTATGGCAACAGGTCGTATTGATAGAGGTAGAGCTTTAGCCACAGTTATGGCTGATCAAAACCTCATGAGGGCTGCATTTGATGCTGCTGGTCGTGGATTAATCAATCTTGCACTTTGATGAGTGGAACTACTGTGAAAAACATTGACACTCTTGGCTTTAGCCCTGAAGAGATTGAAGCAATGAGGGCAGGTATCCCTCTTAATGGTTCCATGAAGCGTGGTCTTTATGGTGGTGCTCCTGATATCAAGGAGCGAGTAAAGACAAGACAACCAAATATCAAAACACCAACAGGCGAGGTTGTTACTAAGCAACAAGTAGCTCGTGTGTCTCCTGACCTTGCCAAAAGGTTAGGTGATCAGGCTGTTGCTGAAAGAGAAGCTGAACGTAAAGCAGAACAAGCTGAACTTAAGAGGAAAGAAGAAGAATCCTTCCCCGCTCTTCTTAAAAGAGTCTCCTTCCTTGAGAGGAAGTTGAAAGAAGTACAGAAACAACTAAAGGAGGTCTCCAATGCTGTGTCCTGATAACTGTGGTCGCCCTGGTTGCAAGGGTGACCTATGTAGCGGTGGTGGTAATAGTGCTCAGGTCTTCAGTACTGATGCCCTTAGACAGAGCCGTGAGAATGCCTCTGATCATTTAGATGAAGTGGTTGAAGCAAACGAAGAGAAGCGGGATATGCCCGTTACCTCCTCCTCAACACGCTCTGCAATGCGTCTTGATGGCACCGTTAAGCCAAAGAACACTAAACCAGTTGAAGGTAAGACGGTTGATGGGAAGAGTTTCAATCAAAACCCCGCTGGAAGGGGCGCTATTAAGCCTATCTCTAAAGGCTTTACCTACAGCCCTTGGGGTCGAACCCAACGGCAGAAAGAGGTAGCTGAACTTAGTAATCGTGAGGTTGGTCATAACATCAATCCTCGTGGAGTTAAAGGTACTGGGCGTCCTAAACGGAGGTCATAGATGTGAATCTTGCAGAGATTGATCGTCGTATTGAGCGACTTAAGAAGGAAATACACGCTTTAGAAGCTCAAAAGGCACAACAAGAGGATCAGTTGAGAAAGAAACTGCTCTCTTTACTGCTTTCTAAGAAGAGGAGGTAGAGATGAAGTCGGTTAAACACACCAAATGGGTGAGTGCCGCGTACCTGATTGCGATTGGGTTAATGATCTATCTCCTCACTGGTCAAGCAATGGAGAAAGCTAAGGATCCTTGTGCTGGCATTACCGGTAAATGTCGACAGATTACGAAAAACTATTTCTGATTAGCACCTGACAAATAAGGCATCTCGGCAACTTTCTGCGATTGAATGTGCCAGGTATCGGATGGCATTATAAGCTAATATTGAGGTGATTAAAGAAATGAAACCCCCCTGCAATTGCAGGGGGGGTTTGAGTGTGTAAGCTTGACGAGCATCCCTTCACTTACAAGGTGGGGGCCCCTCGTGGCCGTTGTGGCCCTGGCCGCCGCATACTGCCGCAAGTGTTGCTTCATCTAGTTCAATATCATCGAACTCGTCCTCTGCATCCATCTCCCGCAGATAAGCCCTGACTTCGTCAGCAGTGAAGCTGACATCATTCTCATTACCAATCCCAATCATCCTTTCCACTGCTGCATCTAGATCTTGAATGACTAGTCCATACAGCTCAGTCTCTATTTCAGGTGATACAGAGGAGCGGATTTGTTTGAACTGCTCAAGAGTTGCCATTAATCCATCCTTTTAATAAATACCTTTCTAGCAGCATCATTCTCTGATGTGAGGATCTGAGTCATGATTCATAGTGATCTGAAATCGTCATTACCGCCCCCAGACACTGCCGCAAATGCTGCCTCATTCGATTGAATTGAATGAAACTTCCACTACAATAGAATTTAGGGCAGATGGCATCAGT
>QCLC01000048.1 GCA_003214855.1 Prochlorococcus sp. AG-412-I05 | reverse complement strand
CTGGCCATGCCACCTGCTTCGAGTCGCATGCAGCCTCCAGACTCGGCACAGAGGATCACGCAAACGGCATGTTCGAGTTGCGCATCTGGCTTGCAGATCAACCTGACCCCCACGATCTGGCCAGGATGAATGCTCGGTTGCCCCATGGGTACAGGCATAAGCCGAAACTGAACGGTGGTGCCATCGGTTCGGTGGAATTCGGCAGCAATGCCTTCCCCTTTTATTGTCTGGGAAGCTTTTAATTGCCATCCCAGTCGATCGGCGATCCAGGCTGCTAACAACAGCCCCTGGACGGGGTGATGACCCTCAACGTCGATTTCGAGCTGATCAACATGACTAAGGGCATTGCGGCGGTGTGGTGGGTCAAACACCATGGCGAGGTGTTCTCGCCAAGTGCGCAGCCGCAACCAATTGAGATCATTCACCGCTCGGCCTGCTTCCACATGGGCCTTGAGCAGCTCAAGGCAGCGATGGGGATCTCCTAGTGCTGTATCGATCACCAGGCGGCGTGGGGTTACCGCCAGCCGCTCGAGTAATTCTGGGGCTTCGTCCAGGCTGCCGTTCCACCAGACCCAGGAGGGGAGTTCTGCAGGTAGTAGAGGTTGAAGGATTCCCAAACCCTCAGTTAGGGCGTGATGGTCCCCGCGAAGCACCACCACATCTCCGCAGGCGGTATTTCCTCCTCCTTCTTCTGGTAGGGGGCAATAGGCAGCCACGAGTGTCTCGAGGTCATGTCCCTTATCGAGGGTTGGTGCCAGGGTGATCAGGCGTCGGGGTTCTAATGCACTGATGGCAGCATCAATGTGTTGCCCACGTAAATCCTCGCCATGTTGATTGCCTTTGCGCTGGGCAAGGACTGCTGCAACGCTTGAATCCAGAGGAGGTGTGCTGTGGGGTAGATCGCCTTCGGTTACGGCTTGGCGGGCAGCTTGGATGAGCTCTTGGCTCTGCGAGCCAAGGATCGGACCATCAATCTGGCCGGTTCTAACCAGCTGCTGTTCGACCCAGGCCGGCTGCCAAACCAGCAGGGAGAATGTTTTGGCGCCTGTGTTGCCAGGTTGATCGTTTAACCAGAGCTGCTCGAGATAGCTAGGGACCTCACTAGGAGGGAGTTGTAGAGGGCTCTGAAGCGTGAGCTGGGGAGACATGGCTAGGGCTGAGGAATCAAGATGTGATAGGCCAGGCGGAATCAGGGGCGGCGCCAGAGCAATCCGTCATTGGCGAGCAGGGTATCGGCAGCAGCGGGCCCCCAGGTGCGCGATTCATAGGGGTGAATGGGCAATTGCCACGGGCTGTCTTCAATCAGTTCCAGTAGAGGGGTGTAAAGGCGCCACGCTGCTTCAACCTCATCACTGCGGGTAAATAAAGTGGGGTCACCGAGCATGGCGTCGGCCAAAAGTCGGACGTACCCCTCATCGGATGGCTCACCGAAGGATTCGTCATAGGAGAATTCCATCTCTACTGGTCGACTGCGCATGCCTGAACCAGGTGACTTCACCTCAAAGCGCCACTCGGCACCTTCATCCGGTTGGATTCTCAGGATGAGTTGGTTCGCCGTAGGGCTGCCGCCAGCGGCATCGAAAAGGTGAACGGGTGCTTCTCGAAAGGTGAGCACCACTTCACTAAGACGCTTTGCCAGTCGTTTGCCAGTGCGAACGTAAAAGGGCACCCCCTGCCAGCGCCAGTTGTCGATGAAAAGTTTCATCGCTACATAGGTCTCGGTGGTGCTGTTGGGATCGACACCGGGTTCCTGTCGATAGCCTGATATCGGAGCTCGCTTGGTGCCCCCAGGTGCGTATTGGCCACGGATGCAGCAGTTCCAAGGTTCCAACTCATCCGCTAGGCGCGCCGCTAGCAAAACCTTGGCTTTTTCATTGCGGATTGCCTCAGGGTCAAAGTGCCCTGGCGGTTCCATCGTGGTGATGGCCAGCATCTGGGTGAGATGGTTTTGCACCATGTCTCTCAGGGCCCCTGAAGATTCGTAGTAGTTAGCCCGTTCTTCAACACCTACGGTTTCAGCGGCGGTGATTTGAACGCTGGAGATGTAATTCCGGTTCCAGATTGGCTCAAAGATGGTATTTGCGAATCGCAGTACAAGGATGTTCTGGACTGTTTCTTTGCCGAGGTAGTGGTCGATGCGGAAGATTTGATTTTCTTGGCCACAGCTTTGGACGATTTGATTTAATGACTGAGCACTGGCGTAATCTCGCCCGAATGGTTTTTCGATGACCACTCGACTGCGTTTGGGATCGCTTAGAAGACCGGCATTAGCCAAAGCTTTACAGCCACTTCCGTAGAACTTTGGTGACACCGAAAGATAGAAGGTGCGATTGCTGCGGGTGGCGCGGAGTCGATCAATCTCTTCCAGCCGATGGCTGAGTTTGATGAGGTCTTCTGGCTTCTGCAGATCGACAGGTTCGTAAAAAAGACCGGCGGCGAATTGATCCCAGGCAAGAGGGTTTTCCTTGATAGTCTCGCCAAGAGCATCAGCCATTTTTTGGCGAAAGATTTCGTTGCTCCAAGGACGTCGCGCACAGCCAAGTAGGGCGAATTCACTCGGTAGCCGCCGTTGTTTATATAGCTCGAAAAGGGCTGGAACTAATTTGCGGTGGGTCAGGTCGCCACTTGCACCAAAGATGACTAGGCACTGCGGTGCGATAACCCGCTCTTGACGCAGTCCAACCCGTAAAGGGTTGGTGATGGTGGTGCTCATGGAACACAGACCTCTTCTGACGGGTAACCAATGATCTGTGAATTCAAAGTGCTCTAGACCATCCCGGCACGCTTTGTCCTCGTATGCCCAAAAAAACTTGAGGATGCATAAAAAGACCCGCCCATTTGGGCGGGTCTTTTTATCAGGTTAAAACCTGTTGATTGCAGGATTAATAGGTCTCAACGTGCCAGCGATGAGCTTTCTTTAGCTGGGGTCGCAACTCTGACCAATCGATCCCTTTAGCAGTTGCAGCTGCGGTCATCGCTTCGTCGATGCCAGGTTCCATGCCCTTGAGGCCGCACATATAAACATGGGTTTTGGGGTTCTCAATCATTTTGAAGATCTGATCGGAATACTCCATCACCCTGTCTTGGATATACATCCGGCCGCCTTTGGGATTCTGCTGTTCACGGCTGATGGCCTTGGTATAGATGAAGTTGTCAGGAAACTCTCTGAGATAACGCTCAAAGTCATCGTCATAAAGAAGGTTGGCCGTGTAAGGAGCTCCCATGAACAGCCAGGCTTTGCCACGGAACTTCCAGCCATTCTTGGAGCGCTCTGTAGGCTCAAACATGCGGCGAAGATAGGCCCGCATTGGAGCAATGCCTGTTCCGGTTGCCAACATGATCACGTTGGCGTCTTCATCATCTGGTAGGAGCATTTCTTTGCCTACCGGTCCGGTGATCTTCGTTTTAGCTCCAGGCTTGATGTCACAGAGATAGGTGGAGCAGACACCGTCAATAGTTTTGCCGTCTAGCTCGTATTGGAGCTGACGAACACATAAGGAGACTGTCTTGCCCTCTAGGTTGTCGCCATGGCGGGTGCTGGCAATTGAATACAGGCGAAGCTTATGGGGCTTGCCATTGGCGTCCGTACCAGCAGGAATGATGCCAATACTCTGGCCTTCTACATAACTGAGATGGGGATCACTACCGGCAAGGTTGAAAGTGATGTGATTGACCCTGCCAACAGCACCTTCTTTGACCAGGCTGTAGTTCTCTAGAACAGTCCCTTCAAAGGGTGCCTTGGGCTTGTAAAGGTTAATAGGTATGGCTGCTTGAGAGGATGGGCTTTTTTGAGCGGGTGGGCTTTTGGTATCCGGCTTTTCGGTTGAGGTGGTTGTCGATGATGATTTGATTTGAGCCGCTTGGCGGTAAGAAAAGCTAAAAGGAGCTAACTTCCCGTCTTGGCCACGGTAGAAGAGTGCTTTGACAACGTAGAAAGCGCCAATAACAAGTGGGATATGGGCGATTCCACCTAGAACTACTTCAGTTTGGTTGAAAGCCATCAAGAGCAAGAGCGTGACGGCGAGAATACCTTAGAAGGTGTGATGGTATGCATACTCATCGACGTTTTCGGGTTACGTTTGGCGATTGGCACAGCTCAGTCTCTGTGCATTAGCTCAACGGTCATTGAATTCTTTCGGTATCCTTTCCATCTTGAGTGCAGCCTCTTCTTGTGGTTGCTCTCCAGGATCTTCAACCACGTTCGGGTTCCGTGCTCATAGCCTCGCCAGAGTCAGTCTCAGTGAAGCGACAGGCCATCGAGCAGACGATGGAACGCTTGCCTCATGGGGCGCGTCGACTGGCGGTACAGCTGAGAACGCCGATCAAAGAGTCTTTGCTATGGGACGTTCTGACCGATTACGACAAACTTAGTGAATTCATCCCAAACCTTGCTAGCAGCAAAGTTTTGGAACGCACCGGCAATCGAGTGCGGCTGAATCAGGTGGGTTCTCAACAGTTGCTGGGGCTGAGATTTTCAGCTCAGGTTCAGTTGGAGTTGGTGGAATATCGAGATGAGGGCCAGTTGCAGTTCCATTTGCTTAAAGGTGATTTCAGACGTTTTGAGGGAAACTGGATCATGCGCGAGCTGGCTGAGGGAACCTCAACTTCCCTTCTCTACGAGCTCACTGTTCAGGGCTGCATTGGTATGCCAGTTGCCTTGATTGAACAGCGATTGAGAGATGATCTCACTGCAAATCTACTTGCAGTGGAGATGGAGGGTTTGCGTCGCCAGTCCTTGGTTTGAACATCTCAAGATATGCAGATGATCTTGAGCAGAGTTTGTTTAAATTATTCGAGCTAAGGGCCTACGAATAGGTCATTGCTTTTGCGAGTAGAAGCCCACCTCCCACCTTTAGCAAGGTCAATACGTTTTCAACTGATACCCCCAAGGGGATTCGAACCCCTGTCGCCTCCGTGAAAGGGAGGTGTCCTAGGCCTCTAGACGATGGGGGCGAGGCCGTAATCACAGCTATCTGTGCTTGTGATCACTCGGGAAAACTACGTTTAAGCCTGACCCTCCGTCAAGGCAAGCGGAGTTCATTCTTGTCCATTTCGTTGCCAGACTGGAACTGTTAAGTAAAAGCACGCGCCCTTGTCGGGTTCTGAGACAACCCAGATTTTGCCCCCATGGACCTCCACGATGCGGCGGCATACCGATAGGCCGACTCCGAATCCAGAGGTTGTCACTGAAGTTTGTGGCAAGCGCACTCGGTCAAGAAAAATCCGCTCTTGCTCATCTTCTGGAATCCCTGGCCCGTTGTCACGGATGCTCACCTGCACCCATTGACTTGTGCGGTGCAGCATGGTGAGTGAAACCTGTCCGCCATCCTCAGTGAACTTCAGGGCATTTTCCAGCAGGTTGAGCAGCACCTGTCGCATGCGCCTCTGATCAGCAAATACCTTGGGGAGGTCGGAGGGAATGTCTGTATGGATCTCGATGTTTCGATCAAGCCATAGCTTTTCTAGCTCTAGGATCGCTTCTGCGGCGATATTTCCTAGCTCAAGATTTTGAGGATTGAAAAGGTCTTCCCATCTCGTGCTTTTTACTTCCAGTAGGTCTTTCGAGAGGAATTCGATTTCATCAAGACGACGTTTAAGGACATCCTGAAAGTATTCAATATTGATTTGACCAAGCTGTTGACTCTGCAACGCTAGAACTGCTGCGGTTAGAGGTGTTCTTAACTCATGAGCCACCATCCTTAGGGTTTGTTCCTGTGCATTGAGGCGGTCGATAAGTGTTTCGTTCTCCTGTCTCAATACCAGCAGCTGATCTTCCAGTTGCAATTCCCTTTGAGTGCGGCTGCCATCTAGTTCTGTTGGCCTCAAACTGAGGCCCAGGCCAGTGACGACGATGTCTTGCTGCCAGCGAGTGATCCAGTTTTGTAGTTGCTGGAAAATACTGCTGCCTGCGAATACTTGCTTTGGCGTCGGCGATAGTTTGATCAGTGCAGGGGTTGCCACTAGTCGATGCAGTTCAAGCAACTCCGGCTGCTCACTTGGATCAGCCATCTGCAGCGTGACATCGAATCCGCAGTCTTCGTTCTCCAGAAACTGGATCATTGATCGCAGATCGCTTCTGGAGAGTTGATGGCGAGCTGCTACAAGCAGGAGCTGAAGCTGTTGTCGCTGATTGGCTTTGACCCCATCCACTGTGGCGGGTGCCTGGCAAGGTTGAGGTTCACATTATGGGTTTTTACTTGAACTGCTAGAGCCGCTAAGACCTTGATGAACAGTCTGTTGCTTAGTGGGTGTTGTTGATGGCTCTCTTCCCATTGCAAGATTAGTTGCTCCCACATGTGGATCAGTTGATCCGCGTGGAGGTTTTTGCATAAGCCAAAGAGGGTGATAGCCGTTGTCGCTTCAGCTGTTGGCCATACAGGGAGTGCGACTCCTTTTCAAAAAAACCTGGCGATGAGTTGGACGGGCTGATTGAAGACGAGGGTCTATCCACCATCAGAATCTGCTTGAGAGGGCATCAGCGTCGATTCAGAAGGGATAGGCGTTGATGCGACCCACATAGCAGTGCTGTGTCATAACTGACCAGGAGGGGGTGGTTAAACCCTTGCCTGATAGGGCACCATGGCGAAGTGTTGAAGACCAGATCCATTGCAGATCCTTCTCCGTCGAATTTGCCCAGTCTTGGCGGCTGCTTCATTGTTGACGCCTTTAAGCCTTATCAGCCCTGCTGCGTTTGCTCAGCAAGCCGGTGAGATCAAAACAACCCCTGCTAGTGATAAGGAGGTGGCCACCTACAGACTCTTAGCAGTTGAGTACTTCTGTTTGGCTAGAGAAGTAGAAGTGGAATATCCCAAGGCTATTGGAATTGCGGCAACTGTTATGAGTAGGGTTATAAATATACGGCATGGAGGGTATGTTGCTGCAGCGGGAAAGAAAAAAATCACTCCTCAACAATTATATGGAAATTCAACTTTCCAAATCCTTGGAATTTCTCTAAAAGCGTGCCCAGAGTCTATACCAGCCGATGCCAAGACTAAAATAGAGAATGAAATTAAGAAAGCGAATAAGAAATTGAACAATTAGCTTCTTATAAGCTGCAAATCTATTTCCCATTTCATTGGAAATGATAACTTGTAGTTCTGTTGCCTTGAGCAAGGAGACTAAGCTTTTTAGCTAAATTGGTTTATGCTTGATTAGCCTTGATACTTACTCTTGGTTTCTTGATAATCAAATATAGATTTGTATGGGGTAGGCTTGCTATTGCCCCATGCTAGTTAGCCGCTGAATATTTTTTCAGAAGTTTAGCCCATCAACATTGATAGATAATTCTTGGATTATTCAAGGTTTTTTATGAGAGCTGAGTTAAGCAATTTAATGGTACGTGTCTCCCCAATTGTTCCAATATTGGCATTGGTACCTATCAGTCAAGCTCTGATAGGCGGGAGCTTAATTTCTTTGTTTGCAGTGCTAGAAATAATTTCATCTCAGAAAGCATTTGCTCAGTTTTCAGAAGCAGCGGCTATCGGAAGAATTGCAGCGGCAGTTTCTGTTCGGATTGAGGGCGCCACTCAAGGTTCAGGGGTCTTGGTCAAGAAGGAAGGCAATCGCTACACAGTGCTCACGGCATGGCATGTAGTTAGTGGGCATCGCCCTGGAGAAGAACTTGCGATTTTTACATCTGATGGCAAAGAGCATCAGATGGAAAAGGGAAGTATTCAACAAATTAACAATGTTGATATGGCTGTATTGGTTTTTTCTAGCTCTGCTGATTACAAAACTGTGAATATTAGCGATGCAAAGGGCTTGCCAATTGGCAGTTCAGTTTTTGTCTCAGGCCATCCATTGCCAACTTCTGCGATTCCTTTTAGAGATATGCGCTTTTTAGAAGGGAACGTTATTAACTTCTCTCGAAACCCTATCCCTAAGGGTTACAAGCTCTTTTATTCAACAGGTTTGGCTCCAACTTTGCCTGGGATGAGCGGGGGGGCAGTGTTCAATAGCCAAGGGCAGCTTGTAGGAATTCATGGGCAGAGCGAAACTGATGCCCGAATGACTCAGCAACGAAATGTTTTTGTAAAGACAGGGACAAATCAGGCTGTTCCGATCTCATTCTACCGGCAATTTATTAATAGCTCTTCAGAGCTGGCGAGTCGCCCTTCTACCCCATCAGTTTCAACGTCTGATTTGTCATTTAATGGTTCATCTTCTGGCAGTTCTCTAACTGTTGCAGCTTCTAATGAAGATATCTTTCTCTATAGAGGTATTGGTTCTTCGTACGTTTGTAATGCACGTGGCGCTGACGTGGCCTTCCCCAAGGCTGTTGGTATCGCTGCAGCTACTTACGCGCAGATCCTTACGGGCCGCCATGGTGGATTAGTAGCTTCTGCAGGAACCACCAAACTCACCACCAAACAGCTTTTCGCTGGTGCTGAGTTTCAGATCATCACTGGGGCTATTCAGTACTGCCCTAAGGAGGTGCCAGCAGATGTGAAGGCCAAGGTTGAGGAGGCTGTCAAGAAACAGCAGAATAGTCAGAGAATAAAGAATACCGAGATCTTGGTGGCGTCATTAAGTATTAGGGGATTGCTTGATTTCAAGCCTTCTTCATTTGCTTCTTGGCCTTCTAAATCTTCAGATCTAGATGGATCAGATTTCTCCAAATTAGCAAGGGTTAATGATATTCGTCCGAACAAAAAAGACAAGTTGATTCCAGCCTCAAACGAAGACATCTTTCTCTATCGAGGCATAGGGTCTTCCTTCGTTTGCAATGGCAGAGCCGCTGGGCTGCCCTTCCCCAAGGCTGTTGGTATCGCTGCAGCTACTTACGCGCAGATCCTTACGGGCCGCCATGGTGGATTAGTGGCTTCTGCAGGAACCACCAAACTCACCACCAAACAGCTTTTCGCTGGTGCTGAGTTTCAGATCATCACCGGGGCTATTCAGTACTGCCCTAAGGAGGTGCCAGAAGATGTGAAGGCCAAGGTTGAGGAGGCTGTCAAGAAACAACAAGACAGCAAGTAGACGAGGTGAGGTTTCAGGTGCTGTTTAACAGCGGCAATTAGATGCAGCTGTTAAACAGCTTTGCATGCAAATTGTGCTTAAAGCTGGAGAAAGCATCTTTGATGAGTAGCTCATGCCTGAGAGCATCAACTTCTTCGTGTTGGCTGATCAAGATGCTGTCAACTTGTTGGCTAATCAATGCTGATGATGTTCGAGGCGGAATTCATTGCTGTGACCAATCTCACTGCAGTATTTGAGCAAGGTTAGAACAGATGTGGTTGATCTGATGGATGGTGTGTGCAGCCATCAGTCCTAGATTATGACTGCAAAACACTTCGCTGTTGTCGGTGCTCAATTGCTGACTGCAACTGCTATTGGTACTGCTCCGCTGATCTGGGCAATTGCTGCTCACCCAAGCTTGCCAACCTTTTCGGGTTTGTTTTGATAACAGACTTCCTTAAGGGTTGATCGCTTTCTCTAGTCCACTGAGTATCAATCTATTTTGCTCATCTTTTGGATTAAATCATAAATCATGAACTTGTAGTAATGCTTAGAATCTGTTACAGCAACTTCCAGCAGGATCTTTAACCATTGGCTAAAGATAGTTTTGAGGGCCAATATTTATGATTCAGAATCAGGAAGAGTATCCAGACTGAATCGATAGCCCTGTTGGCGCATGGTGGTGATGCCACCTCCTTCCCCAAGACCCGCCTGCTCAAGTTTGCGTCGCAAGGTAAGGATTTGGGTGTCTACAGAACGAGGACCACCGCTGAAGGGAGGCCAAGCCATTCGTAGTAATTCCTGGCGGCTTCGAACGATACCTGGAGGCATTAAAAGTGCACAGAGAAGTGCAAATTCTCTGGGGCTTAATTCCACAGGTTTATCACTGAGAGTCACTTGTCTGAGCAACAAGTGCACTTCAAGGGGGCCCACTGTGACGCGCTCCTGTAAGCCGCTATGTCCCCGCTTCAGCAAGGTGCGACAGCGTGCGGCGAGTTCTTCAAGTCCAAATGGTTTGCGCAGCACATCGTCGGCGCCTTCATTGAGGAGGCCCACCATGGGCTCTGTGCCCGTGCGAGCTGTCAGCACGATCACAGGACAACGGAGCTGATGAGAGAGTCGCATTGCAGAACTCCTCTCAAGTAACTCAGCACTCACGAGAAGATCCGGTGACTGATCTCGACAGACGTCAAGGGCTTCCACGGCGGATGCCACTGCAGCGGTGAGATGGCCGTCCTGACGGAGGCGATGCACCAGCACAGTGCGAAGAGTTTGGTGAGGTTCCACCACAAGAACCCGTGAGGGCTGCTTTGGCGTGGTCTGCATCTGCAAAGACCCCGATGAAGACACTTGGGCGTCCTCAGTGGAATGAAGGTTGCGGGGAATGGAGGTCACATGTGATCGCAGATCGCGCCTACGCTAAACCCAATCCAATGGCACGCTGGCAAAAGAAGCTGCCGTGATCTCCGACCATGACATCTCTTGATCACCCTGAGGCGATTAGACACTTCCAGTCACTTTGTGATGCCTGTCAGGAACTTACCAGTCGCTATCACAGTCAGTCGGAGCTGCGGCTCTATGCCGACGGCTACATTCATGCTCTAAGGCGTAGTGGTCAACTGGAGATCAGGGATCAGGCCAGGCTGGAAGATCTTGTCGAGAGATGGATTTTGGATCCTTCCAGTTTTATTGGCCCAGATGGCGATGTGGGAGCTCTTTATCGCAAAAAAGAAGCGGGATGGTAATTCTTTTCTGGAATTCCAGCAGCCTTTGCAGACCAGCAGGCCAGGGCAAGCTCACGTTTTGTTTTTAACTCGATGCAGCAGCGCTCATGATCAGTGATATCAAGTCTTTTTAGAGGGCGCATCAATGATTCTGTTGATTGGCATAATCAATTTCTTGTGCACTTTTGATGGTGGTCTTGTGCACTTTTGATGGTGGCCTTCGCCTCTAAAAGCGAATAGAAATGCCCCGCTGCTTAAGGGAGGCTTGTTGCCTTGCAAAAGATTGACTGATCCCATCAGCAAGGCCCGCCGTATCACGCGAGGGTCTTTTTTTTGTTGATCAGCCTCCCTATTGGCTGCAA
>QCLC01000047.1 GCA_003214855.1 Prochlorococcus sp. AG-412-I05 | reverse complement strand
AACAGCATTGAGCATCCTTTGATGCCTCACAGCGTGCCACTCGCGCTGAAAACAAGCGTTAACCGCAATTGAATCGAAGCGATATCAGGGCAGGTTCAGAACGCGTGGCCCTAGCCTCAAAGCAAGCTCCTGCTCTGCCAGTGTCTCTGCGGCTCACAAACACCCTCACCCGCCGCACGGAACCATTCACTCCAATCAAGGACGGACACGTCAGCATTTACTGCTGCGGCGTCACGGTCTACGACCTCTGCCATCTCGGCCATGCCCGCAGCTACATCGCCTGGGATGTGCTGCGTCGCTATTTGATCTGGCGGGGTTACACAGTCACCTTCGTGCAGAACTTCACTGATATCGACGACAAAATCCTCAAGCGTGCCGCTGAAAAGAAATGCTCCATGGAGCAGATCAGCGAGCAAAACATCAAGGCTTTCCATCAAGACATGGATGCCCTAGGCATCCTACGGCCCGATCGCATGCCCCGCGCCACACAATGCCTAGACGGGATACGCACCTTAATCGGAGAACTGGAAGCCAGTGGGGCTGCCTACTCCATCGATGGCGATGTCTACTTCGCCGTGATGAAACATCACGGCTACGGCAAGCTCAGTGGTCGTGATCTCAAAGAGCAGCAGCAAAACGCAGATGGTCGTGTAGCCGAAGCCGAAGAGGCGCGCAAACAACACTCCTTTGATTTCGCACTATGGAAGGGAGCTAAAACCGGAGAGCCAAGCTTTCCCTCACCCTGGGGAGCGGGGCGCCCGGGCTGGCATATCGAGTGTTCCGCCATGGTGCGCGAGGAATTGGGCGAAACAATCGACATCCACCTGGGTGGAGCTGATCTGATCTTCCCCCATCACGAAAACGAGATTGCTCAATCTGAGTCGGCTACGGGCAAGCAACTTGCTCGCTATTGGCTACACAACGGCATGGTGAATGTCGGCGGTCAGAAAATGAGCAAGTCACTCGGCAACTTCACCACGATCAGTTCGATGCCTTGGGCAAGCAGCTCGTCGCGGATGCGATCGGCTTTGGCGAAATCACGGGCAGCTTTGGCCTCTTGGCGTGCGGCAATGGCGAGTTGAATATGCTTTTCATCAACCCCGTTGTTTCCCTCGGGGGCTGGTTGCGCGGCTTTCTCGGCCTCAAGCCCGAGCACATTGGCCAGCTCCACTAGCAGTTGCCAACGTGGGAGCAAGTTCAGCTGCGCTGTTTCTTGAATTGCCTTTGTGTCACCACGCTCCAAGCGGTTTGCTAGGGAACGTAGGGGGCGAGCAAGATCGAATAGCACTGCGATGGCCCCTGAGCTGTTGAGGTCATCGTCCAGTGCATCGATGAAGTGTTGACGTATTTCGCTGCATTGCTCCAGAGTGGAGGAATGGGCGGGTTGAATGACTTCTTGTGGTAGTGGTTTGCATTCAGGCCAGTTTAGGGTCTCGGCATAGCTGTTCCCGAGGCCAAGGGCTGCATTAAGACCTTTCCATCCGGTGGCTGCAGCGTTGATGGCATCGGCTGTGAAGTCGAGCGGTTTGCGGTAATGGGCCTGCAGAAGGGTGCTATGGCTCCAGGTGCCTTTGCTGGATTTGATGCCACTCATGCTGCGGCATTTACCCCTGCAGCATTTGCTGGATTCAAGCCAGATCAGATGGCGCAGATGGATCCAGGTGCATTTGCTGGATTCAAGCCAGATCAGATGAAGGAGATGCTTCCGGCAGCCTTTGCCGGATTCAAGCCAGATCAGATGGCGCTAATGGCCCCTGATGCGTGTGCTGGATTTAAGCCAGAGCAGATGATGGAGATGCCTCCAGCTGCCTTTGCTGGATTCAAGCCAGAGCAGATGGCGAACATGGCCCCTGCAGTTTTTGCTGCATTTGATGCATCTCAAATGAGAGAGATGGCTCCACTGGCTTTTGCTGGAATGGATGCGGAGCAGATGAAAGAAATGGCATCTGAAGCATTTGCCGGATTTAAGCCGGAAGGGTTAGCTGCAATCGACCCAAAAGTGATTGGTTCCTTCACTGAAGATCAGTTCAAGCAACTATCTACTGATGCTTTCGCAGGTTTTATGGCCGATCAAATTGAGCAGTTAGATAAAGACCTAATTGCTGAGATTGGTACGGAAGAGTTCGAAGAAATGACAGCGGAAGGAGTTGGGGGATTTACAAAAAAAACACTTAATCTATTGGAAGAAGAGGTGTTTGAAAATATCAAAGCTGACCAGCTCGGTGGATTAAATGCCAAGGCTCTTAAGCGTTTAGATGATGAAAAGCTTGAGGCCATTAATGAAGATGCCTACGCAGGCCTCAGAGGCAATCAGGCTAAGAAGCTTGGCGCTGATTTCATTAACGATCTAAGCGAAGATGCATTGGATGCACTAGGAGAAGGGGAGGATGCGTTTAGAGGCATCGGGAAAGTACTCGACAAACTTGATGATTCAATTATTGAAGGCATCACTGCTGAGAATATGAGTGGCTTCAAGAAGAGTCAACTTAGAAAGATGGATGTAGAGACTGTTGCTTTGCTTTCTGAAGATGCGATCTCAGGGATTGGTGAGGATCAAGCAGGAGGTTTGACGATGGACTTCATCGATGCCATCGGAGATAAAGTGGATGAGCTTTCTGGTGATGTATTTAAGGACCTGAACGATGATCTTGTTGAGGAGTTAACTGCTGATTTCGCACAGGACCTTTCTGTTGATCAATTGACTGGCTTAGGTGATGCTGACAATCTTGATCTACTTGAAGATGATTTTATTGGAGCGATTGGTGCGGATCAAGCAAAAGGTGTGACTGCTGGCCTCATGGCTGGCATTGGAGATAAGCTGGAATCACTCGCAGGTGAAGTGATTGCAGGTCTGAGCAATGATACTGTTGCGGATTTAACTGCTGATACCTTAGGTAACATGACTGATGATCAATTGGAGGTCTTGGCTGATTCTGATCTGGCGGAATTTGTTAGTGACGATGCTAGGGCTGGTCTTTCAGATAATGACTTGGATGCTTTAGATTTGGACCCTATTGATATAACTGCAACTGATCCAGTAATTGATGCTGCAGCACCAACAGTTACTATTTAAATCAACTGATTAGATCTCTTCAAGGCCCGCTTGGCGGGCCTTTTTATTGCTTAAAAGCATGCTCTGAATTGATTGAAACAAGTGTTTGCTTGGCCTTGTTGATAGAGGTCAACTGCCGTCTAGTTCTTTTGTCTGTTGAGGTTGTTATTTCGCGTCCATCCAGTTATCGCCAATGCCTGTTTCCACCACGAGTGGCACACTCAGCTGAACAGCCTTTTCCATCGTTTGCACCACCAACTGCTGAACATCTTCAAGTGCTGTGGGGTCTACTTCCAACACCAGTTCGTCGTGCACCTGCAGCAGCAGGCGTGCCGGTAGATCTGCTGCCGTCAGTTGTTCTTGTAACTGCACCATCGCCACTTTGATGATGTCTGCACTGGATCCTTGAATTGGTGCATTGGCTGCCGCCCTGAGTTGTTGGGCTTCCATGCCACCGCGGCGGGCGACGTCGAGATCAATGTCCAATGGATCTTTGCCCAGCAATCGGCCTAAGCCGTTGCGATCGAAATGGAAGGGCCGCCGCCGCCCTAACAGGGTTTCGACATAGCCTTTGCTGAGGGCAAGCCGCTCTTGCAATTCCAGGAAGGTAAACACCTTCGCGTAGCGCTGTTTGTAACGGCTAAGGAAGTCTTTGGCCTCTGCTTGGCTGACGCCGGCTGAGCGTGCAAAGCGTTGGGCGCCCATGCCATAAATCACGCCGAAGTTGATTGTTTTGCCCAGTCGACGTTCATCAGAGCTGACGTCATCTTTGTCTAGCAGCAGCCTTGCGGTGAGAGCGTGTACGTCATCGCCATTGCGGAAGGCCTCTTGCAAAACCTCCTCTCCAGAGAGGTGGGTGAGGATGCGCAACTCAATCTGGGAGTAGTCAGCACTTAGTAGTTGCCAGTTCTCCTGGGGAAGAAAAGCTTTGCGGATACGCCGGCTGAATTCGGTGCGGATGGGGATGTTTTGCAGGTTGGGGTTGCTACTGCTCAGCCGGCCTGTGGCCGTAACCGCTTGGTTGAAATCGGTGTGCACCCTGCCCGTCTCTGATTCCACCAGCTGCGGCAAGGCATCCACGTAGGTGCTGCGCAGTTTGCTGAGCACTCTGTGCTCCAGCACCAACGGCACCACGGGATGATCAGCTTCGAGTTTTTCCAGCACGTTGGCATCGGTGCTCCAGCCCGTTTTGGTGCGCCTGGATTTTTTGCGATTGAGCCCAAGTGTTTCGAACAGCAGTTCTCCCAATTGTTTGGGGGAGGCCAGATTGAAGTCCACTCCGGCTGCTTCTCGGGCTTGTTCTTCCAGACGCTCCAAGGTCTCACCCAGTTCAACAGAAAGTGTCTGTAAATAGGGCAGGTCGATGCGGATCCCGGTGGCTTCCATCAGCGCCAAAACCGGCTCTAGGGGTTGCTCAACTTGCTCCAGTAGAGGAAGCAGCTTGTCTCCCATGCTCTCAAGTTGTGCTCTGAGGCGTAGGGCAAGTCGTCGGGTGAGATGCACGTCCATGCCGCAGTAAAGGCTGGCCGTTGGGATCGCGACATCAGCAAAGGTTTGGCCTTTACCAACCAGCTCGCTGAAGCTGGTTGGTGTGATCTGGAATTCACGCTCTGCCATCACTTCCAGGCCGTGTTTGGCGGCGGCATCACGGAGGTAGTCGGCCAGCAACGTGTCCATCACGACCCCCTCGAGGGCGAGTCCATGGCGCAAAAGAATGAGCCTGTCGTATTTGGCGTTCTGCAGTGCTTTGGGGTGGTCTTTACTCGCCAACCAAGGGGCTATCGCTTTGAGTACAGCCTCTAGGGGGAGTTGGCAGGCAGCCTCTGCATCCAGTAGTTCGTTAGGCGGATGGTGTCCGATCGGGATGTAGGCCAGGTCTTGCAGCCCCTCACCCCAACAGAGGCCTAAGCCCACCAGTTCGGCGCAAAAGGGATTGAGGGCGGTTGTTTCAGTGTCGAGTGCCACTGGCTTGAGGCGATCTCGGTAGCCCATCAGCTGTTTGACAAGCTCTTGCAGCTCTTTTGGATTGGTAATCAGTTGAGGTTGTAGAGCCGGTTGTTCGTTGTCGTTTGAAGCCTTTGTTTCTGTTGAAGATTCAGGTTCTGCTGCGCTTGTTGTCGATTTGGATGGTTCAAGTTCGTGGCGATTGGCTTTGAATCCCCCGCTGGAGAAGGTGGCCACGAAACTTGGTACTTGGCGCACCAGGCTGTTGAGTTCCAGGGCGCTCAGGCGGTCAGTGAGTCCATCGTTGTCAACGCTGCCTAGCTCTAGGCGTGGCGCTTTTGGTAGGGGGATATCGACCAGGATCTCTGCGAGATGGAGCGACAGATAGGCGTTATCACGATCGTTGCTGAGCTTGCTTTTGAGTGCTCCTTTAATGGCACCGCGGCTGGCTTTCTCGCCTTCTGCTTCCACTTCAGCCAGCGCGTTGTAGATGCCATCGAGATCGCCATTCTCCTTAAGAAGGGTGATGGCTGTTTTAGGACCCACACCTTTGACCCCGGGGATGTTGTCAGAGCTGTCGCCAGTGAGGGCCTTGAGCTCAACCACCTTGCTTGGGACGACTCCAAGTTTGCTGAGCACCCCAGCTTCATCGATCAGGCTGGGACCACTGTTTTTGGCGTACGGTCCACCACCCATATAAAGCACGGCAATGTCGCGCTGATCATCAACCAGCTGAAAGAGGTCACGGTCGCCGGAGAGGATGCGTACACCCCAACCATCTCTGCTCGCTTGGTTGGCGAGGGTGCCGAGCACATCATCGGCTTCATAGCCAGGGGCAAGGCAAAGGGGAAGTTGCAGGTTGTTTTCAAGGATCTCTTGCAGTTGTTTGAGGTCCTGGAAAAAAATGTCTGGCGCAACATCACGATTGGCCTTGTAGTTGACGTCTGCTTGATGGCGGAAGGTTGGCTCAGCTGTATCAAAGGCGATCACAATCCCTTGCGGGCTAAGACCTTTGCAGTTGTCCAGCAGGGCTTTTAGGAAGCCATAGGTAACGCTGGTAGGGGTACCGTCTTTTGTGGCCAATCCCCCTTCACCACCTTTGCTGAAGGCATAAAAGCTGCGGAAGGCCAGCGAGTGGCCATCCACCAGCAGCAACAGTGGCTTGTTAGCAGCCTCAGGCATGGGGCGGATTGATGGGGGTTGGCATCAGTCGCGTTTTGGTTTGGCCCATGGGGGCAGATCGATGAAAATTCGCGTGCCGGGGTTGAGCCCGCTAAGGATGGCTGTTTTGCTGCCACTACTGGTGCCTAGTTCCACCGCTTGAAAGCGTGGTTGATTTTTTTGGCCCACCAGAAGCACTCCAGGTTTGCCCTTTTCCGTCACGATTGCCACGGTGGGAACCAACGTGCTGGGTGCAGTCTTGCCCGTTTGAAAATCCACGTCTGCCGACATGCCTATCAGCAGTTGGGGCGAAGGGCTGATCAAGTTCAGCTTCACTTCGAAAGAGATGACATTGTCAGTTTTTTGGGCCCTGGGAGCGATTTCGCTGACGCGTGCCACGAAGCGTTGATCTGGAAAGGCATCCACGCGCACGATGGCTTCTTGGCCGATGCGGATACGGCCAATGTCGCTTTCAGGGACCTTGGCTGTCACCTCTATTCCCTCTGAGAGTTCAACCAAGGAGGAACTGGTAGCCCCGGCAGTTGCGGAGGCTGCTGTCGTTGGCGTCACAAAGGCGCCTGGTTCCGCATAACGGGCTGTGATCACACCACTGAAGGGAGCTCTGATAAGCAGCTCTTTCCCTTCAATGATTCGTTGTTGAACTCGCTCTTGGGCTGCCGCTAGGTTGGCGCGGCTTGTCAGGTAGAGGCGGCGATATTTGCTCGCGTCGTCGGCTGAGATGGCTCCTTGTTGGTAGAGGTTGTCGCGCCGCTCATGGTCTGCTTTTCTCGTTTCGTATTCAGCTTGCTCTTTTCTTTCAAGGGCCTTCGCTTCATCTAAGCGGTCGTTGTAGTCGCCACTATCCATGCGAGCGAGCACCTCTCCCTTTTTGACCTCGTCGCCTTGATCGACATAGAGCTCTTTCAGTAATCCCGATCGTTTTGGGCTGACATTCACGCTCCGCTTCGCTTGCAATTCGCCGTTGGCGGTGACGATCCCCGGAAGTGTGCCCCGCTCGGTTTCTACGGTGTAATCGCTGAGATCGCGGCCCAAGCGCTGCTGAGGGCCAAACCGCCACGTCAAGCTGCCTGCGGTGATCAGTACCACAGCTGCACTGAGGCTGATCAAGCGTTTGCGTTGCCCTAACGCACCTTTGAGTTGTGTGAGATGGACCAATCCCTGCTCCTGATGTGTTGATATGGGCCGGGCCTTTGTACTGGCCATCAACCCACCAACGATGTCAAGCAGTCTCGCTGGTCAGAGCGCCTGACTGCGCTAAGGCACCGTAGCGTAACCCTTTAGTGCTATTAGCGTTTCTCTGCGGTGCCATAGTGCTGTTGAAATGGTTCCTGGCATGGGCACGGCTAGATTTGCCCCCATGCTTAAAGCCGGAATTGTTGGACTACCCAATGTGGGTAAGTCCACGCTTTTCAATGCACTTGTGGCCAACGCGCAGGCTCAAGCTGCCAACTTTCCCTTCTGCACCATTGAACCGAATGTGGGCAGCGTTGCGGTACCTGATGAGCGCTTGCAGCTGCTTTGCGATCTAAGCAAGAGCAAGGAGCTGATTCCAACGCGCATGGAGTTTGTTGATATCGCTGGTTTGGTCAAGGGGGCTAGTGAGGGAGAGGGGTTGGGCAACAAATTTCTTGCCAATATTCGCGAGGTTGACGCCATCGTGCATGTGGTGCGTTGCTTTGAAGACGAGGATGTGATCCATGTCTCTGGATCAGTGGACCCTTCTAGGGATGCTGAGGTCATCAATCTTGAACTCGGCTTTGCCGATCTCAGTCAGATCGAGAAACGGCGCTTGCGCTTGAAAAAACAGACGCGCACAAGCAATGATGCCCAGCTCGAAGATGCTGTGCTTGAGCGGATTCAATCTGTGCTTGAGCAAGGTGGTGCTGCTCGTGCTGTAGAGCTCAGTGATGAAGAAGCAAAGATGATTAAACCGCTTGGTCTGCTAACGGCTAAGCCAATCATTTACGCCACCAATGTGAGCGAAGACGAGCTTGCCGGCGGCAATGCCTACTGTGAGCAAGTGACCAGCTTGGCGACGCGTGAGGATGCTGAATGCGTGCGCATTTCAGCCCAGGTGGAGGCTGAGTTAATTGAACTCGGCGAAGCAGAGCGGATTGATTACCTTGAAGGCCTTGGGGTGAGTGAGGGGGGGCTGAAGAGTTTGATCAAGGCGACCTATCGGCTTCTCGGTCTTCGTACTTACTTCACCACAGGGGAGAAGGAAACCCGTGCTTGGACGTTTAAGGCCGGCATGACGGCGCCGCAGACAGCTGGTGTGATCCATACTGACTTCGAGCGTGGTTTCATACGTGCTCAAACCATTGCTTACCAGAAGTTGCTTGAGGCCGGTTCCTTTGCTGAAGCACGCAACAAGGGCTGGCTGCGTAGTGAAGGTAAGGACTACGTCGTAGAGGAGGGTGATGTTATGGAGTTTCTCTTTAACGTCTAGTTTTTATTTTTCTGGGGCATACTTTCTATCTAACCAGAAAAAAGCAAACCAAACCATAGGTCTGTAGGCAGGCAAAGATCTTGGTTTGTTGATTAATCAAGTCAATCTAATTTCTATTCAGTTCACCTTGAGTTCTGAATTCACTAAGCTGAACTCGCATAGATGATCTGCCTGGCAAACGGTAATTTAAAAGACTTGAACAGGTGGCAAGAGCACCAATGAAGGCTTCTTGCCAGTTTGTTGAATGTGATGAGCTTGTCGCCATCAGCCAAATGCCAGTATCTATTGATTAGCTCTATCAAGAGCCTAGGGAGGGCTTCGAAATAAATTCTTCCAATTACGGCCCATATCAAGCGGCCTCTAGGTGTTTACACCTAAGCCTTTGGAAGCCGTGGGGTTTTTGCTTGATTCAGGTTTGTGCAGTCCAAGCCTTTTGAGGCTTTGATGCAAGTCCTAAAATTGAGAGAGCGGTTGAGCAAGCATGGACGGAGTGCTCTTTTGAGCATTCATTAGTCGTCTGCCTTTATATTGAGTTACATAGAGAGATGATAGATGCTTAAGTTTCTAAACCCTCTTACAAGAATAGTGAGAAAAATTCAAATCCAATAGACTTCGCTATGTTTACATTATCCAATGTTGGCAAGGAGTCATTGAGACTGCCATCAATGATTGAGCTGACATGAGCCAATGCATCCATAAAAAAACATCTTCGTGATATAAATTCCCCTATATAGAGCAGAAAGCTCTTTCTTAATGTAATAATCTAAATATTTAGCAATAAGATTGATGTATGGAAATGCATTGCTATTAAAGGGATTTTTAGGTTCTTATTCCGGCGAGACCTCAGCTGAAGGCAAATCGTCACACTTCGCAACCTCTTGTGTTAAGCTTTTGTAACGAAGGCCGGAGCACTGGTCTTCGTGATCAAAGGGACCTGAACTCAAATTCCTTCTTATGAAAAAAACACCCAAGACCAATAGGGTCGAAAATCAGAAGTTAACCGCTGAGCGTGTTAATGGAATGGCCGCAATGATGGGATTTTGGGCTGCGGTCGGAGCATATCTAACGACAGGCCAAATTATTCCTGGTGTGGTTTAAGCAGAAAGATCATGACTTCTTCTACAAATGTCATCACTGAAGACGGTGGACGTCAGAACATGTATGCAAGCGAACCTCG
Organism: Prochlorococcus sp. AG-412-I05; assembly: GCA_003214855.1. Lineage (GTDB taxonomy): Bacteria > Cyanobacteriota > Cyanobacteriia > PCC-6307 > Cyanobiaceae > Prochlorococcus. The sequence continues at coordinate 2,121 of QCLC01000047.1, read as the reverse complement.
CATGCAAATTGATCCTGAATACACCGCCTTTAGTAAAGAAGCAGAACTGGCCAACGGACGTTGGGCAATGATTGGCTTCTTATCTGCTGTCGTGGCTTATTTGTTCACAGGGCAAATCTTACCCGGCATTTTTTGATTTTAATGATCATTGTTCTGGCTAATCGTCTTTTTTAAACCGTGGATTAGCCGAGAATATGACATTGACTGTACTTCTTGTCTGAATGCCAATTGGCATGAGGCCTTTTTGCCTTTCCTGACCTTTTCTTACACAATTCCTCTACCTCTCAATCATCATGAATGAAAATGCAGAGCTACAAAACGGCCGCTGGGCAATGATTGGCTTTATTGGAGCACTCGCCAGTTACGCTGCTACAGGGCAGATTATTCCTGGATTGTTTTAAGCACTTTATAGACACTAATGCCCTTAAGTTAAAACTTCAGGGCATTTTACTCTCTCCTGACTTATTATGGAATTTAATCCCCTTAACTCTCTCAAGAAATTCACGAAAAGGCTTGTTAAAAGGTCTAATCGCTATGATTATGCACTGACTGGTTGGATTATTCCAGGCATCTTTTGAAAAATTCTTTTTGGCTAGAGGCCCCTTCTCTTATTTGGACTAGGGCCTCTAGCTTATAAGGATAATATGTTGAGTATGTGTTGACAGTTTTGCTTAGATGATCAATCCAAGGCTTGATTGTGACTTGCCTTTTTCATTGACGGCATCCAATCTTGTTGGAGTTTTCTTCAAGAGAAGCTCGTTGGCTTGATGAGTTTGTATTACCCTTGCAATGGCTGCTGAGGTGGGGTTGATTGTGTTAACTCAGCTCTGATTGCTATTAAACAAACCTTTTTCAGGCTTAGCTTGCGGAATAACAGAGATTTTTCTATTCCATTTGGATAGACATTGGGTTTGAATGTTAGGCTTTTAATAACCGTTCTAGACCTTTTAGATTCTATTTGAATAGAATTCTATCTTGATAGATTCAGCTTGTAAATCCTTCAAAACTAATCCATCTTGCCGCGCATCTTCATTCCATAACTTGCGAGCATTTAAGCCGGAGTGCACGGTGCTTTCTTGGCTAGAGTTGACTTCATAATTTTGCTTACGACTTTCGACTACTTATATATGCCCAGCAGAAATGGCGCCATGAGTGTAGATCGCGAGCAGATTGGCCTTGGAAATGCCTTGATTCGTTTTGCGCTTAAGCAAGGCGATGCAACGGCTATTTTGCGGACTACGCTTCAGCTTTGTAAGGGAGATAGAGAGAAGGCAGATCTACTTTCCCTCTGGTTTATTGATGTTGGTAAAAGTTGCAAGGAATATCTTGGGACCATGACCGACAATCAAGTGTTTATGCGCATGTGGATGCTCGGCAATGTAGACATCAAGCAGGTCTCAGAATCAGGTAAGCCAATCTTTATTCTAACAAAGAAAGGTGTCGAAAGAGTTAGGCATTCGCCGAAAGAGAAATGGTGCTATAAACTTTTATGGGATAATCATGAGGCCTCTAGGGACGAGGAATGCGTCATTTCTTAGCAGGATTAGTTTTATTGCTCTTGCTTGTAGTACATAGCGAATCTGCTTTCGCTGATGGTGCACAAGAAGAATTCACGAACCACATGCTGGAATGGAGAGAAAAGAGTGAGTTGGCTCAGGATAATTTAAGAGGAGCAGAGGATGAATTAAAGGTTGGCTCTAAGTATAAAGCCTGTATCAAGCAAAGAATCGCAAGCAGGTATGGTGTCGAGGCTTTTCAAGCATTAATTAAAGCCCAACAAATCAATGACTCAGAAAATGAGTTTGACAACTTAGAAGAAAATTTGGACAAGTGGAATGACCTCCGTGATTGTAATGCTGATGGTTCGTTACTGAACTAACCTTATATGTATAGATCATGAGAAGATCTCTTCTTTGGGGCTCATTGATCTAGCTGTTGACTGATGATTGTTGTAAGTCGACCTCGTCTTGATAAAAGTTAAAGCAGGATTTGTCTTGATCAACGCATTTGATCCAGGCTTCTTTGAGTCGTCGACTTATTAAGAATGTCTGACCAACAAGCTTGGTTGTTGTCGAGAACTGAGTGGCTTCGAGTTCGCCAACGCGGGCTTCAAGACCATCA
>QCLC01000046.1 GCA_003214855.1 Prochlorococcus sp. AG-412-I05 | reverse complement strand
TGATGGCCTAGAAGCCCGCGTTGGTGAACTGGAAGCCACTCATTTCTCCACCACCACCAAGCTCAAAGGCAAGTCAATCTTCGTTCTTGGAGCAGTCAATGCTGGAGGTGATGAGTCCCTTTCAGATCCGTACAACGAAGAAGTTGGAGCGTTTACATTCACATATGATCTGCGCCTTGGTCTTAATACAAGCTTTACGGGTAAAGATCTTCTTTATACCCGACTTCGTTCGGGAAATATGGACTCAACTGCTTGGGAAGGTGAAGGTCTTAAGGGATCACTAACAGCTCTAGATACTGCTTCTGCGACTGATGATATCGTAACGATCGATCGCCTCTATTATAGGTTCCCTGTTGGCGATGAATTTACATTTATCGCTGGACCATTGGCACGAAATACTGAAATGCTCGGTATTAAGCCCACGGCCTATGGAAAGAGCAAAGTACTCGATTACTTTGGTGGAACAATGGGCACTCCTGGCGTCTATAACAAAGAAACAGGAGGTGCTTTTGGTGCAATATGGAAGCAAAAAACCAGCAAAGGTGATCCAGCATTTAGTGCTTCTGTGAGCTATGTTTCTGACGCAGGTGAGGCTGACGATGGCAACCCATCAACAGGTGGGTTTATGACAGATAATGCCGAAGGAAATATTACAGGACAAGTGGCATATAGCAGTAAAAGATGGGGCGTTGCTTTGGGCTATCGTTACGGTCAATGCGGTGTGAAATTTCGCCGTGGCACCGACTTTGTTGCAGACAACAAATGGCATCAAAATTGCCAACAGGTCGTTGGCTTTGATGCTGATGGAGACGAGGTCTTTGATCAACGCTCCGGTGCATATTCCAACAACTTTGCTGTTAATGCATTCTGGAAACCTGAGGATTCAGGTTGGATCCCGTCCGTCAGCGCAGGTTGGGGTCTTTCTAGTCTGAGTGGTGATTTCTACGATCTTGCCGACAACGACCTAGAGGATGATCTTGAGGACCAGGTAGCAGATCAATTCCAAAGCTGGATGGTTGGATTGCAATGGAGCGATGTCTTTATTGAAGGTAATTACCTAGGACTTGCAGGAGGTCAACCGCAGTTTGTTACCAGTCTTAAGGGTGATGAAACCACTTATGATGGTAATTATGCCTTTGAACTTTGGTATAAGTTCCAAGTTACTGACAACATCTCAATCACACCAGCGGTGTTTTATCTGAGTCGTCCAATGGGGCAAAATACCGGAGATCAGTACGATAACCAGTTCAATGTTTTTGGAGGAGTTGTTCAAACTACGTTTAAGTTCTAACTAATAGGCTTAAAAAGCCAAACTCTCACGGATTAAATTCAATGCCCTCCTTAAACGGAGGGCATTTTTTTATTTTCAAATAGCATATTCTCAAAGCATCTTGACTACGACAATTTTATTTTATTTTTCGATTATTGCTTAGTATTTGCCTTTAGGTAGTAAAAGTTCGATACTAGTTCCTCCTTCAGGGTGATTTTCTGCTTTGATGCTTCCGCCATGACTGATAATAATTTGCTCGACAATGGCTAATCCAAGACCACTGCCACTTCGGCTTGTTCGTTTTCTTGAGATATCTCCTCGATAAAAACGCTGAAACATATTGCTTAAGTCAATCTCACTAAGTCCAGGGCCATGATCACGGATCTTGATAAGCCACCAAAGTCCCTTTGGAAGGATATCTACTTCAATAGAGCCATTCTCAGGTGAGTAACGCAGAGCGTTATCCAGCAAATTAATCAATGCTCTTTGTAGTCGTTGCTTATCACCAAGTATCAGTCCAGGCTCGTCAGTATATGTTATGAGGTTGACATTACGTAGTTCAGCTATAGGGCGAATGGTATTCCAGGCATTTTCCAGGAGATCCTCTATAGAATTAGCAATGTAATTTGTATTATCTATAGGCTGTTTATTCTCAAGCCTTGAAAGTTCAAAAAGATCTTCAAGCATTTTTTGAAGTCTTTGTAGTTCTCTTTGCATACGATCTACCAACACTGAATCTTTGCCCGGGATTATCTGCTCTAACCGATCACTAACCAAAATTAAGGCTGTTAGAGGAGTTTTAAGCTCATGTGCTACATCACTCAACCAACGTTCTTGTTGTTGTTGTTGCGCCTCTATTGATCGGCGACTTGAAAGCAAAACTAAAAGGCATTCTTCTATACCTGGATGAACATAGGCCTCTAGAGGTATGTTGTTAACATCAAATTCAACTCTTTGAGGAAGCTGTTGTTGTCGAACCTCTCGAATCGCATCATTTAATAACGTAGATTTGATTATTTGAGATAATGAATGGCCTTGAACAAGCTTTTTTCCAGTAATCTGCAATAGACGTTGTGCCTTGATATTGATATAAGCAATATCAAATGCGGGAGTTAGAATTATCCACCCTTGACTGGCAACGTCAATCCAGGCCAATAACTGAGGAGTATTGATGCTAATCCCGTTTAAGCTAAGAAAGTCATTGATCTGTGGATCTATTTTTTCTTTAGGTGATCTCTTTAACAAGTTTTGCCTTGTAATGATGCCAATTGAGAATCCTACGATAAATATAATCAGAGAAAAATACAAGATCAATATTACCCAAAGCGATAACCAAATCCTCTCACAGTATGGATGTACTGAGGGGATGAGGGATCCTGCTCAATCTTTTCTCTTATCCAGCGAATGTGTACGTCTACAGTTTTGGTATCGCCAAAATAATCATTGCCCCATATTCGCTCAAGAATCTGATCTCGGCTCAGGACTTGTCTGGGGTGTTCTAGTAATAATTTTAATATTTTATACTCCTTTGGAGCAAGGTTTAGATTTTTCCCATCCTTGGTGACTCTACATTCTTGAATGTATAAACATAAATTCCCATATTCAATCATTGTTGCATTTGAATCGTCAGGTCGTTCCTGATAACGACGTAATTGTGCTCGACAACGCGCAACAAGTTCTCTAACGCTAAATGGTTTGACCAGGTAATCATCAGCTCCAACCTCAAGCCCCAAAACACGATCGATTTCACTATCTCGAGCACTGATCATCAATATGTGTGTTTTAGGATCAAATTCTCTCAATCTTCGACAAATATCTAGACCACCAATGCCAGGGAGCATCAGATCTAAAATAATAAGATCAAATTTATGTCTCGGTTGACTTGTAAGGATCGAAACAGCTTCTACTCCATCTCCACACAATATAGTTTCAAAACCCTCAGCACACAAAGCCTCGCCAATAGTTTCTCGAATCGTGTCATCGTCTTCAACAACAAGTAATCGGAAAACTTTCAATGACTGAGGAGGTACGACCTTTTGAGGTGCAACAGTCATTTGCCGACCTTTTCAACTGCTGCCCGAGCCTTGGAGAGAATTTCACCCTGAAGGGGGACAAAACCCAAACCATCAGCTTGCGCCTGAGCCTCATCACTCAACATGTAGTCAAAGGTTGTTTTGAGTGCGTCAAGGTTGCTGCCATTACCAGTTTTGTATGCCAACAACCAGGTGAGAGTGGCAATCGGATAAGCACCTTTGGCTGTGGGATTTGGATTGGTACCGGCGAGATTGGCGTCTAACTGGATGCCATTGAGGGCAGCAGCTCCTGTCTTCACACTTGGCTTGAGGAACTCGCCAGAGAGATTTTCAAGTGCAGCAGCTTTAACCTTTCCTTTGACGTATGACTGATTTACATAACCGATCGCGCCAGGTGTGTTTGTAATCACACCAGCAACACCTGAATTTCCTTTAGCGCCCACCCCTGTTGGCCATTCCACTGATTTCCCGGTTCCCAGGGTCCATTGTTGAGAAAAGGCCTGCATGGAATTGGTAAAAGCCTTGGTGGTGCCAGAGCCATCAGAGCGATGCACCCAAGTGATCTTGCCTGCAGGGCAATTGAGTTGATTCCAATCAGTGATGCTGCCAAGAGCAACTTCAACCGCTTGCTGTTGGGTCAACTTCAGATCGCAGTTGCGGTTGTAGCCAAAGGCGATGGTGCCTCCCACCATGGGGATTTGCACCAAGCCACGCTGAACCTTGTCAATATCTTCTTGCTTCATCGGATCATCCGATGCCGCGAAGCTCACGGTCTGATCAATAAAGGCTTTACGACCAGATCCAGAACCAACAGCTTGATAGTTGACCTGTGGCCCTCCAGCCTTGGGCAGCTCAGAGAACCAACGGGTATAGATCTTTGCAGGGAAAGTGGCACCAGCTCCACTGAGACGGCCGGATGACCCTGAGGTGCCTGAGGTGCCTGAGGTGCTGCAAGCCGTGATGCCAACACCGAGAGCGACCAGTGAAGGGAGCAGCAGACTCTTCTTAATGACAGTCATGGGTAGCTTTGGAAGCATCCGACACTCCATAATTAGTCCACCCAAAGCGGTGAAACAGCAAAAATCAGCATATCATCAAAAAAACTTGATGGGTTGTTGATTTTTGGCATAGAGTCTATATATATAAGAGTAGAAATTCCTTCGGTTTTCCAAGCGTCCATTAATCTAGACGGGTAGGTGTAGAGCCTTGACTAATATTAAATACGTCCTAAAGCCAATAGGCGTAGAAGAATTGGATTTATTTCCGTTCGCAAGTCTGCAATCCCCAGATGCAAAATGCTGTAAATTGAAACCCAGATATCAATTTACATAACGAACTTCGCAGACAAGCTCTACATTCTCTGCAGGTAATGTTAGAAAGAAGTCCGAGGGTCGTTTCTTTTTGCATCAGAAATTTGGCGTAATCCTGTCTGAGCGAACCCTCTCTTCTTTCTAAATGGCCGGCTGCTGAAGGAGAGCGCTATCAAAAAAACAATAAATTGAACCATCACAACAGATGGACCTGATGGCAAATTGGTGATTCCGGATGCAAGCAAACCCACCAATGCACATCCACCACCAAGAGCGGCTGAAACAAGCATGTAGAGAGTGAAATGTCGGCTCAACAAACGGCTGGCACAAGCAGGTATGACAACGAAGGCGCTGATCAACAAGACGCCTACTGCCTTAATCGATACAGCAACAACCACTGCAAGTAAAACAATAAATGCCATCCGATGCCAACGTGTTTGTACACCTGCGACACTTGCAAGCTCAGTATTCAAAGTCAGTAGAACCTGTGAACGTATTGAAGTGGCGATATAAATCAAAGCAACAATTAATAGTATGATACTTACAATCATATCAATATTGCTAACCCCAAGAATATCGCCAAATAGTAACTGGCGGATTCCACCTCGGTAAGTTTCTACTAAGCTTAAAGCTAAAATTGCTGCCGCCAGAGAACTTGAATACACAATATTGAGAAGCGCATCGGTCGGTAAAGAACTTCGTTCGACAAGTTGATTGACCGTCAGTGCAAACACCATCGCAAATGGAATCAAGACCAACATGGGGTTGACTCCAAGAATGATCCCTAATGTGATTCCCAGTAAGGCGGAATGGCCTAGCGCATCACTGAAAAATGATAACTGTCTGAGAACAGCAATACTGCCCAACAATCCACCTAATGATCCGGTGATTAGACCACCCAACATTGCACGTTGCATGAACGGTTCCCTTAAAATCTCTACAATCGTGTTAGGATCACTCACGACAATGATGTCGATAAGGAACGACGTTATGTCCGTAAAGGTCGATCAAATGCTCCGGGGTAAGAGTGTTATCAGGGGTCCCAATACAGCACAGACGACGGTTCAACCCGAGGACTTGATCGCTGCTTCTACGAACCATGTCCAGATCGTGCGATACATGAAGAACAGCCCATCCTTCCTGCTTGCGAAGTTCGAGGAGTAGGCGTTGAAACCGTTCATTTGAAGGAACATCAAGGCCCGCTTGTGCTTCATCTAAAACAAGTAATCGACGCGGACGAACAACACAAAAAGAAAGCATCACCCGCTTCAGTTGTCCACCGGATAGTTCACTGAGTAATCGACTGCTGAGGTCAGCACAGTCAGTTCTTTCGAGAGCCTGTTGGACTGCAGCACGTCTCGCTTGTCGTTGCCTCCAAGGAAGATGGGGGCCAGGAGAATCAAACCCAAAACCAACAAACTCAGAGACAGTTAAAGGGAAATGTCCTTGTAGAGCAAGGCTTTGGGGCACATAGGCGATCTGGGTTCTGACGTCTGTTGGCAGGGAGCCATTTTGGCCAAGAGATTGACCAAGAATCTCCACAGTTCCAGATTTTTTGCTGAGAAGACCCAGTACAGCGGCAAGGAGAGTTGTCTTACCTGCGCCATTCGGCCCGACAAGAGCCGTTTCACTTTCAGGATGTAATTCGAATGAGACGTCCTCAACTGTGAGACTCCCGGCTCGCTCAACGCATAGATTTCTTACTATAAGAACAGGGCTCACGATCAAAAATTAGCCCCCGATTGCCTTAATCAGGTTTACCGTATTAGATCTCATGACATCGAAATAGGTCTCAGGCTCACGCGCTGAATCGATTGAGCCAGTTTCCAGTGGATTAAATTCAACCACTCTTACTCCAAGATCATTCGCAAGAGCATTAAACGAACGATTTCCTGCCTGAGGCTCACTAAGCAGAGCTTTGAGTTGAGATTTTCTTACTTTTACTGCAACACGTTGTAGATCAGCAGGGCTCGGATTCATTTCAGGTAGATCAACGATGTACTCGCCCTTAAGGTTGTATCTCTCAGCAAAATATGGCGCAAAGTCATGGAAGGCAACAAATGTTTTTCCCGAATATTGTTTTAGTTGACCTGAGATCTCCTCATTTAATTTTTGAAGTTCTTGAGTGTATAGTTCAGAATTCCTTTTATATTGCTCAGCACAACTTGGGTCAGCCTTTACCAAACCATCACGGATACTCTCAACTTGTTGAATGGCTCTGATTGGATCAAGCCAGATGTGGGGATTGATCACACCGTGGTCGTGATTGTGGTCGTGATTGTGGTCGTGAGTGTCATCTACTGACGGCTCGAGAGTTGGAATGCCAACACTTGTATCAATTACTACAAGTGTTGGATTGTTAGCAGATGTCAGCAACTTCTCGAGAAATTCTTCCATTCCTAGGCCGTTTTTGACGAGCAACTGAGCTTCTCTCAGTGAGGAGATCGAAGCTGGCGTTGCCTGAAAATCATGTGGCCCAAGATTGGGTGGGATGAGGGCAGTAACAGTCGCGCAATCTCCTGCTACAGCGGATGTGAAGAGCGTCATTGGCAGGAAGGACGTAACAACCTTCAGACCATTGCTTACCTTTGAATTGGTCTCCGTTGGAGCAGACGCACCACAGGCGACCAAGCTGAGAATTAACGAGGCGGAGCTCAGCTTCAAGATGGAGGAGGACAACCGGCGCTTAAGCCGACTTGAGAAGAAAAAACTGAACAAGACGGCTTGGCGCTAACCAGGAATTCTTAAGAATGATAATCATTCTCACGCCTTTGCGTCAAAGGGATTAAGTTTAGTTTTTATTTTTATGCATGACTGTTGACCAAAAAGTGCCAGTAACGATCCTTACCGGATTCCTGGGCTCTGGTAAGACAACGTTGCTGAACCGAATTCTCAGCGAAAAGCACGGTAAACGAATCGCTGTGATTGAGAATGAATATGGAGAGGTTGGTATTGATCAGGGCCTTGTCATCAATGCTGATGAAGAGGTTTTTGAGATGTCTAATGGCTGCATATGTTGCACAGTGAGAGGAGATTTGATACGCGTACTGGGAAATCTGATGAAACGTCGAGACAAATTTGACTACGTCTTAGTTGAAACAACAGGCCTAGCAGACCCTGGACCTGTTGCTCAGACATTTTTTATGGATGATGAAATTCGCGATGAATTCTCTCTTGATGGAATTGTAACACTTGTCGATGCAGTCCATATTCAGCAACAACTTGGTCGTAGTCGGGAAAGTTCAGAGCAAGTCGCTTTTGCAGATGTTCTTATTCTGAATAAAACAGATCTCGTTAGTCACGACAGTCTTGATGTCCTTGAATCTCGGCTGCGAGACATGAATAGGATGGCCCGTATTGTGAGAAGTGAAGAAGCTGATGTACCTGTAGATACAGTCTTGAATCTCAGTGCTTTTGACTTGGATCAAGTATTGGCACATCGGCCAACTTTTCTAGAGCCAGAGTATCCATTCGAATGGACGGGCGTCTTTGATCTTGAGGAAGGTACTTATCATCTCAGTCTCGAAGAAGGTCCAGATCCCACGATGTCTATTGTTGTTCTCCCGAATCAAGCTACAGATGAGAGATCATTTAGAGAGGGAGCTGAACAGTGCGTGCGCTTATATGCTCAACCAGCCATCGATTTGGAGCCTGGGCAAACAATCCCTGTTTGTCAGCACGTGAATCTTCAACTACAAGCTGAGGGTCAAAAGATTTTTCGATTAGAGATCAACCGAACTTGTCAATTAGGGCTATTTACCCAGCATACTGCCGATGAGTTTGACATTAAAGTTAAGAAGTTTTTACCTGCCTTTAATGATTCTTCTGATCCAATTCCATATCTATCAACTACATCCGAACGTGTATGGGTCGCTGAACATGAACACGATGATGAGGTTGGCTCCATTGCGATAGAATGTTCAGGAAATGTCGATCCTGAAAAGCTCAATCAGTGGATGGGTAAGCTGTTAGTAGAGAAAGGTGTTGATATTTTTAGAACGAAAGGTTTTATTAGTTATGAGGGTGATTCGCGTAGGATTGTTTTTCAGGGAGTCCATATGCTGTTCACGGCTCAACCTGATCGTGAATGGGGGGATGAGCCTCGCCATAATCAACTTGTATTCATTGGGCGAAAACTGGACGAAGAGTCCATGCGTGAGGGATTTGAGCATTGTCTAATCTAAAAGTTTTCAAGCCTCAAGGAATGCTCCACGAAGGCTGGAGTGCGCAGGTTGATGATTACGCTATGGCCTGTGGCTGGGTTCATAATGGTGAAGCTTTGTTGGTCGCTGATGTTACTGGAGGTCTTTATTTATTCAATGGCCTTACAGGTCAAATTAATTGGAAAATAAATGATATTCATCAAGCAGGCTTGTTGTCCGTGGCTATTCACCCGAGTAAAGCTGTTTTTGCGACTGCTGGTCAGAATGGTTGTTTAACCATTTGGAATAGTGAAAAATATGACGTCGTAAAGTCTATTGAACTCGGAGGTGGCTGGGTTGAGCATCTCCATTGGTCTCCTGATGGGCAATATCTAGCAGTAAGCATGTCTCGCTATGCCTATGTTTTTGATATTGATGGAGAGGAGAAATGGCGTTCTTCCGAGCATACAAGCACAGTCTCTGCAATCGCCTGGTCGTCTTCCTCTGAATTAGCAACAGCGAGTTATGGGCAAGTAACTTTTTTTGATGTCACGCAAGGTGCTATTAATCAAAAGCTTGAATGGCAAGGATCACTCGTTTCAATGGTTCTCAGCCCTGATGGTGATGTTGTTGCTTGTGGAAGTCAGGATAACTCGGTTCATTTTTGGCGACGTTCCACTGGAAATGATGCTGAAATGACTGGTTACCCAGGAAAGCCAAGCCAACTGGCCTTTGATCAGACAGGCATATTTCTTGCCACTGGAGGCAGTGAGCAAATTACTGTTTGGAGTTTCCAAGGTGATGGGCCTGAAGGCACGTTGCCTGGCCAGTTACTTTTGCATGCTGAGCCTATTTCCAGCCTGAGTTTTGCAAATCATGGTCCTCTTCTTGCTTCAGGTGCGAGGGACGGTTCCGTACTTGTATGGTTTTTGGACAAATATGGAGATGGAAACCCATTGGGTGGTGTTTTTGTTGGTGAAAGGATCAGTTGCATTGCTTGGAAGCCGGATGACAATGCTATTGCTACGGTTAATGCAGGTGGCGGGGTTGGTATGTATAAATTCAAGCTTCGTACTGAAATATCTTCTCAAGGCTTTGGTTGAAGTCTCCATTTTGATATGTTTCCTTGATCCCTTTGATTGAGGCTTTATATTTAAAGTATTTAAATACTTTGCCTTTTCAAAATAGAGTAACTATTTACCTTCTGATTTAATGATTGTCTTCTTTTGAACGTGTATTGGTCAGTCAGGTCCATCTGCTCCACTTACTATAAGAAAAGCTTCTGTTTGCAACTGGCTTTGCTAAAGGTGTGTTCTGGAATAAATTATTAGAATTTGATTCTTGTTTCGTGGTTGACATGGCTTTATTCACATGGGAGGAATAAATACCAACCGCTGTCTGCCTTTATCTCCAGGTGATAGCTAAGCGTTTTGAAGAAGATGCTGTGTTGATGCGACGGCTCCATCAATGCTATTCTGAGTTTGAAAAATGATAATTGACTTCGCAAAAATAAGACATAAGAATTTGAGAATTTTTTGTGACCTGGCTTTGTCATTGATTAAGGACTGTCTGATATCAAAAAGCCAAGCTTAGAGATTGAAGTCAATTGAAATTAGTTTTAATGCTTTTAAATATACAACAGTCTTCTTTTTAGTTTTTAGCAAATTATTTTTCTCTTTTAACATAATCTTGTCTTGTTAATGTGAGTCCGTCTTTTTTCCGATGATTTTTGCTTCTTTTCCGTTATGGGCCTGAGCCTTGTCAGGCGTTCCATTACTAGAGCAGCGCGTAGGTGAAAAGAGGAAGAGTTAGCAATCCATCAAGAAATCTTGATATATCTCATCGGCTGCTAGCGCTTGGTTCGTCAGTCCCTTGCCGATCCGCTCGGATGTCTGGCAGGAGATGTATTGAGTTGCTCTGTTGTTGCCTCTTCAGCCAGGCCGTAGATCGATGCTGGCCAGAAGAGCATTGAGAACTGAGAGTTGAAAGTAGGCGTTGATTAGTTGCAGTAGAAGGAAGCGTCGAGGCTGCAGCACGCTTGATTGATCGCTTCATCAGCCTCTGTAGCTGCTTACGGCAGGGGGCTTGACGATTGCATCGAAGACGCCATGGAGCTCATGGAGCGATGCACACAAGGCATCAAGGGGTTTTGGAGCGCTGCGCCACCCCAGTGGTGATGAGTGCAGGGTTCGATCAATGCTGCACAGTACTTGAGGTGAAAGTAGAAAGGGATGACACGCCCCAATGCAATAGATGAAGAGCCTTTTGGTTTAAATAATAGGGAGCCACTTGAATATAAAAATAGCTCAAGAAAGCTCCCTATAAGTTCACTAAAAAATACCGGGAATAATTTCTCCTGTTACTACATATGTACCGATGGCCACTAAAAAGCCAAGCATTGCGACTCTTCCGTTCCAAGTCTCTGCCTTGTTGCTCATGAAATCAGCGATCGTCATGGTCTTGCTCAAAATATGTGACTTGAGAAAGATAAGAAAAACTATAAAAGAATGCTGTATAAAACCTCACAATAAAGCCGCAAAAGTTGACTATGCCATGGTTTGAAGACTTACAATCAACAAACCTGTGCTTATAGCTACAAAAGATAGACTCTATTGGCCAATTGAAAATATCCTTACATTGACTTCTATGGCAACTAAAATTTATTGTGATATTGTCTTTTTATTGAGGAAGTGGTCGTCAAACAATTGACTTGCCCAAACGCAGCCATCAAGCAGCAAGACAAGCCAAGAATAATGAAGCAGGTCTTAGCTGCTTTCTAGTAAGTGCAGGAATAAAAGCTCTATTAAACCAATTGGCTTAGTTTAAGAGGGTCGACTTTATAAATTGCCAACTGATTCAAGATAAGACAAACTCGCGGCAAGCATGAAATGAAATCCTTTTCATACATCAACCTTTCATCATAAACATCATTGCAGACACTTGCTATTACCTACATCTATTTCATATTGATACTTGAGGCATTGTTTGTCTAGCTAAAATCGCAAGGCGACTCAAATACACTTGATCTGTGATCAAGCTTTTTAGTTCGAATACCAATCAATAAAACCACTATTATCCATATTCAATGTTTCGGTATTTAATACTGTTAAAAAAATATTATGGGATCTTCCCCGAGTCTAATGTTCTTCTTAGTGAATCAAGATTTAGCCTCAGAATGATCTAGAAATTGTTGGTCTCGGTAGCATCTTCTTCTGGTCCGCAAAGGGCGTGCCCTCAGCTGCGTTGATCGTTTCTGCAAGGTTTCTGTCGATCTCCTCCATTACGAAGATGAAGCGCCAAGATTCACGATGCTTCAACAAGTTTCGAAATGTGTTTGTCTTTTAGAAGAGTCGAGGCACCCATACGCTGCCTCGCTTTTGCATGGATAAGCTGCTTCTGTATACGAGAGAGTTTATGTGACTTAGAAAGAAGATAAATCCCTCCAGCCAAAATAGACCAAATGGGCCAAAAAAAGCTAATTTTAGTAAACACCCAAACCCAGATAAGCAATTGATTGAAAACAAGGTAAAGCTTGAGCTCATTTTTCAAAGCTCTTTTTCTGCTGAGGAGTTTCAGAGCTTTCTGCCGCAGATCAAAATTTAACATTTCAGTCATGGAAAGTCTTCTCGTCTAACTCTATTTAGGCCAAAAGGCGCTTTTCTGTCTGCATCAATTGATTCTCTTTGAACGAATCAAAGCTTAATTTAGTTGACCCTGTCATGCAAAAACTACTCCTGAAAATTTCAGATGGAGATGCTGCTTGCTATCTAACACCATCAACGTCCTAAAGGCTGCCATTTGAAATGGCTGATGAGATCATAAGAAAGAATGAAAGCCTTTGATAGAATCAAGACACAGCAAACACTATTGCCCGTAAAGGCTTGAGCCG
>QCLC01000045.1 GCA_003214855.1 Prochlorococcus sp. AG-412-I05 | reverse complement strand
AGTTCAGGAGAGGGTGCAGGATGGATGCGACTAGAATTCAATTAGGTCGTAATGCTTTTATTAACGTCTATGCGCGCATCAAGGTCAGTTTGCCGATTCTCATTATTTTCGTTTCTGGTGGCCTTTGCTTTGGCTCCAGCAGTTGGCTTTGCTCAGGCAGACCTGCGCAGTAGTTTCCCCGGTAGGCGAGTGGGAGGGGGAACACGCGGTGAATGTAGTGCACGTTTGTTAGCTCACCTGGTCCCTGCAAACAGTATTTATGCTCCTGGCAGGACTTTGCAGGTCGGCTTGCTTGAAGGACCGACTGCTAACCCTAAACCGATTGAAATGCAGTTTCGTCGATGGAGCGGCGCCCCTAGCGATCAGATGTCTGAGGCAATGCTTGCCACTAGTGAATTGCCGGCTTCCACAGCAGGGATTACTTTGATCAGTCTTGAAGCTCTTAATGCTCCAGCTGTTTGGGAGTCTGCTTACCGGTGTGGTGATGATGAGAGCACGAGCAGTGATCCTCTAGCTTTCGTTCAAACCGCATCACCCCCTGCATTGAGCTTGCTTGTTAGCGATTCAGAGGCCGATGATCTGAGTATTCAGAAAGCTCTCGCGAGCTTACGAACTCAGTGTGGGGCGAGTGTTTCGACTGAGACTTTCGCTCATGCTTTTAGCCTTGTGGATGTTATTGATGCGGATTGGCCCGCTGAACTTCCGGTGCGCTGCCCATCTTGAGTTCGGCCACGAGGAGGGGTTCTTCCCTTCCTTTGACTTGAATCTCTCCCCACTCGTCCCAATGCAGAGAGTTGTTGAGCTCGTCTCCGAGTAGTTCTCTGGTGGTTGATGAGACCAACACGCGAAGAACTCCTACATGGCGACTTTTTTCGAAACTCTCAAGTCTTGATGCACAGTTCACGGTATCGCCGATGATCGCGTATTCAAGCCGCTCGCTGCTACCCATCGATCCTGCTAGGACGACACCCGAGTGAATGCCAATGCGCATACGGTTGGCTGGGGCACCCTCTTTTGCTAATTCTTCATTGAGCTTCACCAGCCCAGTTTGAATTTCGATTACCGCTTCAATGGCCGCGCGGGCGTCGGCTTTTGGGTCTTCACTGAGGGGGACTCCAAAGACTGCCAACATCCCGTCACCGGTAAATTTGTTGATCATTCCTCCTCGAGTTGTAACGGCTGGAACGCAACTAGCCATGCCTCGGTTAAGCCAGTCCATCAGCTCAGCAGGTTGAAAATGCTCGGATACTGTTGTGAAGTTGGCTGTATCGGTGAACAGCACCGTGACTGGTAGTTGACGACCTTCGAAACGTCCGTCTTTGAGTAGTTGATCACGCTGTTGCCATAGTTGATCGGCAACAGCAGGAGAGGTGGCTTGGCCGAGCAACCGTTGAACTTCTTTTTGGTGTTGTTGGCTGGCTGCGCCCCTGCGCAGCCAGGCCGTTCCTGCCATGATTGTTAAGCCAGCAACCGGCATGACACTACCGATCCAGATGTAATGGATGAGCAGAGCCATCAGACCAGTGCTCAAAGCAACGACTGAGGTTGCGACAACAATCACGCTGCGACGTAGTGTCAGGAAGGCTTCGCCAAGCCATAGCCCCATCCCACCCGAGAATAAGAGTAGTAAAAGGTTGCCCCAACCGGGCATCAGGAAGCCATGAACCAGGATTCCTTTTTTGCGGTCAAGCAGAGTGGCCACACGAAGTGCATGAACTTCCACTCCAGGCATTTTCATGTGTACTTCCCCTTCACTAAAGCGGCTATGGGGAATTTCGAAGAGATCCTTGAGTGAAGGTGCTGTACTGCCAATCAATACCATATGGTTCTGAATGTCTTTCTGCGGGATGTCTCCTTTAAGCAGAGCGGAGAGAGAGTAGCTGCGGAAACTGCCTGGTTCGCGGAAGAGTAGGAGTCGTTGCATGCCTAGGCCTGCATCTGTTTCGTTGTAATAGCCCCCGGAATTGGCGGTTAGCCAGGCATCATTGATCGACCCAGCCTCCAGTTGCTGGCGTAATTTTTTATCACCTGTACCCACTTCGACGATACGTAAAGGAAAGGCTACGGTGGCTTCATCTTGGCCGGCAACGTGTACAAGATCTCGCCTGATGACATTGTCATCATCCACGGAGATGTCGTTGTAACTATGTCTTTCAGGAGGCGTTCCTGGAACAGCTGGAATATTGCTGGCTACGTTGAAAATCGAGACCAGTCGAGGATTATTGCGAAAGCGCTCGCGCAGGCACTCCTGATTCGGACCCACGCCCTGATCGCGATAGATGTCGAAGCCAATGGCAACAGCTCCATTCTTGCTGAGTTGGTCGATTCCTTTGCAGAACAGGCCATCATCGATTGGCCATCCATGCGTTCGAATGTCGTCTTCCCCGATGCCAATGATTGTGATTGGTTGTGTTTTACCTGAGGCTGCAGGGCGTAACGTGGTAACGAGGTCGTATAGCAGTAGATCAAGGCTCTGGGCTACTCCTGAAAGCTTTAAGCCAGTGAGTAAAGCTAAACCTCCCAGGTAGGGGGCTATACGTTTCACAAGCTTTCCAGGGGCAATGGATCTTCTTCTTGTTGCGTTTGCCGCATCTTGTTGCTTGGGCTTGCTTCCTTTGTGTTTTGAGGTTCCTTCCATCATCAAGGCTTCTTTTGCCCTTAGCCTATTAGCATCGCCCTAGCTGGTTGAATTCAATGCAAGTTTAGTTACTTATAGTTCCGGCAACAGCTCAATGCGACCGTTCCTCTAGATAGATGGCTTTAGGATGTTGTTGTCTGGGTACTTATTTTAGCAAAGAGAAGTGTTTAAGAATATGTATAGATGGCTGTCTCTAGTTTGCGTTAGTCGTGAAGAGCTGGCTGGTTTCGAGCGGCTCACAAATGACGCTATCTTTTGATTAATTTGTTTTAACGAGATCAGAAATAGAAGCTGTTCAGATTTGCATTGATTCATAGGCAAATCTTGATTTGATTGCTTGGTATAGTGCAGCCCTGTATGTTGGTTGAGATTGATATGTTGCAACTCAGCTGTCTTTGAGCGCTCAGTTGATGTGATTCTTGGATTAGGGCTACTGACTCCCTTAGGGCTGTTGAGGAAGAACATATGATTTATTTTAAGCCTTAAAGCTTATCACTTGACTAGTTGCCGAGGAATACGTTGTATAACCTTTGCATGGAGCGAATGAGCCGATTGACCGATGATGTATTGGATTCATGTGCCCCCTTGTTTAATTCTCCAAGTTCAATTTGTCTGAGATGTATCAATCGGGCTAACTTTTCCAGTAATGTCTGATCTTGATCAATTAATGGTTGCAAGTCACGGCGTTCTACTTCTAGAAGTACAGACTCTTTTAGTGCGCGAACTGTCGCATTGCGTGGTTGATTACTGCAAAGAGCCATTTCTCCGAAGATTTCATTGACACCAAGCTTTGTAATAGTCTGCATCTGACCTTGCTTAGTTGTTCTCGATACCTCGAGCATTCCTGTGATGACTTGATAGAGGCAATCACCTGTCTCTCCTTGCCTGACAACTGCCTCACCTTTAGCAAATCGAACGCAACGTGTATTTGTTGCTAGCTTTTCAAGCTGGTCTTGATTGAGATCCGTAAAGAGTGCATTACTAGCCAACCAGTTAATTTTGTGTTCATTGTCTGCACACATTGGATCGTCTTTGGCCAAAATCTGTGGATTAGGGCCGCCCATGCGGACCGGGAAAGGAATGCTTTGACCTGCTCGCTCTAAGGCATACCAAATCTGCTCCAGTAGTTCTCCCCGTATACTTTTATACTTTAAGTAATCCATATGCCAAACCAGAAGGGTATAGCAGATTGAGCTTTCGTCGAAACGTTCCACCCAAGCCTTTGCTGGTGGTTGGTTAAGCACACAATCATGACTATTTGCCACACTTAGAAGAAGGTCTATGGCTTGTGATGGTGGAAAGCCGTAATCAAGACCGATGTCAAAACAATTGCCATAGGGATCGTTATTTTTCATCCGTTTGATCGTCGATTGGGTGACGGTGGAGTTAGACATGATCAGAGTTTTTCCCGTAGGCAAGCTGTAGAGATAGGTGTTCATGAGGGTGAGGCCTATAACTGTTCCACTGTCATCTCCTATTTGAACCCAGTCACCTTCTTTAAAGGCTCGATCTATTTGGAGACTCACTCCTCCAAAAATGTCTTTTAGTGGTTCTTGAGCAGCAAAGGCTAAGGCACCTGTTAGTAAAGCTGATGTTGTAATTAGCCCTACAAGCTGGACTCCAGCTTGCTGAAGAATGATGATCGTTAGGATTGAAGCAAGGATCAGTTGGCCAAGATCACGCACAATTTTTGCTGGTGGATGCCAAAGGCCAAGAGTTCCTGGAACTTCAATGAGTAACCAACTCCCCAATCTGAGAGTTGCATAGCTAACCGCAAGATGGCCCACGGTTGACAGCATCATTTGAGATATCAACCATGTATCCCCTATGGGCAGGGCACTCATCATCCAAACCACGAGTCCACACGCTGGCAGCACTAGTGGTGCTTTTGGCCACTTGGCCCGAATGTGGTTGAGTTTGCGAAGGGCAATCAACACCAAGCTGAGAAGAATTGTCGCGATTAGGCGCAGTTCAAAAGTCATGCGATTCGAGCTTTCTGATTAGGAATTTTGACAGTTTTGGGACGTCAACAATGTCATGAAGTAGACATGCTGAAGTATTAGCTATTCCTATAATTCTGATGGCATGCTCCTGCTTGAGGTCATCATCTCACCCGCTGAAGGGTTTTGCTGGTGCATTATTAATGATTTTTAGCTTCACGTCTTTACCGACTGTTGCTCAGCAATCCTCTTATGGGGGTTCTTCAATTGCGCCTCAAAAGCAAGCACCAGATGATGGTGAGCTTCCAAGAAAATTGCTCTACACTTTGTTTCCTGGCCGGCGTGTTGTTGGATCAACTAGGGCGGAATGTACCTCGCGCTTGTTAGTGCATTTGGTTTCACCTGAAAGTGTCTATTCTCCTGGGCCTTCAAGGTACCTGGCTTTGTTGAAGGGGCCAACCACTCGCCCAAGACCTGCTGTTGTGAGTTTTCGTACTTATCTGAAGGAGGGTTCGACCTATAGGGTTGGCCCAGTGCTTCAGCAGAAGCAGCTCGACCCTGCTGGGCCTGGGGTTTATTTGTTTAGATCCCCAGGCTTGAGAGAGCCCATCGTTTGGGAGTCATCCTTCAACTGCCAGGAAGATGCAGATAGTGAGATTGGTCTACTGGGATTTGTTGAGGCTGCTGCTCCTCCTGCAATGACCCTTCTTCTCGATGCGTCAATGCCGGGAGATCAGATTGTGGCCAAAAACATCTCTTGGCTGATTGAATCTTGTGATTCCAACGTTGTTGCGCAGGAATTATCTCATCGTTTTCAGCTAGCTGATCTAATTACTTCAGATTGGCCTCCTGAGCTGCCAGTGCTATGTGCTGATGCTGCTTCGCGCACTTCACGGCACAGTTCCAAGATCTCTATAAGCTCTTGAAGCCTTTTAATGCAAGGTGCCTCTCTGCTCAGGTGCCATGGAGGTGTCTGGCTCTTGCGCAGAGCTCATGGCTTGGTGGATCGGCTTGCTTGGGAAAATTCTCTTCATAAGTGGTTGGTTCATCAGCCAATGCTTGAGTGGACTCCCTGTGATCACTGTTTATTTGCAGCATCTCCCTGGTCAGAGATGTGGATCAAGAACGGCTTGCCGAAGGCCAGATAGATGTTTTGGTAGCAGTGAACCAGCCTTTGTTAAACCGTTGGCTTGCCAAGCGGTAACTCCAACACGGACGATGGCTCAATAACGATTGATCAGCATGGCCGTGGAACGCACCTTTGTTGCTATCAAGCCCGATGGCGTCCAGCGTGGTTTGGTGGGAGAAATTCTGGGTCGCTTTGAGCGCAAGGGCTTCAAGCTCGTTGGGCTCAAACAGGTCACCGCCAGTCGTGAGTTGGCTGGTGAGCATTACGGTGTGCACCGTGAGCGCCCTTTCTTCGCTGGGCTTGTTGATTTCATTACCTCTGGTCCTGTGGTTGCAATGGTCTGGGAAGGTGATGGTGTGATTGCGAGCGCCCGCAAGTTGATCGGTGCCACCAAGCCTTTGGAGGCTGAGCCGGGAACCATTCGTGGAGATTTAGCTGTGAACATCGGTCGCAATGTGATCCATGGCTCCGATGGTGCAGACACCGCCCATTTTGAGATCAACCTCTGGTTCTCTGCAGAAGAACTCAACGCATGGACTCCTTCAGATCAGAGCTGGCGCATTGAAAGCTGAGTCTGCACGCTTTTGCTTGCCTATTTGGGCCAAAATGATTGTGCTTTTGATCAGGCTTTGGTGATGGCTGGGGATGACAGCATGCTCCTGCCGTCAGTGGGTCTATTCACTGGCGTCAATTTGATGGCCATGACGCTTTCGAACTACTTGCAAGCTGCAGAGACTGCAATGGTTCAGGAGATCCTTGATGGCAATCAGTTGTACATCGATTTCCAACAGGCGAAAGTGAATCAAAAGGCTGCTTAGACCCAGTCAGTCTGCACGGGCGATAGTCATGGCTAGCTTCTGTTCAATTCCGGAATATCGGGTTACCTGAATCGGTTTTTAAGGATGTAATTTGATAGTAGTTGTTATCAACTGACCCAGGGGGCAGATTTTGGTGTCCTGCAAGCAAGATGGCTGTACCCGTTCAGCCCGACTGAGTGTTCGAGGCACCAATGATGTTTTGGAGGTTTCGGACGCCGGGGCGACAGAGGTTTTGTGTTGGAGTGTGAGCCGGAATATCTTGATGTAGAGCCTCCGGCTCAAGTTGATCAAACTCCCAAGATGGATCAAGCTAAGGCTCAACCTTTGACAGACAAGATGGTTATTGATTAGTTGATTTCATTGCGCTGTACGATGGCCTAATTACCGGATTGCATCTTGAGGTATCAAGACAATTTCGCAGAATCGTCAGATATAAATTGTTGCTACCTGATCAATGCATGGAGCGGTGCTTTAGTCAAGTGGATAACTTTTCTCTAGATCATTTTAGGCCTCCCCTCCATTCTCCTCCTGGGCTCTCTATATGATTACATGGATTGCGAAGGTCTAGCGTGATTGGATCATACGCTTTGGTGGGTCTTGGCTATGCCAGGCAAGCAGTCATCTTTAATTCGCACTTTAGAATAAGTTGCTTTCATTCCATGCTCAAGCTGTCTCATGTGTTACGAGCAAGGCAAGCCTATCTCTCGGTCTCACAATTGTGCCTCAAGCAGCAGAAGAGCCCTCTGAATCAATAACGATCTCCCAATTCTTTTTTTGGTCAAATTGTGTCTTAATGCTCTTTTATTTGCTTAAGTTTTAGGGGCTAATTGGTGAAGAGCGGCTAATCTATGCTGCCAGAGTTGCATGGCTTAATCTTCATATTTTTGTCTTGAATCGATTCCACTGAAATGCTTCTAACACCTGAATTTGTTCCGCAGTGATTCCCTTGCCGCTTATGTTGGCTTCGATTAATTCAGCTGTTATGGCGGCGAGCAACACCCCATTGCGGTGATGTCCAGTGGCTAGCCAGAGGCCATCAACGGATGAGCGGCCTAGTAGTGGGCCTCCGTCAGGAGTGCAAGGTCGGAACCCCCACCAACGTTCCATCGGCGGCCATTGGCTTGCTTCTGGCAGGAGAGTGTTTATGCCGGCTTGTAGTTGTTGTTGCCCGAAAGGGGTGAGACCTTCCATGAAACCGGCCTCGGGTTCGCTAGTGGCTCCTACCACGAGTAGCCCATCTTCACGAGGTACGAGGTAAGTGCCCGGACCAAACACAATTCGCTTCAAGCTGTCCCGTGGACCCTGGAGCGACAGCATCTGACCCTTCACGGGCACGATGGCTAGGGCTGGGAGCAGTTGGGCACTCCAGGCACCGCAACACAGCACAGCCTTTTGACTTGTAAGTGTGTGCACCTCCCCTTCAGCGTTGCGCATTCGCACCCCTATGAACGTATGGCCGTCTTGCAGAATGTCGTGCACTTCTACGCCTTCTTGGAAGTGCACGCCTAGGCTCACACAGGCTGTCTCCAGTGCCCTCATCAATCGTCGGCGATTGTCGATCTGGCCGTCTTGACTGAAGAGCAAGCCCGCCTGCCAGCTCGGTCCAATGCCTGGTACTTCTCTTTCCAGGCCTGAACGATCGAGGCTTTCACCTAAGCAGGCGGTGGGATAGAGATCTCGCTGCGCCGCTGTCGCGAAGGGCACCACAATCCCGCATTGGCGCAATCCGCAACATAGGCCGCTATCGGTTTCGATTTGGTTCACCCAGGATGGGATGAGATCCAGGCTTAATTGGCCTAGCCGTAGTTGCTCTCCGCTCAGCCCTTCAGCATGGGGTGCCAGCATGCCGGCGGCAACGAAGCCAGCGGCCTCATTGCGGCGTCTGCTGAGTACTTCTACAGAGCGACCGTGCAGCGCCAATTTGTGGGCTAAAGCTAGGCCCATCAAGCCGCCTCCCAGGATCAGCACTGATTCAGTACGCACTGTTGCCATCGTCAATGCAAAGAGCAGGCCAGATCAGTTCAGTGTTCCAGCCTCTCGAGCTAAGGGCGCTGATGTCAGGAGACCTTTCCATAGGATCAATCGCATACCAGGTGATAGGAGATCGGTCATGGCATCAGCCACTAGCTCTGCCAAAGGCGCATGGGAAGCCGTGATCGGGTTGGAGACACACGTGCAGCTAGGTACCAATAGCAAGATCTTCACATGCGCTTCTACCACCTTTGGTGACGATCCCAACACGCATATTGATCCCGTTGTTTGCGGTTTGCCCGGTACTCTGCCGGTGCTTAATCAGATGGTGTTGGAGTATGCGGTTAAGGCGGCGATGGCACTCAACCTCAACATTGCTGAGCACAGCAAGTTTGATCGCAAACAGTATTTCTATCCCGATCTACCGAAGAACTATCAGATCTCTCAATTTGATGAGCCGATTGCAGAAGAAGGTTGGATTGAGGTGGAAGTTGCCGAGAAGGGGAAGGACACCTACACCAAGCGAATTGGTATCGAGCGTCTCCATATGGAGGAAGATGCTGGCAAGCTGGTTCATGCTGGTAGCGATCGGCTCGCTGGCTCGACCCATTCCTTGGTGGATTACAACCGTGCCGGCGTGGCGTTAGCCGAGATTGTTAGCAAGCCTGATCTGCGCACTGGGCGTGAGGCGGCGGAATATGCCGCGGAGATTCGTCGGATCATGCGTTATCTAGGAGTCTCTGATGGAAACATGCAGGAAGGTTCCCTGCGTTGTGACGTCAATATCTCCGTGCGCCAAGGGGCCGAAGCTCCTTTTGGTACCAAGGTTGAGATCAAAAACATGAACTCGTTTTCGGCGATTCAGAAAGCTTGTGAGTATGAGATTCAGCGCCAGATCAAGGCTTATGAGGCCGGTGAAGCAGTGGTGCAGGAAACCCGCCTTTGGGATGAGGGTAAGCAACTCACCAAGAGCATGCGCTCGAAGGAAGGCAGCAGCGATTACCGCTATTTTCCCGACCCTGATCTCGGTCCGATTGAGGTGATGGCATCGGTACGTGAGGGTTGGCGAGATGAACTACCCGAGTTACCGGCAGCGAAGCGTCATCGCTATGCCGAA
This sequence comes from Prochlorococcus sp. AG-412-I05, assembly GCA_003214855.1. GTDB lineage: Bacteria > Cyanobacteriota > Cyanobacteriia > PCC-6307 > Cyanobiaceae > Prochlorococcus. Next base: position 3,158 of record QCLC01000045.1, on the reverse strand, counting down.
GAGTTTGGTTTGTCGGTGTATGACGCCAGGGTGCTCACTGATGAGTATGCGATGGCGGAATACTTCGAGGCGGCCGTGGCGGCAGGTGCCGAGGCCAAGGGAGTGGCGAATTGGATTCAGGGTGATCTTGCTGCTTACGTGAATGCCAATCGCCTTTCTTATGCCACGTTGCCATTTCGACCGGAGCAGTTGGCAGAGATGGTTCAACTGATCGACGGCGGCAAAATCAGCGGCAAGATCGCCAAGGAAATCTTGCCTGAGTTGCTGGAGAAGGGCGGCTCAGCGAAGGCGATTGTTGATCAGCGTGGGCTGGGGATGATCAGTGATCCGGCGGCCCTCACAACGATTGTGGATGAGTTGTTGGCAGCCCATCCCGATGAGGTGGAGGCATTCCGTGGCGGTAAGACCAAGCTTCAAGGCTTCTTTGTTGGTCAACTGATGAAGAAGACTGGCGGCAAAGCTGATCCCAAGCTCGCCAATCAGATCCTCAGCAAGAAGTTGCAGGGAGGTTGACTGCGACCGACGTTATCTCTGAGGTCTGGTGCGAGTGGTTTCGCGCCGGTGCAGGGATTGGGGCTGGCTTGGAAGAACCTGCAGGCGGATGGCAGACCCAACCCCTTCACATTGCATGAGGTGAGGCTGGTGGAAGTCTGGAGCAAGTGGGTCATTGCCAAGTGTTTCCGGGTTTAGACGGGGCGTAACGGCTGAGCTGCTCAGCGAGCTGCTGCAGTGTCCCTCGGTTGTCGATAACGACATCTGCCAGAGGCCGTTTGCTTTCCAGTGGCCATTGAGTAGCGATCCGTTGTTCTGCTTCTTTGAGCGTTATCTCATCACGGGCCATCAGCCGTTGATATTGCTGGGTTGGAGTGCAATCCACCAACCACACTTCACTGCAGAGGCCTGTGAGCTTGGCTTCGAACAGCAGCGGAATCATCAGCACCACCACCGGTTCTGCTGAGAGATCCCCCAGAGCCACATCAAAGCGCTTTGCAACGATGGGATGAATGAGCTGCTCCAGCCAGCGGCGTTCGCGGGTATCGCTAAATACGATTCGCCCTAGGGCTGAGCGATCGAGGCTGGCTGGACTGCGCTGGCCTGCTTCACCTACTGCGCTTCCATAGCGTTCCAGCACGGCTATGGTGGCTGCGCTGCCAGGGGCTAGGGCCTCTCGGGCGTACACATCGGCATCCAGTACAGCCAGGGCGTGTTGCTCCGCGAGGTAGTGCCCAACGCTGCTCTTACCACTGGCTATGCCGCCTGTAAGACCGATGCGTCGTTGCGGCCCCTGCCAACGTGGGAGTGTTACCGGGCTTGGTGGCTCGGTGGTCATCGTGTAGGTGGAGGATGTGTTTAGTTTGTCTCCTAAGGCTGTGAGCTTTGAGCTTGCCTCCCTTTGGCGCCCCATCTCTGGTGGCCTAACGGCACCTTTCGGCTTTCAGGCGGCAGGTATCACGGCTGGGTTGAAGGAATCTGGCAAGCCGGATCTGGCTTTGCTGCTAGCTCCAGAAGGTGCTGTTTGTGCAGGGACGTTCACCACGTCATTGGTGCGCGCTGCCTGCGTCGATCTTTGCGCGGAACGTTTGAGGGCTTGTGCTGGCAAGGCACGGTCCGTGTTGATCAATTCTGGTCAGGCCAATGCATGCACCGGTGACCGTGGCATGCTCGACAGTGTTCGAGTCACTGAGGCTCTGGCCGACCGACTTGAGCTACCAGTTGAGCAGGTTTTGATTTGTTCAACCGGTGTGATTGGTGTACCTATCCCCATGGATACCTTGCTTGCAGGGTTGGATCCCCTTGTGGAAGCACTCAGCGATGAGGGTGGTGCTGAGGCGGCCGGCGCAATCCTGACGACCGATTTAGTCGAGAAGCAGTTTGCGCTCGAAGCTGAATTAGGTGGCCGACGTGTGCGAATCGGCGGCATGGCCAAGGGATCTGGGATGATCCATCCTGATATGGCAACGATGCTGGGCTATTTAAGTTGTGATGTCGGTGTTCCAGTAGACGTATGGCAAGCGATGCTGAAGCGGGTGGTTGACCGCTCCTTTAATGCGATCACGGTTGATGGTGATACCAGTACGAATGATTCGCTGTTGGCTTTTGCAGCCGGTGAACCTCTAGATCGAGAACATCTGCAGGCTTTAGAGGTTGGCCTTTTAGTGGCTGCCCAGCAGCTCGCCAAGGCCATCGCTCGGGATGGTGAAGGTGCAACCTGTTTACTTGAGGTTCAGGTAGAGGGTGTTGTTGGCGATGTTGAGGCTCGCCGTATTGCACGTACTGTTTGCGGCTCCTCTTTAGTGAAAACGGCCGTCCATGGTCGTGACCCCAACTGGGGGCGAATCCTCGCGGCTGCAGGGCGTGCTGGTGTGTCTTTTGATCCTGCAGCAGTAGCCCTTTGGTTGGGCCCTCATCAGTTAATGGAATTCGGTGAACCCTTGCCTTTTGATCGGATTGCTGCATCTCGCTATATCCAAGAGCGGGTTGATGGGAGTTATTTATGTGATGACACAGTGAGGATTCGTTTGGTTGTGGGTGATGGATCGGGCGATGGCATGGCCTGGGGCTGCGACCTTTCAGATCAATATGTGCGCATCAACGCCGATTACACAACTTGACTAAAAATACTAGTGATAGTAGGCGATTAGAGCGATCTAAAAATCCTGCTCACAGTCTGCTCACACTTACCTAGTCACATGCTTGGACGGTTATTCATGGCGTTTGCTTGCCCTTGCTCTTAATTGGCAACCAGTCTTCGGCATAGGTGGTAGTCCATCTCGCCTTACGCCATGCATCAAACATCTGAGTGCCTCCATAACGCTTGATCAGGTCATGGAGGACAACACCATTGAGAGTGCATCCATCCACAGGGCATGCCAGCACATAGGTGTCCTTAGAGCGTGCATAACCCATCACTGCCTTGTGCTTCTTGCAGTTAGGGCATTGAACCCTGAAGGTTTCTTTGCCGTTGAAATTATCTCTTCTTTTGATTCCACCTAATCTTGATGCCATTTGCAGGAAGAATGGATATTCAATATTGAGATCAGTTTTAAACTCATAACCCATAAGATCATCTCTCTGCTTGTTATCAGAACTTAACACAATATCAACAATTAGTCAATAACTTGTATAGATAGAGTGGGTATGAAATTTTGGACTTCTTG
>QCLC01000044.1 GCA_003214855.1 Prochlorococcus sp. AG-412-I05 | reverse complement strand
TACGTAGAATATTTTCGTCTTCTGCGCTTCATTAATAGGCTTACCTTTATAACCCTCTAGGTTGATCAGTTTGGAAACACACATTCCCCAATTATCGCTAACTCTGGGAAATTTCTTGGGGCTCCAGAGAGATGTGGTTGAGCAGGGTTGTCACGAAGGCGAACAGGAGGAAGGGCAGGCTTAATACCAAGATCAAGCCAACGCCAACTAGCGCGAACAGAGGCCTGCTCGAGCCCATAAGACCTAGGCCTGCTGCAAGGCTTACGAAGATCACGGCCATCCAGGCCAAGACTTGGCCATAGATGTCTCCAAAGGTGAGAGTGCAACGCAAGGAGTATGGAGTGTTGGTTGTCATGTCATTCTCTTTATCCTCTCCCTTATAGCTAAGCCCCTTAACCCCCACTTGCCTTGCGATTGACACATATCATATTGAGAGGCAAGAATCCTTTGATAGCAAAGGATCTAGTTAATCAGGATGTGGGTTGAAGACACCGTCTCACCTGCCACTATTTAATAGATTTAGAGATAGATCTGTTTCTATGCTATTGCCCAATGCTTATTATCGTTATTTAAAGACTCAGAACACTTCTGTTGTCAGTTCCAAATTTACGATGTTCATAGAATCTATGGATGCCTGATTCAGGTAATAGGGAAATCTCAGACATGAAAGCAAGCCTTCCTGCTTCATGTAATTAGAAGGATGTTCCTAGAATGAACAAGAAGTAGTACGCTTATTAAGGCGCAAACTAATCTCACAATCCTAACGACGTGTGCACAGTAAAAGCACCCCATCCATTGCTTCAAAGACTGGTTCAGGTGCCAGCCATGGAAAAAGGTAAATATCGACTTATTATTTTGCTGCCCCAGTTAGGTGACTTTGACAGCATCGAATATGCTCAAGCGCTAGTGGCTGATATGCCAAGGCTAAGGGCTGCTGGGATCTCCACTTTGGCCATAGGGATAGGCAATGCTGACAGTGCTGAACGATTCTGCACCTTTACTGGTTTTCCTAAACAATGTTTGTTGGTAGATGAGGAACCGATACTCCACAGAGAGCTTGGTCTCTATAGCGGACTAAAAACACCTGGTGGTCCTTGGCCTGCATTGTTTTTAATGTGCGCAGGCATTGGTTCTCCAGGAACCCTGTCTGAAGTACTGCGTGGCTATATAGGAGATCGTAGTGCACCCCAGCGAATCGCCAACAACGAAACCATCAACATTTCCCCATTCCCATCCGTTAAAGGATCCTTTTTCTCCAGAGCTGGTGGTGAGGGTTTTCAAAGACCATTTGAGCTGGCGACCATTCGACTGCGAAACATGATAGAAGTGCTAAGTAACTTGCGTACTTACTTACCTCGTGACGACTTTATTACACAACGGGGCGGTACTTATTTACTAGATTGTGACGACACACTTTTATATAGCCACCAAGACAAGGGGATCCTAGGCTTTTCAGAAACAATGGCCAAGCCCCTTTCTTTTCTAGGCCAATATCTAGATAGGAATTAATATGAATAAAAATCAAATTCAATAATCTGATGATTGCAGCTTGTTTGCTGGCTTTTGATTTGGCGACCAGCATAGAGAGAATAAGAATAATAATGTACATTATTCCTGCAACTAGCACTGCGCTATGTCTAGCAAGTATTTCGGCTAAGTTGTAATCAGTAGATATTATTAGCAGCCCTATATTATTCAATCTCTTGGGGGCAAATTCCAATCAACCATATGTATGCCCCCACCCCCCATTAAGTTCTAGCATCTATAGGTTAACCCCGACCCCTGTTCGGCTGACGAAATGGCAATATCAGAATATTTAGTAAATAGTTTAATTCTTCAACTCCTGCAAGAACTCTATGGATCACAAAAGACGATTGAAAGATGGCCGAAGCTGATACGCTCTTCAATGAACGACAGAATGTATATTATAAATTAACTACACAAGTTTCCTGCACCACAGAACTTCTCCATTAGTATGATTAGGCACTCTCATTTAAACAAGTACATTTCACCAATGATGGCCTTAAACGTTAAACCTGAGCATGAATGATCTAACCAAGGCGATCAACCTTCATTTGGCCTGTGAGTTTCAGGCAAGTCATACCTACCTAGCGATGTCAATTTGGCTTCGCGAGAAGGATTTAGCCGGATTTTCCTCCTACATGCAAATTAAGAGCCAAGAGGAACGTGGTCATGCAGATCGACTTATTGCCTACCTAGTTGATTGCGATGAACAGGTTGAGCTTCCCGCTGTTGAAGCTCCACAACGCAATTGGGGCTCCACCCAGGATCTCTTTGATCAGGTCTACGAGCTAGAAAAAGATGTAACAGCATCAATTAACCGCATTTATTCCATAGCCGAACAAGCTGGTGAGCGTAGTGCGACCGCCATGCTTGATTGGTTCATCGCAGAACAGTTACAAGAGGAGGCTGAAGCTCGTTTCGTGCGTAAGCGCCTTCGCCTTGCTGGTGATAACACTGCTGCCCTACTTCTTTTGGACCAACAGTTTCTTGATGGAACTGCCTTGACAACTGTCAAAGGTGGTCTTACTGGATTAAAACAATCTGAGAACTAATCCAAAGTTTTTATGATCACTATTTAATAATACTAGGAAATTGTATCCGCCACTGTTTGTTGCGGCTTACTTCCCAAGTAATTCCATTGTAATAATCTGGTAAGAATAAAAATTGTACAAGGCCATCTTCAGGCATAGAATGCTATTGCAATTCTTTGAGCAATATCTTCTGGCTATAAAATGTTTGTACAAATGATCATCCGGTTAGAAAAGCTTTGAATAGAGACGTTTCGATAATGATTTATTTGGCAAATCTTATTTCTCATTCGAAAATTTGAAAATCTCAATCAAGCTGTCTGCAAATCTATTAGTGATGGTTTTTCTACCTCAATTTGTAATTATAACTAAGACTAAAAAAGGGCAGAGAGAGCTCTGCCCTTCCTTGCAAACGATGCCAACTCAGAGTTCACGTCATGTTTGTTCCTTGACCATCATTATCGGCTTTACCGCCGATGATAAAAATAGCAATGCAGGCCGAGCCAATGATTCCACACACCACTGCTGAGAGGGTTCCAAAATCCATTGATGAATCCAGACAAAGTCCATATATCACTAGCCCAGGTAATCCCAATCACAGGAAGGTATTGAACAATTCGAAATGAGACTTAATCCTAAGTAATCCAATCCGTCGTGTGAGTACATACATCCAACCAAGTGCCATCAATGGCTTGCTTAGGTTCTATCAGGATTCCTCAAAAGCCTTTGACACCAATAGAAATTCACCTTTCATGATCAGTTGGTTCAGAATCACTATTCGCGTAGTTGTATGAAATATTACCTGATAATGTGTCGTCAAGGTCTCGCTTATGTGACCAATGTCTTGGGTCTAGAGTGTCGTCTGACAGGCTTTTAACGTATCTAATGATCTTGCACATTTATACATATGCTACGGCACATTATCATGTCTAAATCACACTTAAGACCTTCAAGTATGTAGAGTTCTGTGTACGACTAATGTCGAACTGCCGCCACATAAATAGATTTGATTTGCCCTAAACAAATTCATTCTCGTGCAAACCTACGGGAAAACAGACGTTACCTACGCCTGGTACGCGGGTAACAGTGGAGTGACCAACCGATCAGGCCGATTCATTGCCTCGCATATTGGCCATACAGGATTAATTTGCTTCGGCGCTGGTGCCAACACCCTGTTTGAGCTAGCTCGTTACGATTCCGCATTGCCAATAGGTGACCAAGGATTTGTAGTTCTGCCTCACCTAGCAGGTCTTGGTATTGGTGGCATAGAGAACGGTGTGATTACAGACTCCTATGGGATGCTTGTAGTCGCAGTCTTCCATCTAATCTTTTCGGCCGTTTACGCCGGTGGAGCGATGCTTCACTCCTTTCGATACAAGGAGGACCTGGGAGAATACCCGCAAGGATCCAGACCCAACAAATTTGATTTTAAATGGGATGATCCAGACAGGCTCACCTTCATACTTGGACATCACCTGCTATTCCTAGGTCTTGGCTGCGTTCAATTTGTTGAATGGGCTAAATACCATGGAATTTATGACCCAGCAATGGGTGTTGTCCGGAAGGTTGAATACAATCTTGACTTGTCAATGGTTTGGAATCATCAGATTGATTTCCTTACGATTAACAGTTTGGAAGATGTGATGGGCGGTCATGCATTCTTGGCCTTCTTCTTGAGTGCTGGTGCTGTTTGGCATATTTTCAGCAAGCCATTCGGGGAATACACGGAATTCAAAGGAAAAGGACTGTTATCTGCTGAATTTGTTCTTTCTACCTCCTTAGCAGGTGCAGCCTTTATTGCTTTTGTGGCAGCCTTCTGGGCTTCTATGAACACCACAATTTATCCAACTGATCTCTATGGCGGTCCTCTCAATATCGAATTGAACTTCGCTCCATATTTCTCAGATACGGATCCATTGTTTGGGGGAGACGTACACTCAGCCCGTTCATGGCTGTCAAACTTTCATTTCTACCTTGGATTCTTCTATCTTCAGGGGCATTTCTGGCATGGATTGAGAGCGATGGGCTTTGACTTTAAGCGCGTTGAAAAATTGTTCGATCAGCTAGAAAGCAACGAAATTAGTCTTAACCCAGGTAAAAGTACGAGCGTGCCATCAACATCGACAGATAGCGCTACATAAACTAGCTTCAAATTAACTCTGCTCTTTATCTTGAAACAGAAGCCCTGCGTAAGCAGGGCTTTTTTTTGAGTCTATGGTTGTCAGTTTGAAAATATATCCCTCAGCAAACTAGTCTTCTGATTGTTCAATTGTTCGACTCGCCTCCCGCTAGTTATACTGCTTCTAATACCTAAACTGCTAATTTTCAATTCTGCGTTTTGTCTGGTAACGCAAAAGGAATTTATAAAAGCATAGAGTGTCTTTGATTCATTAACGATCTAAAAAACATCTATAACTAGCCTTTAATATAGTCTAATCGCTATCGATGCTTGGCTTTTCATGGTGAGGATATAGGTTCAGTCCTCCTATTCCTTTCACGAACTCTGCTTAAACAGCATTTGACTCATCTTAATATGAACGATTTAGAATAGAGCCTTGGCTTGAAGGTTTAGCGCCGATTGTCTCTGGCACTTATTGATCTCTAGCTTCATGATTAGGCGCCATTTTGCGGCGGCTTTGTTGTTGCTGTCTTATTACTAAATGAATATCGGCTGCCAATACCAAAACACCAAGCAAGATAATTCCGCCAATTGTTATTGGCGTCAGTTCTACTGCTGAGGCAAATGGAGCTGTATACATTGTTAGCTTAGAAATCACTCCTATGATAGCTATAAAGGCCCGTTACAGGCACTGCAAACCTAAAAAAAGCCAATCAAAATATCCAGACAAACCCTCTTGCATGTGTGCTTTTACAACCGCTATGACTTCGCAAGGATGCCTCCTAATCAGTCCATTGATAGAGCTTGTCTTGTCTGCGGAAACGAAATGAATCGGCTTTTACTTCATTTTATTCATGAACTCTAATCACGCAGGCTTTTGATCAGAGTATCAATCAGCTTTGAAATCACTTTGCCAGATCATCGCCATGACTTGGCATCGCTTATGTCAGGCACGGCTTGAATGATAAGCACCTTGACAATTGGCGCAGGATTTATATCACTGAATAATTAGTAACATCAATGCCTCCACGAGAAGCCATTTAGATTGGATTTTGATATGTTCTTCTTCCATCCAATCTTGGCCCAGAATTAGTGACTCTTTCAATGGATAGGATTCACATCGTCTATACATTTGCAGTGATACCGTTCTTGCGCCCAGCGATTGATTCGTTCTACCTATGCCACAGATTTCAACACGTGCAAGTGAGCAGGTAATAACTTGACGGCCCCAGTGGGCTAAACAGCACTCCCGGCTGTGACTGAATTTACATACGTGCCTATCAGCAAGGCATATGCCTCGCAACAGTCCTATTGCTATTGAGAATCGCTTGCAAAAGGCCCCCTGTAGCGTATAGGTTGCGAAGAGTTCTCAAAAAGTACTTGAGAGGCTTCGAATGAGCTTCCGATTCTTGCCAGATGATCCGACCCCAGCGGTGCGGATGCCGACAGGGCAATCCATCCTGATCGATCCAGCCGCTCGATCCGGTGGTGCTTGTATCGAAGTCGTTGAGGGTATCGCCCGCGTTTATTGCCCATGCGAAGAAACAGAAGGAATGACTCTCGCTTTTCTTCAGGAAGGCGACCAACTACGCACCGACCGCTTGTGCAGCGAAGGGGTCTGTGTTGAAGCGCTTACACCGTTATGTTTTCGCAGTGATGCTGAAATCCGTGATGGACATGACTTTGATGCGGTGAACGAATGGACCCTGCAGTTGCTTCGCATTCGCCATTTAGGTAATGCAGAACAGCGCCTCCAGGCATTGCTCGCCCTGCTTGTTAACCGCTTAGGGAGACGCTGTGGCGACTGGTGCCACCTCCCATTTCGGCTGACTCATGAGCGAATTGGTGAACTCATCGGATCCACGCGTGTGACCTCCACGCGACTGATCTCCAGGCTGAGGACCGCTGATCTTTTAAACGTTCCCAGCGGAGAGCCCATCTTGCGTTTATCACCAGCCTTAATCGAATCAGCACCTCTTGCCGCCTCATAGCTCTGCGTGAATGAAAGACCTAGTGACGACATCAGACAGCGTTATAGCCAGTCTCTGCAGAGAGGTTGATCGTATCCGCCATCGCTGCAGCTCATTGCTGGAGGCTATGGCTAAATGTAGCGATCAGAGCTTAACTTGCCGTTTAAAAAAAGAATTTAACCTGCTCATTAATCGACGCAGTCGATTACTCGAAACAGCCAAAGCAATGCAATGTAAGGGTGTCGAAGATAAACTCTCCATTGCATTTCTAGTTGAGATCTGCAGTAGACCACTTCCTATTTGAGGATTTTTGTTGGCAGCAAAAGAATGATTCTAATCTACTCTCAACTATTCATAGGCCATTTCAATCTTTTTTGACGACTCCTGTATAAGAATAGTTGCGCTTTCCTATTGATTAATGATAGCGATTTTTAGGCCAGCGTCGCGGGCGAATGCTTGCCATCGCTCAATTCGCCGTCAATAATCAACATTGCAGAGGGCTGATTCTGGGTAAAACGTACGCGACCCAGGAGGTGAGCTAACTCATTTTCAGACTTGACTTGATTATCGACTAGTGGATCAAGGAACACTGTCGTGCGCATATCCGATGCTCGCTCAGCCATTGCATAAAGCTGATGCAGCGAGGTTGTCACGTCTGCCTCCATCAGGAATGAGGCAGCCATGATTTCATCTGTAGAGATCCATTCCTGACGGGGTGAAGGTACATCCTGCAGAACAATAGTCTGTCCCCGAGCAATCAGGTAATCGGCAAAATGGGCCGCATGTTCCTGTTCTTGAATAGCTTCTTGCTTGAAGTAATGGGAAAAGCCTCGTAATTCGCGCTCGGCAAACCAAATCGCGATAGCAAAGTAAGCAGCGCTAGCATTTCGCTCCATGGTTAGATGTTCTTGGAGGGCCTCAACCAGAGACGCTTCCATTGACTGAGCGATTGCACGTCCTGCAGGACCTGTGGTAAGTGCTACAGCTTTAGTACTGCTAGATAATGCCATGTTTTTTTCTTGTTGAGACTGCACAGAGTTGAGAGGCTGAATTAGCAACCACGCAAACATGCAGATGGTGATGTGACGAATGCTACAAGCCCTTGTACATCTTGAAAAGATCTGTTCAGGTGCGATTTGAACCCTGTAGAATGAGAATCAGTCTCAGTTGCGGAGTCGGCCGCAGATCCTTATGGCCAAGTCCTTGGGGAATGACTTTACAGACAGTCTGCGACGCCGTGGGCCGGTTCAAAACAAGAAAAAAGCCTGCAAAAAGCGCAAGTGCTCGAAGTGGAAAGGTGGCAAATGTGTATGCAGCCGCGGCTGATTACCCATTCCTTTGCAAATAGGTGTTGTGATGGCTTATATAACTGGATAAGGATAAAATTGTAGTCTTACTAGTTGTTAAGTGATTGAGAGCGCCGCTGGATAGGTCATTTGTGATGAAGCATTGCTCTCAACACAGTGGGCATGGAATCGCTCCGGGGAAAAGCAGGCCCTTCTGTCCAGCGCGGAAGGCGACGAAGCAGCGCTCGCCTGTCTTGACAGGACGTTCAAGTGGTTGCCGTACACGCAACATGTGCTTCCCAAGCTCCACACGCAACAACCAGTGACTACCAAGAAACTCGCGACCTTGAATCAGAGCCTCGCCTCTGGGATCCTGCTGAATCTGAATAGCCTGATCATCGACCATTAATTCAGTTGCCTTAGCAGCGTTCGGTTCCTTGGGCTTTGAGAGAGGACCAATCGGTGTCAGCCAATGTTCGCCACCTATGTTGAGAGGAAGCAGGTTCCCTTGAAGCACAAAACGACCAACAAAAGGTGTGGCTGGTTTTTGCACAAGATCAGAGGGTGATGCGCACTGATGGAGCTCACCATCTCGCAGGACCGCCACTCGATCGCAGATTGCCAGGGCTTCTTGAGGATCATGTGTCACAAGCAGACCACTGGCACCACATGTTTGAAGAACTCCTGAAAGTTCGCTGCGCAAACGCAGACGTACCTCAACATCAAGGTTGGAAAACGGTTCATCAAGAAGTACGAGTGATGGCCCTGGCGCCAATGCCCTTGCCAGGGCCAAGCGTTGGCGTTGGCCTCCAGAAAGCTGATGCGGGTAACGGTGTCGAAGATCTGCTAGGCCAAGCATCTCCAGCAGCCATTGCGCCCGGCTGGTGTCTTGGCCACGGCGTAAACCAAAACAGCTATTGCGCCAGGCATCGAGATGGGGAAAAAGGGCGTAATCCTGAAACACCATGCCTATGCCTCGGCGCTCGGGTGGCAGCATTCCCCGTGAGCTTGCGACCTCGTGATCATCGATGCAGATCGTCCCTCGCACAGGCTGTTCAAATCCAGCAATCAATCGCAGCAAGGTTGTTTTGCCACAACCGGAAGGTCCCAACAAACCAACGAGCTCACCTCTCTGGAGGTTCATATTGATGGATTGCAGTGTCCAACCTTCTGCTGATCCATCACCGTAGTGATGCCAGAGGCCCTTGATTTGTAAGTGGTTAGCCATCACAATCGTATATCGATAGCTGGGGCGGATTCGATCAGTCGTGCCGAGAGCAGAAAAGTCCCGCTAGGTTCAATCAGCTGAAGATCATTCTTGTTCCGAAACAAGGTAATCTGACGAGTAACAGTGGAGCGCGTGGCCCCAATCAGTTCGGCCATGCGTGCATGGCCAAGGGGAAAGGGCAATTCATAACCTTCCCTTCTACGGATGCCAAAGCGACCAATCAGAAGCTTTAAAAGAGCAACTAACCTTGCTTCAGCTCCTACTGGATGCCTGACAAGATGAAAATCAAATAGCCAATCCCATAGGAGATCTTGCTCTCTCGGGCAGTTGTCTGCGTAATGAAGGCCAATGGAACTATTCGTGAGTGCCTCAAGTAAAAAGTGACTGCCATCTGGTAATCGAAGCCAACTCGATTCAGAGTCACCACAAAAAGCCAAAGTGATATCAGGGAAATGATCTCCGAAAGAGCCTGAAAGCCTGGCAATGCCGTGCTGAAAAAACAGGTGCACGTAGCGAGATTGATCCGTCTGAGAGGACAGCAGAATGCTCTGCCCTACTGTGAGTTGAAGAGATTCCAGCGATTCCAGTTGACTACTGACTGTTATCGGACAAGACGCATTGTGTAATGGTTGACGGAGGAAAGGGAACTCTTCATCGCCACAACTACTGCTGGCAGAATCAAGGTTGATCTGTGTGACAGGATTCCAAGATCCATTGCTGTCAGATAGATCCGAGCATCTACTGGAGATTTTTGAGTCAACAGCGACCCCAATAGATGACAATTGTCACAAGCAGATGAATCATTTTCACTCATCAAGCGCAGATCAATGCTTGCTTGGTATGTGATATTTATTACATCTAGGGGTAGCTATTGATTCAGGGCGTTCGGTTCGGGGGTGTGCGTGTGTGGCAAAACAAAGCAGAAAAATGCGCATGTTGGTTTTTTGGTCAAGAGTCAGGTTATGGTTCAAATAAAAGAACACTCATGCTCCTCATGGGTCTGCTTGGATTTAAGAGAAGCTGTATGGAATCAAGTACTAGTGATAAAAAATAACTTATAGCCAACAGAGTGTATAATCTATGCAATGACATCGTCTCCAGAGAAGGAACTAAGGATAGCTAGAATGGCAAGCATCTATGTCAATGAATCATCTGTTTCTAATGAGAGATTATTCTAAGCCTATTGTAAAGCTAGCTGGATGACTTTGGGCTCCAGAAAAAGTAAATAATTGCTATGAATACGATATTCGCAGCCGTATTCATGGGGTAGGGCTTGTCTATCATTAGCATTTTAAATATGGATTGAAGCATGCATTCATGCAGACAGAATATCATGTCTTGAAGGTTTATGGTGATTCATACAGTGAACAATGGTATTCGCTTTTGATATCTATCAAATATACGGCGTTGACTTGATAGTGGTGTATTGAGTATGTCTGCGAGCTTAATTTTCAGCAAAAGGATGAAATGGTTATTCCTGTAACTTTAATCAGCCCTAGGGAAATGCTCTAATATGAGAGTTGCACTATCCTAAACTTGATCGTCATTGAAAATGAATGCAATGATTATCGATAAGAAATTAGATGAATCAATCAGTCCACTTGACGGCCCATCCTTTTTTTACTTTATAGTTGGCGTTAATTCTGAAGTTAAAATATCTTGCTCGGTTTACTGTAGTCCAACAATTAGTGAATACTGCAGCTGATTGAGGAGCTAAGCATGGAGCTAAATGGCATAGTTTGCTAAAGACTTCTTAAAAGGCAATTTCGTTCATGCCCTTGATCAACATCCAAGCATCAGTTCCAGCTGTAGCTGATGCCAACTCACTACTGCAAGAGCTCTCTAGCAAGCTTGCCGAGCTACTAGGTAAACCAGAGAAATATGTGATGACATCTCTTCAATGCGGTGTGCCAATGACATTTTCGGGAAATACTCAACCGACTTGCTACGTCGAAGTAAAAAGCATTGGAGCTCTTGATGGCAACCGGACGCAAGAAGTGAGCGAACTCGTTTGCAGCCATATCGAGCAAACCTTAGGTATTCCATCTGACCGAACCTATATAGGCTTTGAGGATGTCCCGGCTCGTCTCTGGGGTTGGAACGGAAGCACCTTCGGTTGATAGGATCGTGTTTTCTGACAAGATAATGATGCAATAACTAAAAGAAAACTATTACTCTAATGATGCAGTTTGCATAAGTCAATACAATGTCATTGTATTGAAAATGTCAACTGTATGTAATCCCGAGCAAAAAAACCTAACTTTTAAATCAAATGAAAACCAAGTGAAGAAACACGAACGTGCACAAAAGATCATGTGCCGACTAAACGAGTACTATCCTGATCCAGCTATTCCTCTAATCCACAGTGACGATTTCTCCTTATTGGTTGCAGTCGTTTTAAGTGCACAATGCACTGACAAGAAAGTCAATGAAGTGACACCATCTCTATTTGAATCAGCCCCAACTCCTGAAGCAATGTTTCAATTAGGAGAAAAGAAGATTCTAGGATTTATTCGAAAATTAGGTCTCGCTAATCAAAAAGCTAAAAATATCCATAAACTATCAGAAATTATAATTGAGCGTTTCGAGTCTAGCGTTCCACAAAATTTTAGTGATCTAGAATCACTCCCTGGAGTGGGCCATAAAACCGCAAGTGTTGTGATGGCACAAGCATTTGGAGTGCCTACTTTTCCAGTAGATACTCATATCCATCGACTTGCCCAAAGATGGGGTTTGTCTAATGGAAGCAGCGTAATTCAGACTGAAAAAGATCTCAAATCAATTTTCCCCAAGACTGCATGGAACAAGTTACATCTTCAGATTATTTATTATGGAAGAGAGCATTGTACAGCAAGAGCTTGCGATGGAACAACTTGTGACTTGTGTAAAGAACTTTATCCGAAGCGATGTAAGCCAGTGATTTGGACCAAGCCATGACTTTCCATCTGACAGCAATCATGATGACGCTATTCTAGATACATTATAGATAAAAGGAACCAATTTTAAGCCTCAGACATCTTCTGTTCGTTTTAAGGCTGTCATAAAGTTCCTGTTTAGATGAGAAGCGGCTTTTGATATTCCGATTGTTTAATTCTAATCCAAAATGCATTTAAACATAATTTCCAAGCAAAGTGAAATGGGGATTTTCAAAGTATCCAATAGATGATAGGTCCTAGGGCTATTTTCTGTTAATTCGACCAATTTTCACTGACACATGAGCGGCCTGTGATGAAACTCACAGCTCATGGTGGATGGAATCACAACGTAAACATCGCAAACAAGAAAAACTACTGACTAAGGGCAAACCCTTTTTAAACGCACATTTATCAATTCAAGAAAATGTCTTCGTCAACAAACTTCTTCGACAGCGCAAGACGATGGATGCCATGGCAAGACGCCGAGTCCAAAGCTCTTGGGAATCAAGATATTGAGGTTAATACCGATCGGCTCAACATCAGGTCGAGTGCTAATGCAGGCCACGGTGGAAATGCTCAAGCAACAGGTATCGAAGACAGCAACATTGATTTCACTGGCAATCAAGCCAACGTCAATGCATTTGCACGCACGCGTGATGGTGATGCAGAAGCAGTTGGTCTTGATGCATCAAGCCTCGATACAGGCTCTGGCGCTGATCGCCTAAATATCAGGGCATCAGCTCACACCAATAGAGGTGATGCAGAAGCTATAGGTCTTGAGGGGTCTAGTCTTGATACAGGCTCTGGTGCTGAT
>QCLC01000043.1 GCA_003214855.1 Prochlorococcus sp. AG-412-I05 | reverse complement strand
GATATAACGTATGTAGAAGGAGTGATTTACCCCATAGCCCCTACTATCGTTCTCTATACTGAGGGAAACAGAAGCCTCATCATCTTTGCACAATAAATTCTTTACTTCTGTACAATAATCTCATTAAAAACGCTGGTATCACTGGCAATAAATACTACATACAGTAGTAAATCACCAATTAACCAGCGTGCTTCTCAGTAAATCGAGCTATTGAGAACAGGTTGTTCGTGAATCGTGATCTGTATTGGTAGTTTTGTAAAGACCGAGGAATGGGTATTTCTACTCAGGTTCCAGGGTCTATACAATATAACTACAATGTGATTCTCAAAAGAGAGAATCCTTCCAGTGGAACGGGTTTGAAGGAAACCTAAACCTTTCTGGAGTAGTACTCCACCACCAGCAGTTCGTTGATCTCAAGTGCGACCCATTCGCGTTCGCACTTGCCAATGATGTTGGCGCTCATTTTTGCTTTGTCGAGTTCGATGTGTGGCGGCACATTGGCCAATCCGGGGAACTCTAGGTTCGCTTCGGCCAGCTTTTTGCTGCCTTTGCGCTCTCTAATGGCAACGACATCACCGGCTTTGCATTGGTAACTAGCAATGTCGAGAACACGGCCGTTCACGGTCACGTGTCCATGGTTCACCAGTTGACGAGCACCTGGAACTGTGGGGCCAAAGCCGAGGCGGAAGCAGACGTTATCGAGTCTGTTCTCCAACAGCTTCAGCAGGTTGGTTCCTGTGGAGCCATCTTGGGCACGGGCTTTCTTCACGTAGCGCACAAGCTGCCGTTCGGAAATTCCGTAGTTGAAGCGGAGCTTCTGTTTTTCTTCGAGGCGGATTGCGTATTCGGAGCGCTTGCGACGGGCTTGGCCGTGCTGACCGGGGGGATGGGACCGCTTAGCGGCCTTCCGGGTGAGACCTGGTAGATCTCCCAAGCGCCGCGTGATCCTCAGTCGAGGGCCGCGGTATCGAGACATGAGTTAAGCAGGTTGGATAAGTTCGCGCTCCCGATACGTCATGCTGGAGATCAAGGCCCAGCCTTCGGCTCGCTATGCACGAATCCAATACTCTATCCGGCGGCATCTTTGCACTGCTCAATCGAGCGATTGGTTCAGTGCTGCTTGCCTTGATTGGCTTTTATCGAACCTGGCTTTCTCCTTTACTTGGGCCCCATTGCCGCTTCATTCCAAGTTGCAGTGCTTACGGGCTTGAAGCGATCCAGCGTCATGGACCATGGCGAGGTGGTTGGCTCACCCTGCGGCGCCTGTCTCGTTGCCATCCTTTTACCCCCTGTGGTTGCGACCCGGTGCCTGATTAATGCAGGCCTTGAGGTTGTTGCTTTACAGCCGCAATGGTTGTTGTCTCTGTGAGGGGCTTGAACAACGCCTGCGTGAGTTGGCTTTGGATCAACTCCAGCCACCTTTAACGCTGTGTGTGATCGATATCGATGATGGTGCGACACCCGCCAGTATCCGCGACCATTACGACTTGCAGGTTCCTGTTTTGGTGTTGCTTGAACTTGAGCAACAGTTTTCGCTAGAGCTGCAGCGGGTGTCGCCGCGGCTTGGGGGGAAGGACTGTTCCGCTGGTTGCAACAGGCCTGCACCAAGGCGCTTGGATCGGACTAGAACGGCTCCATTCATGGGCGGGCCTGGAATGAGCCAGATGCTCCATTCACTGTTGCGGGCTGTCGGACTCCCTGTGCCGGAGGGATTGGCGAATCCCTCTCTTGCAATGGTTAGCTGTGATTCCCGTTCGGTTTCTCAAGGCTGTTTATTCCTTGGCTTACCTGGTGAACAGGTTGATGGCGGCAGCTTTTGGCGTCAGGCTTTGGCCGCTGGTGCAGAGGCGGCGGTGATTGGACCCGCAGCAGCAGCTTTGCAGCCGCCTGGGCCTACAGATGCGGTAGTGGTGGTACCGGAGCCGGTTGCAGCATGGGTTGGACAGCTGGCAGCGGCCTTTTGGCAGCAGCCCTCCTCGAGATTTGCTCTGATCGGGGTAACGGGGACGAATGGCAAAACCACCACCACCCATCTGATTGAGCATCTCAGTGTGGCTGTGGGCAGATCAACTGCCTTGTTTGGAACCCTCGTGAATCGCTGGCCTAACTACAGCGTTCCCGCAACGCATACCACGGCCTTTGCTGATCGCCTTCAGGCTCAGTTAGCGCAAGCGGTTAAGGCCGGTGCTGAGTTGGGAGCGATGGAGGTGAGCTCTCATGCCCTTCAACAGCAACGGGTGGCGGGGTGTCGTTTTGCTGGTGCCGTGTTTACCAACCTCACTCAAGATCATCTTGACTATCACTCTTCGATGGAGGCTTACTTCGAGGCCAAGGCGAAGCTGTTTGCTCCACCTTTGTTGGAATCTGGATCAGCCAAGGCGGTGGTGAATATTGATGGCCCCTGGGGCGCAAGATTGGCCCAGCGTCTCGGCGATACCTGTTGGCGCAGTTCTCTTGCCGAGGGTGTTTTGCAGCGAGCTGACGCTGAACTGACAATGACCGAGCTGACGATGAGCTCCGCTGGGGTTCAAGGTCGCCTGATCAGCCCTTGTGGTGAGGGCTGGTTTGACTCTCCATTACTGGGCCGCTTCAACTTGATGAACCTGCTTCAGGCGGTTGGGGTCTTGTTGCAACAGGGCTTGCCCTTGCCGTTGTTGTTGAAAGCGATCGCAGGCTTCCGTGGCGTACCTGGGCGGATGGAGCGTGTGTTGATCCCTGCAGCTGATGCCAGTCAAGTGCCCACTGTGTTGGTGGATTACGCCCATACCCCTGATGGTCTGGAGAATGCCTTGAAGGCTTCCAGGCCGTTCACCAGTAAAAACTTGTGTTGCGTGTTTGGTTGTGGAGGAGACCGAGACCGTGGCAAGCGCTCTCAGATGGCTGCGATTGCAGCGCGGTTGGCCGATCGCGTGGTGGTGACCTCAGATAATCCACGTACAGAAGATCCTCAGCAAATACTGGCTGATGTGGTGGCTGGAATTCCAGAAGGCACAACCTGCACTGTGGAGGTTGATCGGGCTGTGGCGATTGCGCTTGCGATTGCCGAGGCAGCCCCTGGTGATGTGGTGTTGGTGGCAGGCAAGGGCCATGAGGATTACCAGATCCTCGGAACCAGCAAGGTGCATTTTGATGATCGCGAGGAATCTGAACGGGCGCTCAGATTGCGACTGAAAAGTTGATGCACCCTCTATCGAACAGAGGGTGCTTGATGAGGCTTTGTTCTTAGTGTTAACAAAGAGTTCACACTAAGAACAAAATAAGGCCTTGACGTTGTTGATCTTATTGTGGCTCTTAAAGGGTCTAGTGATCGTTGGCTGAAGTCTTGTATTTTGAATCATATGGCCAACTGTTTATTTTGTTTAAAATGGAAGACTTAATTGACAAGTAGATTGTCTTTTAAGGAATTAATAGTGACCAGGCAAAAGCGGCTCCAATGCCGATCCAAATACCTGCGGCAATGTGTTGCCCGCCGTTGCCGATGCTGTCAAGAAGTCGCTTTGAATAGGTTGTGACTATTAAAAGAATACTTCCCTGACTAATGAACAAGCCTAGGAAATAAGCTGTTAGTGGAGTTGGTTCGGCTCCTATGATTGCTCCACCTAATAGATATCCATGTAGGGAAATTAAAGGGAGCAAAAGCAAGGGAGATGCTTTGCCTAAAGCCACAAGGCCAGCAACGGCAAGGCTCAGTGAGACAAGTGCTTCTGCATAAACAGAGAGAGTTTCTGGCAGGGGGATGAGTAGGGAGATCGCACTACCGAGAAGACCAGCTGCTAGTAATGGTGCCAGCCATTGGCGTGGTCTGTTCAAGCTCACGAAGCCAATCGCCAACAGAAACAAGAGGTGGTCTGGCCCCAGTAGTGGATGGCCAACCCCACTGATTAAACCCTGCAGGGCATTGAGATTTCCCGCCTCTGGCATTGCGAAGGGGTGATGGGCGAAAGCTGGCTTAACCAGCATCGCTAGTAATGCTGGAGTGGCCAGGATGGTTGCAATGAGCCAGCTGTAGCTGCGCAATAATGTGGAAGGGTGCCGATGGGCAAGCTTGGTAGGAATGATTCGATCCTCGTCGATGGAAATTCGGCGGGTGTTCTGACTCGCGCAAGTGCCCTAAGAAGGGCGGTTGCGCTTTACAGCTGCGGGACAGCGCCGGACTTTCACCGAACTTTCCCCGTTTCCTTCAGCAGCTGATCCCTGCTGAAACCGACTTGACGATTCAAGCATAGCCATTTTATGAGATCATCGCCGATGTAGTGCTTTAACGGCTTGGGTAAGTGCTAATTAAGTGCTTAATAAAACCACCTCTAATGTCTAGTTATCGGCTGTTTTTCCTTTTAAATCTATTTAATTAATGGCTTTATGATTTGATGCACATCAGGCATGTTCTTAGAGTCTGGATTTGACTTTGCTTCTGATTCATAGACTTGTTTTGTCGTTGATAATGGAACTTTTGAGATCGATTATTGATCTGCTTTTGGCAAAGAAGATAACGCCGCTAACGTTTAATGGCTTGGCTCTCCTTTGCTAGCTAGCTGTTTGAGTGCGGTTGTAAGTGTGTTGAGTTCTTGCTCTTCAGTGGTGATGTGCACGCAGGCACGTAGGCAGATTGGATCTTCGAGATGCCGAATCCAGAGCTGATCGTTTCCTAATTGTTGAACCACATCAGGAGCTGGGGGGCCTTGGGGTAACTCAAAGCTGACAAGACCAGCGGCTGGGGCACTGTTGAGCAGTGTTTCAACGCCTGTGAGCTGTTGTAGTTGATTCCATAAATGTCGGCTGCCTTGGCGAATCTGGCTCAGTCGTTCTTGCTGCGAGCCTGCGGTTTCGAGCAGCTCCAACGAACAGCGCAGACCTGCCATCAGCGGCACGCAGGAGGTTGCTACCTCAAAGCGGCGACTGTCGTGATGGAAGAGTTCGTCCAGGTTGTTTTGAAGATGGCTTTCGTTCTGCAAGCTGCGCCAGCCAATCAGGGTGGGATTCGCTTCGGCGAGCACCCGTTCTGAGAGGGCGACTCCACCAAGCCCTTCAGGCCCGCAGGCCCATTTGTGCCCTGTAAAGGCATAGATATCTGAAGCGGCAGCGGCTTCCTGTACAGGCATTTGGGCGAAGCTTTGTGCCGCATCCACGAGCAAGAAAGGCTGTTGTGGATGATGGCTGAGGGCTTTAGCAACAGCTGCGATCGGCATCACCTGGCCTGTATTCCATAGCAAGTGGGAGAGCGCTACCAGCCTTGTGCTTGGTTTGAGGTGCTGCTCAAGTCTTTCCAGCACAAGGCTGTCGCTAGTCGTTTGATCGTTAGCACCATGACGCAAGCTCTTGACAGGCAGCGTGTCTATTTCCAGGTGTTGTCGACGGGCCAGCTCAATGCATGCAGCAACAACTCCTGGATGTTCACAGTCGCTAATGAGTAAGCGATCGCCTTCTGAGAAAGGCAGACCCCAGAGCGGCAAGACACAGCCAGTAGTGACATTTTCAGTGAGGGCGATGCGATGGGGGGCAACGCCGCAGAGCTTGGCTAATTGTGAACGAGTGGCCTGGATTTCTTTGGCCACAAAGGGCCACACATCGTTGGTAAACGGCCCTAGTTCCTGAATTCTCTGCCAGCTTGCGGTGATTGCTTCTAGTGATGGCGTTGGCAGGGGGCCTTGGCCGCCGTAGTTGAAGTAGGTCTTGTTGGTGAGTGCTGGGCAGAGATCTCTAAGCATTATTGGATTGGTGTTGATATCGCTGTTGGTCTAGGTGTCGTACAGGAAGGTTCTGCACGTCATCACTAAGGCTCGTCAAAGCTACAAGCTGCAACGGGCAGTTCCTATGGATTTGAGGAGCGTGATCGGCAAAGCAGTGTTTAAAGAGCCAGGTGGGAAGACTCTGCATGAGGCAAGAGCGCGCCAGAAGGCTTTCTTGCAGAGAACTGATGCGCTGATTGCCGAGGCAAGGGGGCAAGCTGCCCTGACGTCTGATGAGCTGTTAGAGGTTCTGCCTGGGCTGGACTGCTCAGGCTGAGAAGGGAAGACATCCAAAATCCCCTTACTAATATCCCCTTTATTTGTCATTCTGTATGCGCTGTTCAATGCCTACTCTCAACCTACTGAATAACGGAAATAGTTGTTGATACTACCTACTCCAACACGGAACGAACGAACGAAGTGAGTGAGTGAGTGGAGTCTTATTCAAACCTTATTTCGCTGATACTACTGTAGGTGAATGTATGTAGGAGTTAGGAACAGATATAGGAAGAAGGGTGGACTTCCGAATGTCTTACAGGTTCAAGACCTGTATCCCACTATTTACTCTGCCCAATACCATATTTATAACCTTAGGAAGACCCAAGTCAAAAATCAGGGGGAACAACTGAAGGTCAAGCGCACCAACTATCTCACACCTCCTTACACTAAACCGTCTGAAGAGGAATGGAGAAGGTGGGAGCAAAGTAAGCAACTAACAATCCTACCGCCTTTACAACCAACACCTCAACAGCTCATTCAACACCAACAGGGAAGAATCCTAATCAGTTAGTAAAATCTAACCCTACACCGAAGAAACAAACAAGAACTAAACCTCTATCTCCATCTGCTTCTCCTACTAAACCTAAAACTAAAATAGTCAAGATAGAAAATAAACAGCTTGAGCTTCCTACTGACAAGAAAGAGTTAGCAAAGATGGCGCAGAGAGAGTACGAATACTGGATGAATATGCCGGATATTACCTAGCTTCTATTCATCAAGTTCGTGCCAGGTATTGAAGGCTGATTTATGGTCTTTTCGATGGTTATTGAAGCAATAAAAAGCCCCTCACTTTCTCCCTAGTCAGAAACTAATTCTCAATGGGCAGTTGTAATGGTTATTCCGAGCCTCAAAATTAAATCCCTTCACCATTTGGGCCTCCTCTCGATACGGTGTTGGGCTATTTCTAATTTGAGAATCTAATCTATCCAATACATCATATACTTGTCTCTGACTATAGCCTGACTGCAGCATTACACACGCAACTGCTGCAGCTCCCTGTCCAAAATCATATCTAGCAGCATGTGCTGGAACTGCAGTAAGCACGGAAGCGAGTAGAAATAGTCTTTTCATGACTAATAATTTGCTGGTTGCAACATATACGAGTGTTGAAAAATTGTCAAAACATTTGTCTGTGACAGTCTTTAACTGTTACTGCAACGAGGTGTCTCCTTGTGACTAGGCGATGAATGCCTTGGGTTGTTCTTCTGACACTTACTTTTAGTGGCTTTTGTTATTATATCATCGCCCTTTGCTTGAGCCTATTGTTATCAATATAACTTACAGATTTGACGAAGCATTATCAGAGTAGATAATCAAATATTCTTGGTTGATATCTCTTGACCCTTCTAATACTTTTTGTCATTCTTATTAATGACAGATGACATGCTCGATGAATGGCTACAGGGGATTAGAGAAGAGACTCAAGACAAAGAAGATCCCCGAACGCCTACCCCCTTACAGCTGACTCCTAAAAGACCTAAAGCATCAACGACACCAGAAGAGCTGATCATCAAGCGCTTCTTTGATGCTCTTGACTGAAAACCCTTGCAAGCACTAGAAAAAGACACCTACCCCCCTACTCTAAGAGGAAAGACAACATAGACATACCAACATCATGACGACACTCACGACAGCCAAAGAAAAGCTTTGCCGCTCCATGCTCAGCAAAGTCAGCATCTACGAAAAGATGTTGCTAGCAGCACAAGAAGAGAAAGACACACAGACAATCAAACACCTCTACCTGCATCACACTCATCTGATGAACAGGTTGGAGAGGCTGCTCTGCTCATAAGGGCCACACACCATGTACGCAAGACACAACATCTCTTTAGCTCCCTATTACTGATAGTGCGGTGAACGAGCGAGCAAAGCGAGCGAGTGAACCACCATCTTTAATACCACTTCCTTAACTCCTTAAACTGATCAATACATGCCTACTCAATCATTATGCCCCAAGCAAGAACAACCCAACATAAGAAGACAACTTAAAGTTCAACAAATACTCATACCTGAAATAGAACGGCTACAGCAAAAGGAGCTACAACCACAAGTACCACTTACCATTAATAGAAAGACACGGAAGATAGCTAAGCAACAAGCAAAGCCACAAGTTAAACCAACAGCTAAGCCTACACAGAAGAAACCTTCTAAGCGACTTGAAGCACCGTATAAAAAGACTAAAGCTCAACCTGCAACCACGACTCCTACTAGAACTCTAACTTTTGGAGATAGAACTATCGAACTACCACGTGACCAGCACAAGCTAGAAGCTATGAAAGAAGAGGCATTAGAGTATTGGAGAAATCTACCGGATATTAGTTAGCAAGAAGGTGCCAGGTATCGAAGGCTAATTTCAGCCTTAATTGCTTTTAAAGATTCCGATTGCTATGGATCTGGTTATTTAGGTCTAGTCTCCATTCTTCCTGACTCTTCCAGCTCAGCCCTGACAGCCTCGACCGCAACTGCAACATCCTCTGCGGCGTGTGCCCCCAGATATAGCCGCCAGTGCTGCTTCATCTAGCTCTATATCATCAAACTCATCCTTTTCATCCAGCTCCACCAAATAAGACATGACTTCTTCAGCAGTAAAGCTGATATTGCTCTCTGCAGCAATAGCAATCATCTTCTGCACTGCTGCATCTAGATCTTGTACTAATAGTCCATAAAGATCAGTTTGAACTTCTGTTTATACAGAAGCTCTGACTTGCCTGAACTGCTCAAGAGTTGCCACTAATCGATCCTTTCAATCCCTACCCTTCTAGCAGCGTCATCCTCTGATGGTATGATCTGAGTGATAATTCAGAGTGATCTGAAAGCGTCATTACTGCCGCAAGTGCTGCCTCATTCGATTGAATTGCCTGAAACGTCCACAATAGATGAATTAGAATAACACTCTGCCCCTACCTCTGGCAACCTAGGGATGCCATAGTATGTTCAAAATCAAAGCGCGGAATGCAATAAAAATATTCAAATTGCGTGCCTCTTTTTTTATCGTAAAGAACTTTGCCTGTACTTGGGTAAAAAGCTGCTTCGGAATTAACGTCGTACTAAGAAGACATCTCAGTGATTTTGCTGCATGCCCATTCGAGATAAAGCTTCCAGCAAGCACGATAAGGTCCCTTAATTTTATACTTCTGGCTAGGGGACTCACTCACAACAACAAACTTTTTCAATCTCTAGCGGCAAAGAGTTTACAGCGTCTAACTGTCTATACCCTTGCAAATAGCACGAAGGAAAATCCCGAACCTTTACCACAATGGCATCATGGCTCTAACACAATCAAGGAATTAAGAGAAAATTTCCTCTATACAGAGAGGCCTGTAATAATAAAAAGGTTTCCTCACGCAGCCTCAAAATGGAATCTCGATTACCTTATTAAGTCATATGGAAATCGTGAAATCATTTTTACGGACTCTAAGGGTGAAAACTTTGAGGCTCCACTAAGCCTGCTTGGCAAAGCCAGGAACGAAAGATTAAAACTTTACGTCCACAATTGTTCCAGAATATTACACCACGAGGACTTCGAAGCGGGATTAAATCTGACTCTAATGCAAGATCTTCTGGACTCTTGGAAATGCAGAGAGGTTTTTAATCTTTTTTTGGGGGACTTTCAGGGTAGTGGTTCACCATTGCATTGTGCACCGTCATGCAATGCTTTTTACCAGATCGAAGGGAAAAAGAAATGGACTCTAATTCATCCTAATTACACACATTTTGTCTACCCTGCCTTAACAAGCATGAATGAATGGCAGGGCAGTGCTGTGCCATTTCCTCTTGCCGATGAGCACTATGAAAAGTTTCCACTGGCATTTCATTGCCCACGCTATTCTGCAATATTAGGTCCTGGAGACGTTCTTTTGGTCCCACGGTGGTGGTACCATTCTGTGGAAAATTTATCAGATACATCAGTAGGGATAGCTACTCGATGGCAACATGCTGACAGCAATCTAAATGCAAATCATTTGTATACGCTTCTCCTGGAGAATATGCGGTCTTTTACAGAACGCTTAAGAATTGCAAACCAATCAACTTCAATTATGACGCTTTTTGATAAAGCCCTAAGGAGAGATGTCGAGAACCTTATTTACGATAACATTTCGCATGATAAATATCACAGTCGGATCGAAGATGTCGCAAGAGAAGCATGGTCAATCGAATTAAAACATTAAACGCCAAAAACAATGTGACTAATGAAAGAAGCTCTTCTTTTGCTGAGCAGCATTTCATGAAATCATAAATGATCAAGCGAGTTTCTTGTTGAAATTTCTTCCGAGTAGCCGAAAAATTGACTCTGTCTTTAAACGATAGACACTTTTCTGTCGAATGCTTTGCCATAGGAGGTATTCACTCCTTTAGTAATCCACTGCTGATGTCATAGGCCAAGCGTCCGAGTACGCCAGACCCATCATTTTCGCCTAAATCACCACTTTGTTAGTACTAACCAAAGGACCTTCATCAAAGCCAACCTTATGAACAGGACCCGCGCTCAACCGGTATCATCGAAGCTAGGATTGCGAACAATAACTCAATCACTGCCTCAATAAAAGATTCATCTTCATCCCGATCTTCCTCCTTCAACTGTTCAATTGATAGTTCGTTGTTAGTCATTTGTTTGAAAGGTTTTGAAGGATCTATCCCTCGCATGAACACATCATCTACTAATTCCTCTACTACGTCATTGATTCCAATCGTTGCTGGTTGTGATCTTGGTCACAGGTCCTATTAGGAATTACCAGAAATGGAATATTGGAAAAATCTACCGGATATTAGTTAGCCGTAGCCGCAAGGACCAGAACCTCTCCTTTCCACGCCGCCAGATACTGCCGCCAATGTTGCTTCATCTAGTTCAACATCATCAAATTCATCTTCTGCATCCATCTCCCGTAGATAAGACCTGACCTCTTCAACATTAAAGCTGACATTATTCTCAGCACCAATCCTAATGATCTTCTGCACTTCTGCATCTAGATCTTGCACTAATAATCCATAAAGTTCTGTTTGAACTTCCGGTGCTACAGAGGCTCTTGCTTACCTGAACTGCTCACAAGTTGCCATTAATCAATCCTTTCAATACCGACCTTTCAAGCAGCATCATTCTCTCTTAGCATCATCTGCGTAATGATTGTAGTGACCTTGATCACAGTTTTTTCAGCTGTTTACAATGTTAGGTAACGCTTTCCTTGAGTCATGTGCAGTGAAGTGCTGAGTGTGTAGACTTTTCACAAGATACTGTTGAGATGCTTTGTATCAATGAAACAACATTTATTTATCAGGAAAATAGGTACTTGAACAAGCTAATTGGTGAGTCATTTATGTTGCTCAATCGCAAGGATGGTGTTGATTTTAAAGGTTTAACCTCTGTGAGTTTAAGGCCGATGCTGTTTTCTCTTATTAAAGACAAAAGCTTGAAATGCCACTGCCAAACTGAGGCAAATATAGCCTGGGGGCTCAGATCTAGTGGTCCGAAGTCTGAACCCATAGCATTGCTACTTGCGAGAATTAATTCAACATCTAAAGGTAATAAATTTTATCATGAATTGCAAATATACAGCTTGGCAGTGCGAAGGCCCTGGCAGGGGAAGGGAATAGCTAGAAATCTTTTGCAAGCAGCTACGGGATGGGCCGAGACACAGGC
Organism: Prochlorococcus sp. AG-412-I05; assembly: GCA_003214855.1. GTDB lineage: Bacteria > Cyanobacteriota > Cyanobacteriia > PCC-6307 > Cyanobiaceae > Prochlorococcus. The sequence goes on along the minus strand of QCLC01000043.1, from coordinate 1,380 downwards.
CCTTAATCAAGTGACTCTTGTAATACCAGAGAATCAAACTTCTACGCCTGCTCTTAAGCGGCTTACTTCTCTAGAGGCTGGGTGGAATGATTCTCCAGGCAAAGTAATAGTTACACTTTCGGATCCAATTAAGGTGGGTGCATTGTTAGTTCGTCTAGAAAAAATGGCAAAGCGACAAAAACAGCGTTGGGGCTGGAAGATTGCTCCCTATCCTGATGAGCTAACTTCCGAACTTCAGGCTCGGCTTACAGCTCCAGACGACCATAACATTGGGAAGCCTTATGATCCGAATCAGCCCTATTCAACAGGTTGGCACTCTTTAACATATAGCCGTCTTTTGATGGCTGATGATAAGTTAGTTGGCTGGCTAGCGGCTCATCAAGTCTCTCCTAATTTGCTTCGATATAATAAGGTTTGGGTGGACCCAGGCTGGGAGAAAAGTGGGGGGTTGTTAGCGATGGTTGCGGATGTAATGCGGCCGGCTCACTTCGCTGGAGTTGATTTGCATGCGTACAATCTCAAGTCATGTAAACCTATTCCAAAGGGATGTTTTTTCTTCCATCCAAATCACATTAATATGTCCCGTATGAGCGAGCGTCATTTTCGCCCTGTCGCTAGTCAATGGGTGGAAACTCGGATTAGATCATTGCCATTACCGAGAGCAAGTAAAAGTTACACCAAGGAAAAGGTATCTTCAGAAGAATAAGCAGAAAGCTATTAAGTGGTTTAATAACCTGTGGATATATTATTAGAACTCATTTAATTCATTCTAAAGATGGTGCCAGGTATCGTATGGCGTTTTAAGGAGCGAATAGGGAGGTAATCGAAGAAATAAGGAGCCCCTGCTGTTGCTGGGGAGTTTGAGTGTGTAAGCTTGACGAGCAACACCAGTGACGAGGCCCCTAGCTCGGCTCATTGCCACTAATGGCACACCTTTCCGTCGCCTGTCCGCCGGATACTGCCGCAAGTGCTGACAAATCTAGCTCAATATCATCGAATTCGTCCTCTGCATCCATCTCCCGTAGATAAGACCTGACCTCATCAGCAGTAAAACTAACTCCATTCTCACTAGCAATCCCAATCATCCTTTGCACTGCTGCATCTAGGTCTTGAATGAGTAGTACATACAGCTCAGTCTCTATTTCAGGTGATACAGAGGAGCGGATTTGCTTGAACTGTTGGATTGTTGCCATTGATTAGATTTCAGTCCTATTAGCATAGCTATCCTTTGAAGTAATTACCAGAACTGAAATATTGGAGTAATCTACCTGATATTAGTTAGCACTCCCCACAGATCAACACTCTCCACCTGCAACATCCTTCCATCCACCACCGCCGGATACTGTCGCCAGTGCTTTGTCAGTCTGGGCACGGTGACCC
>QCLC01000042.1 GCA_003214855.1 Prochlorococcus sp. AG-412-I05 | reverse complement strand
TGTTCAAGCAGGGAGAGCTTGCTCCGCAGCAAGTTGTTGCGCTAGTGGGCCGTGGCGCAAGTGTCGAACGTCTCGCAGACCAACTGCCAATTGGTCTGCGTTTGAAAGCTGCAGATGATCCCACTGCAGCAGAGGCATGGATGGCGCCCATTCAATTGCTAGCGGTAAAACCGCAGCAGCTTGATCAGATAGCGGCTTCAGCAGCTCGTCTTAAGCAACCTGCAGAGAGGCCGCAACTGTTGATTTCTGTGCTTGCTGGTGTGAGCTTGGCTCGTTTGCAGCAGGCTTTCCCCGCTCATGCCTGTGTGCGTGCCGTTCCCAATACCCCTGCCTTGGTAGGCGCTGGGCTCACTGGATTGTCGTGGGGAGAGGGAGTCACGCCAGAGCAACGCCTAGCGGTTGAGCGATTGTTTTTGCCGGTGAGCGAGGTGCTGGAATTGCCGGAGTCGCAGCTGGATGCTTTTTTGGCGTTGACGTCATCCGGCCCTGCCTATGTGGCACTGGTGGCTGAGGCGATGGCTGATGGCGCGGTAGCGGCAGGCCTGCCGAGGTCCTTGGCCCACCATCTTGCCCATCGCACCCTTGCTGGTACAGCAGCCTTGCTTAAGCAGCAGAAACTGCATCCTGCTGAGCTTAAGGACATGGTGACCTCTCCAGGTGGCACCACGATTGCCGCACTGCGCAAGCTTGAGCGGGCCGGGGTTCGTTCTGCTTTGATTGAGGCGGTTGTTGCAGCTGCTCAACGTAGCCGTGAACTGGCTTGAGTTAGGCCGCCATCTTTGTCGCCCCTAATAAGCCGCGGTAGAGCGTTTCCAGGTCATCGATGTTGCGGGTGATGGTGTATCGCTCCAGCACGCGCATACGGGCGCGGCGACCCAGTTCGGCTGTGAGTACGGGCTGATCGCGTAGCACCGGCAGCAGCGTGCGTAATTGGCTGGTGACACCCTGTGTGCTTAAGACGATGCCCGCACCGCTATCCAACACTTCCCCATCAGCCCCGGCGTCAGTGGCCACACAGGCTGTACCTGTTGCCATGGCCTCTAGCAGTGCCAGAGACAAACCTTCGACCAGGCTTGGTAGGAGGAAGACTTCAGCACATTGCAGTAGGGCCACCTTGGTATTGAGATCTGACTCATAGCCCCACCAGAGCACGTCGTTTTCTTTCGTTGGGGTTGAGTTGTTTTGCAAGGTCGAACGCAGAGGGCCATCGCCAACGATGACCAGTCGGCAGCCCTTGGTCTCTACCAGCCGCCAAGCGCGCAGCAGTGCCTCCACATTTTTTTCTGCTGCGATGCGTCCCATGTAGAGGAAAATTCGTTCATTTCCCACACGTCCAAGCACCTCTTGCTGCATTGGGTTGGTGCATTGGGGACTTGTTGGTGCCCAACATTCAGGATCGACGCCATTGGGGATCACGGCGAGTCGTTGTTCCTGTACTCCAAGTTTGGTCAGTACCTCAGCTTGCAGCTCGGAGAAGACGATCACCTTGTCATAACGAGCCAGGGCAGGGGCGTAGAGCTGATACGTGAGCTGTTGTGTGCCAGCCGTGAGGTGGCGCATGCCGCTATCAAATGGTGGGTGGAAGGTTGCCACCAATGGCACACCGATTTGCTCGCAGAGTTCTGGCAGCCGGAAGTCGAGGGGGGAAAGGGTGAGGCTGGCGTGAACGAGATCGGGTTGCAGCCTTTCTAATGATTCCCTGAGTTCTCGCTGCGCTCCTGGGAAGGGAATGGTGTAAACCTGCGATTTCACCAGGTATGGCAGGCTTACTTCTGGGTCATTGGCCAACAGTGCGCTCTCGCCGTTGCTTAGGCCGCCTGGATTGTCGAAGTGAATAAAACTGGTCTGATGGCCGCGTTGCCTGAGGGCCTCAGTCGTGTTGAGACCGTAGGTGACGTTGCCGCAGAACGGTGTTTTTTTGCCTAGCCAGGCAATGTGAGCCACCTGCTGCAATCCTCCTGCCGAATGTGAAAGCTAGCAGCGCTGCCAAGGGCGCTCTAATACAGCTGCTACTAGGGCAAGTGCAGCAAGCAACCACAGCACTGGCACGAGCCCATAGCTGCTGACCAGAGCGCCAGCCAGCACAAGAGGCAGACTCAGGGTGATGTTGATGAGGTTGTTTTGTAGACCAAACACCTTGCCGCGCTGTGCTTCTGGCGTGTCTTCTTGAATGGTGGTCTGGGCTGGAATCGCTACAAGGGCTGCTCCCACGCCCAGCAAGCCGCATAGCAAAAGAGTTGGTCCCAGAGAACCAAGCACTCCCCCCAGCAGTACCAGGGTGCAGGCGATTGTGCCCAGGCCGGTTGCGCACAAGTTGCGGCGGTTGAAGCGGTGGCCGGTTTGGGCCATCACCACAGCCCCCAGGGCCATCCCAATCCCACTCATCGCCAAGATCATGCCGAAACCAGTTGGCCCCAAACCTTTGATCGAACCTGCCAAGGTGATCGCCAGCACGTACATGGCGGCTAGCAGGCTATAGATCACAACCAGGTGGAGCATGGCCCCTCGCACAGCAGCCTGTTGACGAAGCACCTGCAGACCATCGCCGATTTCCTTCCAGACACTTTCTCTAGAGCTGTCGCGGGGCTGCTCCTGCATCTGGATCGTGCTGAGGCTGATCGCTGCCATGCCGTAGCAGAACGGTAGGAGCAGGAATTCCCCTCCATTGAGTCCTAGGGAGAGGAAGGCTTGTTTGAGTAGACGCAGGATTGGATCACCAAGGGCAAAGCCCACAATCGTGGCGCCCATGCTGGTTGCTTGATACAGGGAATTGGCAGCCAGGAGATGTTCCTTTGGCACCAGTTGAGGGATGGTTGCTTGCTCGGCTGGCGCGAAGAATTGGGTGAGAACTGACTCCAGAAAGGTCATCACCAGCAGTGCCCAGTACCCCCAGCTGAGACCCAGCCAATGGGGGCCTGGCAAGAGACAAACTGGGGCCAAGAGCACCAGCAGAGCACGCAGTGCGTTGGAGGCCACCATCACGCGACGTTTCGGCCAGCGATCAGCCCAGACACCCGCCACGGTTCCCAGCAACATTGCTGGAATGGTGTTGGCTACATAAATGCCTGTGGCAAGCAGGGTGATCTTTTGGGCGCGGGTTTCGAAATCCATCCGGATCGCCGCCGCCACCTCTGCAAGCGCCTCATTGCTTTGAGGGGTACTGCTCACCCAGTACTGGGCAATCAGGTACACCATCAAAACGATGTAGAACTTGTCGGCCAGTTGGGAGAAGATCTGACCGATCCACAGCCGGCGAAAGCCATCCAGCTTGATCACCGCTGCCAATCCGCGGCGTCCTTCTGGATTCGAGCCGGTTGGGAGGGTCGGTTCGGGGCTGTTTAGAGTTGGACCGCTCAAGATGCTTGTGGTGCCGCGGTTATGATCGCCCATCGCCTGAGCTGATGATGGCCTCGCGCAACATCCCTAGAGCTCGCATGTGATGTGGCAGATGGGTGCGGATCCAGCATTCCACTACCGTGAGCAACCGCAGCCACACCTCTGGCGGACCCATTAACTCGCCATCGCGTCGCATGGGCAGGGCAGGGCGAAGCAGCCGCTGCAATAGGGCTAGCTCTGAGGGATTCAGTTGCAGTGCTGCGCCGGGTAGGGCGCCGATTGCAAAACCCTCTTCTGGCATCAAACTGCAGCGCCATTCCCATTGGCCCAGGGGTGGCTCCAGCGCTGTGCCGTTGCGACAGCATTCCTGGACTGGTAGGCCATAGCCGCCTAGAGCAAGCAAATGCACGCACGCTTGCACGCTGCAGGCCAGGGTTGTGTTTGGCTGCGCTGGCTGGGCTTGGCTGAGGGCCTCGAGTCGTTCGAGATGCATCAGCAGTGTGCTGAGCAGGCCAGGTAGAGGATCGTTGCCTGCCACCAACATCAGGCTGAGTTCAGCAAGGGCCTGGGCAGCCGCCAGTGTCTCTAGCTGCTTCCCCACACTGTTAAAGCTGCGCAATACCTTGAGTTGCCGCACCCTTGCTAGGCCTCGGCGTCCTGCGACTTGCAGCTCCAGCAAGCTGAGTGGCACTGCTGCCGCAAGGCTGCTGCGTGGTCGTCGCGCCCCAGGTACGGCCAGGCGGGTCACTCCTTCTTGATCGCTGAGCAGAGTGAGAAGTCGATCATGTTCCCCGAGCGGTCCCACCTTCAAAGAGAGGCCGTTGAGGCGTCGTTCTCCACTCACGTTTGGCCACGGCGTAGTGCCTCTATAGGTTCCATCCGTAGCCCATAATCAAGTTTCATTGATCAGCCTCACGCATGAGAGTGGGTTACTCACGAATTAGTGATGCCCAGCAACAGGTAACAACCGGCCCTCTTGCAGTAGCAAAGCATGAGCTAGAGAAGGCTGGCGCTGATTTAGTTCTCCTTGATGTCGGCTCAGGTCGTTCTGATTCAGCCAGACCTCAATTCCGCAAGCTCAGAGAGCTGATCCTTGATCGCAAGGCAACAGAAGTCATCTGTCCAAGTCAGGACCGTTTGGGACGTAACACCGAGCTGATCCTGCAGTTTGTTCAGCTCTGCCAAATGCAGGGCGTCCCTATCCGTGACTTAAACGGTCGCGAGCTGGAAATCAAAACTGCCGATGGCAAGTTGATGACCACGATTGTTGCGGCTCTCGACAGCCATAGAAGCGATTTATATAGCGAAAAGGTTCGACGCCATCTCAGCGCAGCAAGAGAGCAAGGCTTTCCAGCTATTCCGAGCATTCCGTTTGGATTGAAGAAATGCCGCAATGAAGCCGGCCGTTTTGTCTCCTTGGATATCGATCCATTGACTGGCCCGCTGGCTAGGCAGCGTGTGGATTGGTTTTTAAAAGATGGCCTTTCTCAGACCGCACTGTTTCATCGCATCCTGGACAAGCATCCTGAGCACACCGTGAGCCAACGCCAATTAGGGCGATGGTTGGCTTCTCCGTTATTGACAGGTCGACTGCGTTGGAAAGGCAAGACCTGCACTGAACAATCATTCCCTGCCCTGATTAGCGATGCGGAACACGAAGCAATCAAGATCAAACTGGCAGCTAGTAGTACGAACAGCGGACTAAGAGGGCGCCAGGTTCGTTTGTTGACGGGCTTAGTGAAATGCGTCGATTGCGGCAAGGGCTTGAGCTACAAGACCTATCCAGGCAAGGAATACCAATACCTCAGATGTAGCAACTCTGTATGCGTCGCCAACAGCAAGAGGATCACGGTTGATCAGGTTTTTGGCGTTCTGCAATACAGCCTCAGCGAACACGCCAAGGCGTTAGTACCGATCTTGCAGCGGCCAAAGACTGATCCACCTGAAGTCACAAGCCTGCAGCAGCAGATTGAAGTCCTTCGCACGGTTAGTGGAACCGACGAAGTGATCGAGAAAAAGCAGGCCGAGATCAATCAACTCAGACGAGTGGACCATGAGAGCCCTGGATGGCTTTTGGTGGGGTTGATGCGTCAACCGATGTTTTGGGTAGCTGAGGACGCCAAGTTGAACCAAATCCTGCGGATGTTGCTTGAGAGGGTTGAGGTTCAGCTGGAAGATCGGGTTAAGCGTTCAAAGGTTGTAGAGGTACGAGCCAGGACATCACCGGCTGTATGCCCTCTGCCTGATGACCAAGGCGATATCAAGATGCGGCGTGGACTTGATGATGTGTTGGTCGCCGCAGAGCACCAAGAAGCTCTAAAGGCAGCGATGAAATCACTCTGTTTGTGACATTCCGGCTGCGTAATCTGATCAAGTAATTAGTTGAAACTACCAGTTTCTATTTTATATCGAGTAGGGCTAATAAGTCCCTGTAAGGGTTCTCGCTAAATCGATAGTCGTTAGGCCTACGTAATACCTACAGGGTGGATGTGGCGCATGTAACGAGTGCTTGCATCGTATTTTGCGGTTCTACAGTTCATACCAGCCGTTCGTTATTCCGACACTTGGAAATAAAGGACTATCCAGAGTTTGAGACGAATTTCTCGCCTCCACACAAGGTGGCTAAATCACTCCGACTCTCCATGCCACTCGAGGCTCATCTCGATGAAATGGCTGAAGAACACGAGATCCCAACTCAGCGTCTTATTCGCCTTGCCCTCTACGAATTCTTAGTGCGAAATGGTCGCGATCCTTTAGTCCTTCCGCGCTCTTAAAGGAAGACAAAAAAAAGGAGAGAGGGGGTGGTTTCCTTCATGACCCGAAGGAATTAACCACGCACCGCCCTCTCTTTTCAAAGCCAGAAGTGTTGCTGCCCCCGGCCATTGAAATCAACGAATTAATTATGACAGCCCCAATTATCCGGCGTGGTGCCTTTCAAAAGCATTCGGCCACCCGTGGCGTAAAAGAGCCAACCCTTGTCAGGCGTCAATGCATTACCGAGCAGATACAGCTTGAAGACCAAGCTCTGATCTACGCGGTTAAACGAATCGCTAATCAGCGGGGCATCAGCGTGCTTGCCCAACTCAATGTTTGGGGGTTGCGGTCATGAACTATTCCTCCCGTCAGCAACCTTGCCCGTGCTGTGGTCGTAATGCCAATGGCAATTGCCGTTGGTCTGATGATCTGATCCTTTGTTTTCAAGGTGATCGCTTCGCCCCGCCTTCTGATCTAGAGATCGGTGACACCATCACTATCGATGGCGAGTCCTGGGCATTACTTCGCCGTGATGGTGGCTTCAGCTGCATGGCAGCCGTATTCAGGCCACATAAACCAAGACAACCGGGCGAAAAGGATTATTCCCGTCGTCCTCGTTCCAATCGAAAACTCCTTTCACTTCAAGCAAAACGTTCTCAATGGGCTGATGCCATTGAACAGTTCCACGATGCCTTTCAGCTCGCATGGAATATCCCAGACTTTTATGAGGCAACACCTGATCAACTCAAAGCGGCTGAAGAAGTCATCAACGATGCACAAGCTCGTGGCGCTGCTCTTAGACCCCATCTGCGTCAGATCTGGAGAGAACATCCAGACCTAGATCAACTTCATCGCTTACGCATAGACAGTCAGCTCAAGTCCCTCGCCTATATCGCTGAACATTTCCGGTACTTCCAAATCAATGAACTTGCTACCTCTCGCCCGGCGGCTGTTCATGAACTCGCAGCAGAGCGCTTCTGATGGAGGACTACGCCGCTCAAGCTCACGCACTGGCAAGTGATATCGATCTCGATGATTTATCCCTGAATCGCGAAGCTTTAGATCGCTTCAAAAAAGCTCAGGATGCCTCGATTGATCTCACCCAAGTGTTCGGTCCTATCTGGGGTGAACTCCTTAAAGACAGAGCTAGGGCATTTCCCTGTGACCCAAACATGCTGCTGCTGCCAATGCTGGGATACATCGCCAGTTTGATTGGGACCAAAGCACAGGTGCACGTCAAAGGTGGATGGGATGAACCACTGATCATCTGGGGACTGATCGCACAACCAGCCAGCTCTCTGAAATCACCAGCAGGCGGTGTCTTTGGCAAACCTCTCGCCAAGTTGCAAGGTGAAGCCACTAGGCAATACGCCAAACAAGCCGATACTCACAAGCTGAAAGAGAAGCGGTGGAAAGCTGACTGCAAAACCATCGAGGCAAAAGCCAAAAAAGATAACGACTCACCGGATCTTCCAGAACCACCTGAATCACCTCTACCCCCTCGGCACTATTACGTCGAATCAGTCACGATCGAACGCCTCGCCGCGATTCATAGCCAACCTAATGTGCACGGCTTGCTGGATTTCCACGATGAACTGGCGGACTGGTTTGCATCGCTTGAAAAGAAGCAGCAAAACGATCGCCCGCGCTGGCTGAAGCTTTGGACAGGGCAGGCCCTTAAGCACGACACAGCAACCGGGGTGAATGCCTTTACTGAAAACACCGCGGTTTCCATTATTGGTTTCATCCAACCCGACAAACTCGCTGCGCTTCATGCACTAGAGGCAAATGGTGAGGCAGATCAATCAGGTGATGGCTTGTGGTCTCGTTTCCTCCCGCTCATCCCCAAAACCATTCCATTTACTTTCAACGACCTGGCAATAGAGATCACCGATGACTTGATGGCATTGGCACAAACACTCGAATACATCCCTCCCAATACCTCACTGCAGATTGCATTGCCAGCCATTCACAAGGTCTTCAAACCAGCTTGGGAGGAATGGTCAGAACAAGAAGCCGACACCTCTGCATCCCGTGCTGCATTCATTGGCAAACTACGCGGCTATTCAGTCCGCATCGCTGGCTTGCTTCACCTTCTCCACTACGGGGCAATCGGTGACATTGATATGACCACAGCACAGACCGCCATAAATCTCTGCCAGTTCTTCCTCGCGCAATTCGATCAATTAGCTCCACAGATCACCTCCACGGGCGACGTGGACCCAATCACCGCGAAATTCCTCGCCAGGGTCAAAGACCGCAAGATTAAAAGGGTCACGGTGCGAGAACTCTGTCGTTGGAAATTGCTTGGAAAAACCACCAATTCAGATGATTGCCGCGCCTTTCTCCAAGGTTTGGCAGAACAAGGCACAGGAACCTTCGCTCAAGAACATTCCAAAGGCTCAGCTCAAGGCAAGTGGGTCTGGAAGCCCTGAAGGTGTCGAACCTAAGTGTCAACTGGGCAGTTCTCTTGCCCTGATTGGGTTCTGACCGTAACTGTCGAACTGTCTCCCACTTTTCCATATAGGGGTGCATAGATGTAAATCCACAGCACTGGATACAGGTGAATACAGGAGAGAAGAAAAAAAAAGAGGTGACAGTTAGACACTATCTATTAGATCCATTGCCCTTGCTGGGTTTCATGTGTCGATTTTGCTGTTCGACAGTCAGGGAACAGTTCGACACAACAGAACTTTGATTAGTGCTTTTCCTTATACGCACTTATAGTTTTTTCCAGCGTACGAGTTAGCAACAACGAGATGAATTCGATTACGCGAGCTAAAGATCAAGAGATCAAACGCAATCGCGCATGGGAGATGCACATCAACGGCGTCAAGCAATGGGACATAGCTGATGCGCTTGGCGTAACGCAGGCCAGGGTCAGCCAGTTGATCAAGAACGCTGCTAAGGCGCATCCAATTAATCAGCTCTCACTAGATGAACGGATGGCGGTTAGTGAAGAACGCTGGAACCTAAGTGAGAAAGAAATGCGTGATGCAATTAGCGAGCAGCTCTTGCACGGTCGGATCATTACCAAGACCACGACTGATCCATACGGGAAAGTAACGACTGAGGTCACGCATCAGAAAGGTGTTGACCCTGCCTTGCTTCGTGCGCTTTCTACGCATCACGACCGCCGGGCCAGACAGCTGAATAATCAGATGTCACCTGATGCATCGATGCAAGCAGTTCAGGTGAATGTTGTTAAGGACTTCATCCAACAAGGTGAAAGTCAAGGCCGGCTTAGTGCAGAAGATTGGAACCAGTCACAGGCTGTAGATGTATGAGCTGCGTCACTGATGGATATGCAGATACGCAGGTTTAGGTGTGACAGTTAGGCCTGTTACTTAGAGGATCTCAAGATCTCATTGGCTGAGACTTCAGGTGGTTCTGTGTCCAAAGTTATGTAGGTCTTGTCCAAGGGTTTGAGACTCAAGGACATGTGCCGGTTCAGGTTGAGTGCAGCAGTTGATGTGGCCTAGTGCTTGTAACTAAAACATGTCAGATAATGAGTGACCTTTTAAGTGTTCAATCCCCGTGCTGCGTTCCCTCCGCCTGCCTCTGTCGCTTGCTGGTGCTGCCGCAATAGCTCTTGCCAACACTCCCATTCAGCCTGTCAGTGCTCAAGACGATGGCAGTGCAGCAGATCTCGGTGTCATCAGCAGATCAGATCTCGGTGAGATGGAGATCAACCTCAAAGACGATGTGCAGTGCCGGTCTGAGAAAAAGATTAATTGCAAAGCAATATAAAATAAGTCATTAACTTTTTGCTTCTAAAGAAGATCATTGCCTTCTCGCATAACCATCAAAAGCCAAAAAGAATCTGTTCATCTTGAAGGCAAGTAGCCCTAAGTCCTATCGTTTGCATGGCTTAACAAAAAGATGCTTGGGACCTAATTACGATGTTCATGGTTGGCAGCCTAGATTGCTTAGTGCTGCAGAGGCAACTTTTGATTTCCGCACGCTAACTGTTAAGGCGCTTAGGCCATCACTTTTTGAGATTAGAAATCATTATTCTCCTGCAGCAAGTGTGGCCAAGAACACGACGCAATTGGTTGCGTTCGGCGTCAATTCTCCAGATATAGATAAAGAACCTATTGGCTTTCTTCTAGCAAGTATTGCTCATAATACAAACGAAGAAGATTCGCAATGGGAATCAGGTTTATCTATTTTAAGTCTAGCTGTAAAGAAACCATGGCGAAGGCAAGCTGTTGCGTCTTCATTGTTAGAAGCTTCAATACAGTTCGCAAATAGTAATGGCTTGACTGGTTGCTGCATAGATCAACCAACTACTACAGACTTTGCAAGTGCATTGGAGAACTTGTTTTCAGAAGAAAAAGGTTGGCGCTTGTCAAGTGAATCCGTCATTTTTACGCTCGATTGTTCTACTAGTGGAATCATTGAGCTGCAAAAGAGATTTCAATTAGCCTCACTGCATCAGCAACGACAATGGGGCTGGCATGTTGAGCAATATCCGTCAGTACTTACTCCAGCTTTGAAATCTCGTCTTCTGGATCCAAACATACCAAAATGGGCACGTCCAATTGATTTAAGACAATTCCCTGAGAGTGATCAAGTCTCACCAAAGCATTGCAGAATACTGCGTGTTGAGAACGATGTGGTCGGCTGGTTGATTGCTTATCACGCCGGCGAGGATTTAATTCGTTATGGAACGATATGGGTAGACCACTTATGGCAAAAAAGAGGTGGATTGGTGGCCCTACTGACTGATGCCGTTCAAGCAGCACATTATCCTGAAGTTTATAGTGGCAGCATAGATCTCACTTCATCTTTTAAGTACAAACGCGGATGTTGTACATATGCAAGAGAGAATATTGCTATGAGAAAGTTTAGCGAGAAACACTTTCGGCCAGTTTCGGCTCATTGGGTAGAGATAGCGAGAAAAACTTTGAGATTAAAGGCATAATACTAAAGATTGACAAAGAATTGCATATCTACTAACAAGGCGTGATTTGATTGAAGCTGCCTCTAACAGCAAATGCCAAGGCAGTTCAGTTAAACTCTCTTAATTACACACCATGAACGGATCTGATCCAGATCACAATAGATCATGTCATCTGAGGATGATGCTGCTAGAAAGGTAGGGATTGAAAGGATTGATTGATGGCCAACCTTAAGGCAGCAGCATCACTGATCAACGAGCTAAGCCAAGAAACGCAGCTGGAGCTATACAAAAGCTGGCAGCATAATCAAGATGCAGCAATCAGCAGGCTTGTTGAAATTGCAAAAGAAAAAGGACAAACAGGGTATGACTCAGCAACAGTAAAAAGGTTGATTGAAGAATTTATTGCTGAAGTAGAGAAGAACGATGAAAATGAAAACGTGGAATTAAGTGAAGGTGAACTCGCGGCAGTGTCCGGCGGAAGAAAGGATAAGTCGGTAGGGCCGATATCAGATCCGGCGGGAAGAGGATATACGGTAGGGCCGACGATATCAGATTCGCGGCCGCCGGATGTAGGAATTTAAGGCGGATTCGCGGCAGTTTTCGGATTAGATTTGTTTAGAATTTTACCAGACCTGTTAAACATCTCCATGGCAGTCAGCGAAGAATCGTTATGCAATCAAGGCTGAAATCAGCCTTGATACCTGGCACCTTCTTGCTAACAAGCTGCTTGCAAAGGCGTGTAGTTGATAGCAGCCTGCTCTGAGAATAGTTAAGTGCCACTAAAAAGCTAACCATCAACTTCTGGGTTCTAATCAATACCTCTATCTCCTCAACTAATCATCAGAAGCTGAACTGAATATCACCATCTCTGATTCCATTTGTTTTTCTAAATTTCACCGCAAGTTGATGCCACTCCTCTGGGATTTGGTTGAGCCGAACATCCCAAGCCCAAGGCAGTCGTTGTTGGCCTGGTGAGATCGAGTACTTCAGTTGATTTCTGCTGATAGCAGCAACCAAAAACATGCCAGATAATGAGTGACCTTTTAAGCGTTCAATCTCAGTGCTGCGCTCCCTCCGCCTTCCTCTGTCGCTCACTGGTGCTGCTGCACTAGCCCTTGCCAGCACTCCCATTCAGCCTGTTGCTGCTCTACCGACAAGGCTCTCTTGCTCCGAATCTGATGGCGTTTACATCATGGAAGCCAACACAATTATGGATTACTATGACTCAAAAAAAGCTGAGCGACCAATATGTACCTCAATACCTCTTGAAAAAGATTGTGTCAATGAATCCATTTATTTAGATGATGCATCATACACCATTGAGTTCAATTCAGATACACAGGAGGCTGTCGTGGATCGTGAGAGTTTAATTATCTTTTACAACTTTGATGAGACAAAAGATGGATATCTTTTAACTAGGAAAAGGCGTCCAGAAGTTGGAAACACATATCAAAAAACTGGCTATCAGTCTTTTGATGAATATCGTATTTTCGTTAATAAGGATTCTTTGTCTTCTGTCTATACTTACACTGTTGATAGAAGTGACTTGGGTACAGCTGATGAAGGTGGTATTTCGTATACTACAATCATCAATGGTTCCTGTAAGAATAACCCTTTTTAAGGTGTAAGGATCACATGGTTATCATTGCTTTTCAATTCCTGCAAGTAAGCAAAGCAAAATGCAATTCTAAAAGTTGAGTACCCAACAAGGCTTAGAGCAACAACGGATGCATGCAGTGATGAGATGACTGGCGAAAAGTAAAGCGCACTTAGAGGGTTACGGGTCATGAATGCAATTTAGACCTGATCACCACAGAAGATCTAAACACTCATCGCCAAACCCTGTCTGATGATGAGCTGGAAGGTGTGGCTGGTGGGAGACCTAAACTAGTATGCCGATACGCTACCGATGCCCTTACGTGGTGCTGGTAGAAAAAGCCTACACACTCAAAGCTCCTGCAATCGCGGGGCCTTTTTTTTCTTTAACCAACTCAATATTCGCTTAAAACGGCATCCTATCCCTGGCACGATTAAGTCTATTTGCTATCTTGCATTGGTCACTGTAGAGCTAGCCAATAAACTCCAGATGCTTCAGGCGAAGAAAAACCAAGCCCTTCAATTCTTATCTCTCCCGATACATCTATCTCCGCAAAATAACCACCAGAGAATTCGCTCCCTATCGCCATCTCGGATGCCATTTGCCTTGCGAAATCTCACCGCAACTTGATGCCACTCCTCTGGGATTTGATTAAGTCGAACATCCCAAGCCCAAGGCAGTCGTTGTT
>QCLC01000041.1 GCA_003214855.1 Prochlorococcus sp. AG-412-I05 | reverse complement strand
AGTTCCGCCGTGCCTCTTCGATCATTTTGACGAGCTCTGGCCAGTAGTTCACCTCTTCAAATGGAAGATGCTCAACTGGCGCTCCAGTGATGATCAAACCATCAAGAGGATTAGGTGCCATCGCCTCCTCCCAGCTCACATAGAGATTATTGAGATGATCAAGGTCCCATGTTTTATAGCTATGGCTACGTAGCCTTATCCAGATTGGTTCGATCTGTAGAGGTGAAAGCCCTAGGGGATGCAGCAGATTGTAAGCATATCTTTTAAGAGAATTATTTATCGAAATAGTCAAATGGCACAATGAAGATCATCAATAACTTAATATTTGTTTCGCACTGGACTGGTCCCTATGAATGGCTGGGCCTTAATATAGTCGACAAGATACTTATCACTAATAGTCTAAGGCTAAAAGGAAAAGAAATGAGTACACATGTAAACTTCAAATCAATTTACAAGAAGACAAGAACAATTAAGCAGCAGAAGCAAGGCGTGAAAAATGAACTAACATTTTTCTTTCTAAAACAGGCGAACTTGAAATCAACTTCCTGAAAGATGAATAAGTTATTATCAATCCAGTACATCCTTCTTCAGATGCGTTGATGTCAATATCAGAGTTAGGCCGAATTGCATTCTGATCAAAGAAATCGAGCAAGCCAATGATAATAATACATGAGGGTTTACTCCCTATCTTTAAATAATTTATATTTTTATGATATTCTAAATCGCCGTCTATGAGAATACATATCTCATCAATCCCAAAGTCGATCAATTCATAAGGATCCCAAGATTCCACACGGCAATGAGGTAAGCATTCAAGAACTGTCTCAGGCAAGAGGTACGAAAGTAAGAGTCGCCCTCCTTGAGTACTATTTAACTTCTCCACTGCGGGACCGGCAAGTGCTTCATCAGAAAGAACCATCCTTGCCCAATTACGTGTAGATTCTGAAATATCCAAGTTATAGGAGGTTGCGGTTGAATTAAGAGCTTCCTCAAATGAGACTATATTAATTTCTATTGGGCTAATTTGTTTAGCACTTAATAGTAAGTTGTTGAGCCAACGCGAAGCCTCCGCCTCACGATCAAGATAGACAAAACTGTCATCAGGAAGTGTTGCGACTAAGTCAGCAACCTTCACTTCTAGCTGGTCGAGAACCTCATCAGTTAGAAGTTGACATAAGCGCGAATAGTTTGGCAAAAGGCTAGCGATAGTTAGGTTAATAGCCTGGATCAATGGCAATGCGCAAGCTCGATCCTCAGATGATATAAAAAGTGATTGTCTTAAAGTTAAGAGGTTTTGTATTTGTATAGTAATGGAATTTAGCTTGGAGAGAATAAGCGAAGAACCCGAAGAAAACTCATCAAGTATTAGCTCCCAGTCACTCTGCTCAAGTTTAAATTCGTACTTCAGTCTGTCAATTTTACTTTTTAGGCGTGGGGTTTGTAAGGCTTCTTCTATAGAGCCAAGTCCACTCAGTTCCAATAAATCCAATATCGCTTCTTTAGCTGCAGATTTTTTTAGAGCAATACCTGCGATTTCCTTGGGTTTTAATGTTTCTAGGGTTGGGAACTCACTACTTAGCTCTTGAATTGTGGAAAAGTGATCTTCCTCAGTTAAGTCAAGGATATTGCGAAGGTCGGCTAATTTCGAAAGTGATGATAAAGTATCGAGATTACCTTGTTCAAATTGATCTTTAGTCACCTCAAAATAAAGTCTACGGTGTTCAGATCTGGATTGTTCAGGTAGAGTTTTGGCTAGAACATACACCTCCTCTGGACCTAGATCGTCTAGCTTTCTGCCAGAAAGAATATTTTCTAGATTGAGAGCCAGTTTAGAAAGCTGGCGTCTTAGGCTAGCACTTAAACTTTCTCGTTGATATAAGTCTTGGGAGCGATTCCAAGACCTGATTACCCAGTAGGTGGTTAATGCGACTATCAAAACATCAGTAAAGGAATTGGGCCATCTACCCTGCAGATCAAGAGGATTACCCTTAAAAAGAAAATATGCGTTTACAGCTGTAAATGTTGCCAAAAGTCGGGTTCTATGGATTGATGTGATCAAAGGCTCATTTGCATCTTTTCTTTCCAGAGCTCGTTTTTGATATCGTTCAATTTGCTTGAAAAAAGCCTGAGAAGCTGTACAAGCTGCTGTGATCAATAGTGGAATGGCAATAATACGAGGAATAAAGGGCATGCCAGCAGGCAAGAAGCTTTCAAATGCCAGAGTTGATAATCGCGAATCATAGGTGTATAGACTGGTATCTATATAGTGGTACCCAAGTGAACTCATCCCAGTAGGACCAGTAAAATAGATGAGAAGAAAAAAGCCAATAACAAGCCCTGGATAGGCGTACCATGCCCAATTCAAACCACGTAAGCCAGTAATATTGGTCCAGTATGTGCGTTCTGAATCAATATCAATACATGGCTTTATACATGCGACACAATTACTAGCATCAGGCTTATTGGGTGTATCTGGTACTTTTCGACACATAGATTGTGTTGTTTTTGTAGGGCTATTGAGATGTGCATTCGATCCTAGTGATCCTCGTGGTCCTGTAATGATTGTTTCAGCTGCCCCCACAGGACATATATAGTTGCACCAAGTTTTGCCTGAGTAAGCCCATCCTGTAATGGCTGAAGCTAATAAAGTAAGTATAAACAATACACCCAATCCAAATGCTGAACTGTTTAATACCAATAGACGCAATGTGACCGCAGAAATCAACAACCCCATTTGGAGTTGAAAATGATGTTTGGCCAACCAAGAGTTCTCATTGACGCTAGCAATTTGTGATTTACCATTACGACCTATGATTTTTCGTTGTATTCCCAGGGATCTAAATATTTGAGAAAAGAAGGAAAGCGGGCATATCCTACGCCAAAAATCATGACTAATTATAACTATGATTAGCAGCCATGGGAGCATTATATTCCAAAAGATACTATTCCCGGATGTAGAAGTACAATAGTCAATCTCATCACATATTTCAGGGCGTAAATCTATAACACCAAAAGCAGGTGCGATAAGAGAAAGGATCAGCAAGCCCCATACAAGCAAAAGGGCTGATCTGACAAAATGGAGCCATTTCTCTGGCCACATATTGAAGAGATTCATATTGCGCTAAAATCGACATATGAGGCTTTAATATTTTAACGTAGTCAAAACAAAAGGGAATCGATAAGTCAAGAGAATATAGAATTGGATTCTTTACAGAAGAAAGTTACGAGAGAAGGAAGGTAGAGGGTGCAAATCTTTATTGATAGAGCTATAAAATAAATAAAAATCAAGAACTTACAAAATCACTGTATTTATTTCTCTATGTTCAGATAGTTTGTAATTGTAATGTTTAAATTTTATCCATCAAAGTATTGTTGGGTTTCAGGCCTTCAAGACATAAAAATGTAATGATTAGGCCTGAAAGTTAGTTT
Source organism: Prochlorococcus sp. AG-412-I05 (assembly GCA_003214855.1). Taxonomy (GTDB): domain Bacteria; phylum Cyanobacteriota; class Cyanobacteriia; order PCC-6307; family Cyanobiaceae; genus Prochlorococcus. Next base: position 10,365 of record QCLC01000041.1, on the reverse strand, counting down.
GACATGTAGATGCTTAAGAAGATGCTCCTGTCGCACCATCGGAGGTGCCTATTCCATATGGAGCTGAAAGAATAGGATCGTTTAATTCCAACAGAGGAAGAATAGGGTTCGCAGTGAAGTTGGTCGCAAAAGGTGTCCACTCTGGAATGCCATCAAATTCTGAATTAATCAATGGCTTGCCAAAAATCTGTTGCTGCATCGCGTAGTGACCAATATTCTGACCTGTTATGAACGAAGATCCCGTAGCGCTTGGGGTGTGAACACCCCAGAACAAACGACTTTGCGCAGCCTCCATTGCTGCTTCTTTGAAGGGACTCCACTGAATCCCAGAGACAGGATCAGTATATCCATCAAAAGTTCTCTTTGTTCCTTCAAGTGTTTGAGAACCTGCTGAGAATTTATAGTCAGTGCCAAAGTAAGCCTCCATCACTGCTGACCATGCCCCATAAATATCGGAATGCCCAGAGACATAGTCAGGGAATGCGGGGCTTGATACACCTGGTGTAATTGCCTCGAGCTGTGATTTCCAGAGAGGATCAAAAGCTACGCCATTTTCATCCATTGTTTGATTAGCATATCCACTTATAACTTGCTTTGGACGTGGTATTACATTTGTAAATTTGTCATGCCAGGCGGCTGTTGTAGCATCTGCGATTGCGGTATGTAATGTTGCAAACAACTGTGCATTTTCGGTTAGTGAATTACCTTCTTGAACAGCAATTGCCATTGCCATGTAATTAGGCAATCCCCAAGGCTGCCATGAATCCGCTTCGTCTTGAGAATACCATTCACCGATTTCTCGTTGATCTGCATCCCATGCTTTCTGTGTGTATGGAGTATCGTTTAGGACTCCATACACACGAGCTGTTTCATATTGACGTTTATAATTTGTTCCATCACCATCTGTAGGACGGTAATTTAACCTTAAATCAATATTGCCATCTTTGCCTTTAATTAATAACTTGTCTTGATTTTGTGTAGCCGAATAACCATGAAGTTCGTCAAGAGAAGAGAATACAAACGGGTCAATATTACCTCGATTTGGTCCGCCAACTTTACCATTGCCATTGTATGGCTGTGGCAGCCAAGTAAAGGAATTATCAGATTTAGGCCAATCGAAAGGAGTTTCGTTATTCGTCCCATCATTGGCTCGACTAATAAGCATTTGCTCAGCAACTTTGTCGCCATAGGCTTCACTTGCTGATAGATCTAAACGTGAAATATTAAGTTCTGACTTTGAACGCTCATACTGCTCGTCGTATAGATATGACTGTGAAGGGAATACATTACTGAGAATGACATGTGCCGCCTTATTAATAGCCGCCTCAAGACTAAGATTAGAGGGTCGAGAATTATAGAGTTCAGTAGATATATTATATAAGGCTCTCCCCTCACTAGGGTTAGCTGCGGCGATGTCGTAAGCTGCCGATGACACCATTGCCAAGTGTCTAAGCCCGTTATAGGGAGCATCCCCAAAATCACTAGAAACCCCTTCTAATTGCGAAGAAGTCATATATGTGGATATCCAGTCAATAAGCACATCGGTATTTGGAGCCGATACTGCTAAGACGTCCTCAGATTCGAATGTTTTTTCAGTGCCAAAAACAAAACCATCATTCCCGCCTACTGCATGGGCGACAAGATAGTAACGACCTGGAGCAAGAGCAAGATCCCTAGGATCAGAGGCATCACCTGTAGCATATTGATTAAAACTTAAGTCATAGCTTTTGCTTTTATCAAAGGAATCAATATATTGTGAACCAACAAGATATTCAGATCTGCCATCCAATGTCCCATCAGTGGACAGATAAAGATTTATATATCCTGGTTTTCCAACGACTGAATCTCCACTGGCGTTGACGTTCAAGGATACTTTTCCAGAATCTGCCGTCCAGTAATTAGGAAGGGAGTAATCTGTAATATCTACTGAAAGACCGTTTGACACGAGTACCAAGAAATATAGCTTTCTGATTCTAGCGTCAGGGGGGCGAGGCTTGGTATGATTATTGGTATTTTTTTATTTTTTAGTGAGCAAGGTGTCGTTTTAATGTCTAGATATAGTCACTTGTTGTTCACTTGGAAGAATACGGAGGCAAAACAACCTTTGCAAGAGTTCGGTGAAGCCACTAAACCCAAAAAGATCTATGCGCAAACAAAAGTAGAAATCCGTAGCAAAAGACTACTTACTCCTACCCTCAATAAGACAGGCAAGATCAGACTCTGTTGCAAAAGCCAAGCGTATCGGATGCACTAAGAATTCAGCAAAGCGCGCAGGCGGTCGAGCCCAACTGTGATCGGAGTTGTTTCTGTAAACCTAACCGTCAGGTCTTGTTCATAGGGCGATAGAGGTTCAATCCACCCTTTCTGCAGTTCACGCACGCTTAAATCTGCCTCAGAGGGGTCAATTCCCGCTCCCGTCCTTGTAGCGAACCGCTCCTCAGCAGTGGAATCACTGCATTCACAAGCCACGATGGCAATCGGGCAGCCTTGTTGACGCGCCAATACAAACATTCGCTGCCGTTCTCGTTCTCGTAAGAAGGTGGCATCAACAATTGTGGTGAAACCACTGCTCAAACAACACTGAGTCAACTTCGGTAGACATTGATCGAACAACCAATGGGTCACCTCAGGTCGATAAGGATCGCCTTGAAAAAGTGGTGCACTGCCAGCCCTTGTCATCGATCCTTTCTCGAAGCCAAGCGTCTTTTGCAACGGACGGCGACCAAAAGCACGCTGACGTTCGACATCTGAACGCAGACGTATTGCTGGCAACTTCTGATAGAGCTGCTCACTCAAAAAGGATTTACCACTAGCACTGAGTCCATGCATCAGCACAATACCGGCTGCTTTTGTTAGCTGGACCTCTCGTGCCCGCTCAATGTAGAGGCTGAGATCCTTGCGCAACCGTTGAAGGCGTTGCTGATCAACAGATTGATGTTGGCTCTGGGAGCAGAGTTGCTGCCACTGGAGACCACTCACCTTGGCGCGCACAAGAGCTCTGTAAGCCGAATACCAAGGCCAGAGGTCTAGAGCCTTGTAATCACCTGTGTGCTCAAGCCATTGATTGAGTATCACCATGCCATCACCCTGATGATCATGTACCTGAAAATCCATGACTAGAAATGCCATTTCACTGATCGGATCGATCCAACGCAGACTGGGATTGAAATCAATGGCATCGAAGACTTCTAAACGTTCATCCTTGGTTAGGTGAATATTGCCGACATGAAGATCGCCATGGCATTCGCGAATGGCTTCTGCACTGAGTCGTTGTTCAAAACGAAGTGCAAGCTCTTGCTGCATACTCTTGATCCAAGCTCGATGCTCCTCAAGCCATTGAGCTAATCGATCAGGAAGTGTCAACTGATCCAAAACACGCAAATTCGCATGCACAGGATTAGTCACCGCATCAAATCCACCAAAACCGCCATCTGCAGCAGCCTTGTCGACACTGAGATGAAACTCTGCAAGATCGAAAGCCAGTCGTTTTAGGGATTCAGTCTTCAAAACCCCTTGACTGAGATAAACACTGAGAAGACGAGAAGAAGGAAACTGACGCATCTTCACAGCAATCTCAACCACATCCTTGATAGATGAATCATTCGATTCAAAGTTTTCATCGAGAACTTTGGCGCGATCAACTGGTCCGAGAATCCTGGTCACACCTAGATAAAGGTCTGGAGCCAAGCGCCGATTCAGTCGCAACTCCTCTTGGCAAAAATGCAGGCGTTGCTTCAGCATGGTGGCGTCTACAAAGTCCAAATGCACATTTTTTTTGAGCTTGTAGACATAGGAGCCCGTCAGAAACACCCAGGAGATGTGGGTCTCTACAAGCTTCACAACCTTTACCGGATGTGGATAAGCCCCTGGCCTCATTAATGCCTGAATCAAAGCAGGTTGGTTTTGCTTGGTCGTGGTCACCCGCGGAGTGTTTCAGCTAGGACTCAACACTGGCATCTGGGCTACTCTGCGCCATCTAAAAGCCAATATGGCTCTTTTGATGATGATGGCTAGGAGCTCAATGGCACAGCCATCTCAAAGACAAAATTGGGCCGAAGGTCGCCCTTGGACGCGTATTGCCAATTGGTTGAACTCTGCAGATGCTCGATTCTGGCTGCATCGGCTACAAGACGGTGTGACTTGGGAGCAGCCTGTTGTTCGAGTCTACGGACGTGATCATGTTGTCCCACGACTGACAGCCTTCATGGCAGCGAAGGGAATCAACTATCGCTACAGCGGCGTAAGCCATCGGGGCGAAGGCTTGCCTGATTGGTTCTATCCCTTGCTGAAGCGAGTGAATACGGCCAGTAAGGAAAACTTCAACGGCTGTTTACTAAATCTCTATCGCAATGGCAACGACCACATGGGTTGGCATGCGGACAACGAAGCTGAGATTGAACCAAACACACAGATTGCGTCGTTATCACTAGGAGCAACAAGGGATTTCTGTTTAAAGCATCGCCATCAACCCTTGCGGGAAGTGCTTCATTTGCAGGGGGGTGATCTATTAATCATGCAGCCTCAGTGTCAGCAAGATTGGCTTCATGCCTTGCCGAGTCGGAAGAGAGTAGATCAACCAAGAATCAACCTCACCTTCCGTTGCTTTATCAAAAGCCAAGACCTATAGCTCATCAGAATAATTAAAGAACAAGACTTCTATTTTTTAGCAAAATTTGGCTGAAGTAAATAATAGTGATTGAAACAATAACAATGCCAAGATATACGTCGCAATTTCAATCGGCTCTCAGCTTATTAAGGCAACTAGGGCCCTATTTTAATCGTTCAAGGGGCCATTATAACTCATCAATAACTTGCCTCACCGCAGCAACATCTAGAAGCTTTCAATAAGGAATTACTAAGCATTCATTAAACATACAAACGAAGTCAATAGCCACTCTTAGCAAAGTTATTTAATGACGAGAAGCAAAATGAATACTGATCAATCAGCTTCCGGCTTGTGGGCTTCCCTGTGCGATTCCAGCCTGGAGGGTCTGGGATCTCAGGGAATGCATCTGTTAACTGATACCTTTCTCTTTGTGGTCAGCGGTAAAGCCGCATACCATCGCTGGCTGGAGAAAATCGACACACGTCTCGCTATTCGCTTATTTCGAGTGTCTATCAGACTGTCGTTGTTTGTGTTTTCGCTAGTTCTCGTCATGGCACTGGGGTCGGCCAACAGCATTCACAAAGCACAAATCGGCCTTGTCGCAACTGGGCTAGTCATGATTGTTGGCTGCGGATTGATGGCATTATCTGCTGATGTGGATGAAGCACCATCAAGCCGTTGGTGATGCCTGACTTGCCCGCGCCGGACAGGTCATTTTCGTGGCCATTCACCCCTTCTCTATAGAGCGGTGATCGGTCTGCTCATGATGGAAATCACCAACCGCTGGTTGCTCTGAGTATTGGCCACAGCTCTAGCCATCGTTGTCTCCTGGACTTCTGTCATCAACTGAGACATCTTACAGCGGTCCGTGCTGTGGCCTGATTAAAGCGTCAAGTGATTAGCGGAAGCGACATCAGGCTGGGGCAGTCGCTGCTTGGATCGCTTCAAGCTTTTGAGGTCTGAAATATAAGTGCCTGAGTCAGATTCAAACTTTCGCTCAGGCGAGCAGCCCAAGTTTCAAGTAGGCAGTGCTCTGGACGAGTGCCCACAAACCTCATGCCCAGATGGATGCTGCTGGCTATAAGCATCTCGGCCTGTGGCCTGACTCACCAAAACAAGTCATAATCCGCCACAGCGCAGGTGGTTGGGCAGTCAATCAGAGAAACCCTTTCGTTTTTTAGGAACAAATTGTTTTTGCTTCGGTTGCTTGGCGGCTTTCTTGTCCCGCTGAAGCCAGAGCGCTAGACCACCACCACCAATAACACCGAGTGCAACAAGCAGATAACGCAAATTGTCGCCGGCCTGAACAACGGTATCTTCCATAGATTTCAATGTGGCTCCTGTTGTCCTAGCTCCTTTAGGGGCGTGAAAACAGTTGAAACACGTGCTCAGTTACATCGAAGCGATGAGGCTGAGCACGTGTGTCGAGCTGAACACTGTGAGGTTGGACAACCAATCAGCCGTCGCCTCTCCTGCCCGAACGGAACCAAGCCAGCAAACCAGCAGCACCTATAGCAACGATGCCAACCAAGAGATAGAGCAATTCTTTCTGAACAAGGTTGTTCTCCATAGGTTTCGAAGTGGCTCTTGTTGTCCTAGCTCCTTTGTTGAGAAACGTCAGGGATTCTGAAAGCGGAGAGCCTCCTTGGCGTCGAGATCTCGTAGTACATAGGCACCGTGCCAGGACCCTCAACGCTGGGAAAAGTGCGGCATGGCCAAACGCACTGTTGATCTAACCCAAAGCGGTGCAGGTATCTGCTCTTTAAAGATTTTCTCGGCAGTCATTACCTAGACCACCTCATCGAAGTGATCAAAGACCCACCAATCAAAGACGAGCCGGTCCTACTAAAAACCAGGACGATCGATCACCAAATAGAGGACGCCAGCGAGCGATGGAAAAGGATGCAAAAAAAGGAGGGGATGGCCACTTCATCCCAGTCGTAAGAGTCGTGTCACCCTCCTGGCAATGGCCTCCAATCATCTGAGACCTGTGAAGGGCTATGTGCAAAGGTCTCTTCCAGATTCCTTTTGAAAGCATCATCGCGGCTAATTGGGCTGTGATCTCCCCCTGGCTCTGTGCCTGGGCTAATTTCCTGTGAAAGCTTGACCTCCTTTGTTGCTCTGAACCACCCAAGTTCTTTGGCAACCCCAAAGAATGGCCATATGGCGAAGTAGAGGCAAATGATCGCAAGCCCTACATAGCCACCGTTCAATTCCATAGCGAAGAACTGCACACCTTTGTTGTGTTCAACATGGCCACAGAATGCAAGAACAGAAAGCGATGTGTACAAAAAGAAAAGAAATGGCTCGAAGTTCCTATTGCTGAAGAGGAGAACAACAGCGAGTCAAGGAGGCAAGCGGGAAGCAGTTCTAAGTGATCGAGACGATCACGGAAGAAAAGCCTCAAGCTTTGAACCTCGCCTAAGCCAAGAAGCTCTGGTCTTCCCTCGTAGATGCGAGCTGTTGATCGAGAGATTTTTATTCGCAAAAAACACACCCAAGCCGTTGAGCAGCAGTTCAAAAGCCTCAAGGTCACAGAGCTGAAGGCCATTGCCACTCACATGGCTCTACCTAATCGCAGCAAAGTCACACGAAAAGCCGACATCATCCAATTCCTAATCAGCCATCACGCACCGCTAACTCCTTCTTATGAACAACCTTTAGCGTTTTGGGTTGAGCACGAGCAATAATGGATTTCTTGCAGAGAAACGCCTCTGCTAGGAGCGTCTTGCTAAGGCGCTCCCAAAAGCCACCCGGGCATGCCTCTCTATTGAGGTGAAGCTGCAGTGCAACTACACTGACAAAATTATTTTCTAGACACTAATCCTTATAATTCTAAATGGGCATTGATCAACTCAAAAACCCCGACACATTCGGCTTTATAGCTGCTGCATTAACGACCATTGCATTCTTACCTCAGGTCATCAAGACATGGAAAACAAAGAAGGCCGAAGATGTGTCGATAGTAATGCTCTTGCTGTTCATCACTGGCCTCTTATTCTGGATCATCTATGCAATAGAAACAAATGCTCTTCCTGTTCTTATTGCAAACATTATCACCTGCATGCTTAACCTAACGATCCTTACCCTTAAGTTAATCTACGGGAAGCAACCCTCTAGAGGTCGCTGAAAGCAGACGCAATTAGCGAATAGCATACGGAATTTTTAAAGCTATCGGCATCGCTTGATGGATGCGCGTGCCTCTATAAGCATTTCTGGAAGCATTATCGCCACAAGAGCAAAGCTGCTCCAAGGAGTCAATAGGATAGCCGCATGCTGAAACGCTTAATCAGTGATTTAAGAGCTAGATGCATGAAAAAGAGAGCTTTATTAAAACGAAAAGTGCTCCATAGAGCATGAATTCAATGGCCAGTGGAGGTCAATTTCACGATGATAACTTATCATCGACGACTATTTTTAAGAGGAGTCTATTGGGCAGTTAATCTCGCCAATCATGCAGCAACCAAGCCACATGTCATTACCTCCGAGCAAAGGATGCTCGACATCGATGATGACTTGACGAAAGCTAGCAAACAAACCCATCAACGCAACTAGCAAATAAAAGCCTTGAATTTCTCATCAAGATCACTAATACTGTCTAATTAATAATCCGAAAGCCGGCACATTACTAGCCCTTTAATGGTGAAATTTGCGTGGAGGAAACAGCAAAAACTAACAAGAATTATTCAATATTGCAAAGACAGCTATAAAATCGATCGAACAAGCCAATACCGACCTCTCCCCAGCCAACCCATCAAGAGATGAACTAAACATCGCTACCTGGAGCAACATTCTTGTCAAACTATTGACCATGGCAGCAAAGCTTAAAAGCAACGCAATACTTTATCTAAATTTGCTGAAGCAAAATATGTCTAGCATTCTAAGTGAATGATTTAACTAGGTTCTGCTTTCCATTCGTCTGGACTCCATCCGCACAACATCGGCTCAAGTGCTCTCAATTCAGGCCCATCCTTTACCGCAGCAATCCACTCTTCTTCCAATCCATTTGGAATAATAACCGGCATTCGGTTATGAAATGGTTGTATTAGTTCGTTGGGCTCAGTAGTCAAGACACAACAACTCTCAAGTTCACTTCCCTCAGGGGACATCCATCTATTCCAAATTCCTCCCAACCAAAACGGATGTCCATCCTTTCTGCTGACACGATAACCTTTTTCAAAGAATCCACTGGCAGGCATCAGACATCTTTTATGCCTCCAACTTCCCCTAAATAATTTCTTCTCGCCAACGGTTTCAGATCTTGCATTAAAAGGTCTTGGTCTTTTTTTATCAAACGGGTCTTTTGCCCATTCAGAAATAAACCCCCAAAGCATGATTGTGGTTATAGTTTTACCTTCATTTTTTAAAACGATAACAGGATCAGTTGGCCTAATTAAATCTTGTTGTGAATACTTCTGTTCAAAACCATTTGGAAGATGTTTCTTTAGAATAAGTGGAAGGTTCTTGAATTCAGTAGTTAGCTCATATCTTCCGCACATTATTTCCTCCTCTGATAAATCAAGTAAAAAACAACTCAGATTAACAGGATAGAGTCAAATGCAATGTGCAAAAGGGTAGAGACCTGATGCACTGATTGAAACATCGCCAATTTTGGTGGCTTGATCCTATTCAATAGGTTCCTTATATGGGCTAATGCAGGGTGTCCTGGGCTAGTGCTGCAGCCTCGACTCTGCAATCACGATTTGGTTGATATCCCCTTGAAAGAGCACCTGACACCTCTGCTTTCGCAGCTGCGAAGTCAGATCGGAACTGGGGATTGGCATGAAGCAGAGCCACAGAGGCTGCTCCCATTAATTGACCATTGATCACATCGCTGTACCAGTGCACATTGCATAGATGGCGGCTCTCCCCGAAGGCCAGTCCTCGGGCAAGAATTTCGTCACTGCGCTCTGGAACCATTTCACTGAGGATCAGAGCCCAGGCCCAGCCAATGGCAGTGTGGCCAGATGGATAGGAGGGATCTTTCGTCAGCACTGCGGTGTCCTGAGGTGAGCAAATCATCTTCTTATTCACCAAGAAGGGTCTGCGGCGGTTGTAGTTGTTCTTGGCTGCATATGTAGATAGGCCCGCATCAGTAAGGCTCCGGCGTAAAAGCATGTAGAGCCTCGGCGTTGCTTCTTCACTAATGGGGATACCCATTGCGCGGGAAAAGGTGCCGGCTGCCCCAGGAAAATTCAAATCAGCATCAGTAGCAGCAAGATCCCAGCGCGGTGTCCCAGGGAGCGAGAAGCTTCTCTGAGAGATTGTGTTGTCTAGAACGTGATCAGAATTGCCAAACGTCGGTGGTGCAGGCAGCAACTGCAAGCTATCCGGCAGGTCCTGCTGGTTTAGATATCCCTTAAGTAATCCATGCTCAATGTCAGGCACATCGGTATCGGCACTCGCGATGAGGCATTCCCCATATGGCTGTTGCCCAGCGATTGCAGTAGTCGGGTAACTAATGCTGATCAAAGCCACACCAAGGCTAAAAAGTGTGGCAGGGATAAATTGCATGATTTTGTTCATTCCTTACAACAATGACTCAATGGATCGCTGATTAGGCAACTACTGAGCCAAGACAGCTAGGAGGTGGGCTATCGCTTGATTGATTGTCAATCGTTTGCGGGGCCCGAGAAAGTAGGGCCCCTAAGCCACCTCATCCGGGAATCCCGCCCAGGCCCCCTCGAGCCCAAGGGGGTTGTAGTGACTTTGTTTAGGTCTAGATCTGGATGCTTGGCGAGTCATTGGTGCTAACCAGA
>QCLC01000040.1 GCA_003214855.1 Prochlorococcus sp. AG-412-I05 | reverse complement strand
GTAGGGCAAGTCTCAATGCCGTACTTACCGAGGGGCATCCACAAGGATTAATGTGCATTTACGCTAAAAACTGATTCACCTTAAAAAGAATCTTTTTCTAAAAAAGACATGGTTAAAAACAATCAACTCCTGAAGTCACTCAATATAGAACTTTGAACCGACTTAGACTGATTTTCAAGACATGGCACTGGCTAAATTGTTGTTCGATAATCTGAATCTGGAAGAACAATCAATCAAGGCAAAGGAACTCTAGTGCTTATATATCTAATCTCACCCTTGAGGCCCAATAGGCACGAAGGGATGATCTCCTCTTCAGCCTCCCAAAGATTGCTAATTACAGCATTCAACGAGCTGAACGACGTTCAGCAAGTGACCTAAACCAAGCCACGTATGTGCTGGGGCCGCCAGGAACCAGCACATCAAAATGCAAGGGATCCTCAGGATCACTGATCCCCTGTAAACGTTCATCCGCCAAGCTGGGTCGGAACACTTCACCACCACTACTATCGACAAGAACCACTCGATTGGTTCGGTTATAAATTGTACCTAAATCCTGTAGCAAGGTAAGAAAACCGCGGTCGCTTCCGCCACGTAACCATCCAGTTCCATCTGGAGATGGATTGGATGTAACCGTATCACCCACACCCATCAAAAGTGGCATCTGATCAACAGGAATATGTTTGCGGCAGAGATCCAACAATCCCTGATGAGTCTTAGGTGCTGAACGCACATCAAAGTCTTTGCCGAGAGGCGCTGTGCCTTTGTGTTTAGCGATATGCTTGTTAATCAAAACCAATAGTCCGGCTTCCTTGACAGCACCTTTGAGCATGAACTGGATATCAGTGGTGCCTACATCGCCAGGGGCAGCAGGCTTGAGCCTCTCCCGTTGTCCATCACAGCCCATGTTGGGAGCAATATGCAGAAAAAACGAATTAGGCAAACCAGCACTTATTGCACTATTAATCAATTCATTCATCAACTCCTGCAGCATAATTTGCAGGGATTGCTGAATACCGACATCGTCAGGAGTCAGGCTAAACAAGCCATTCAAGAGAATTGTGGGCGATAGCTCTGTATCAAGAACTGATTTCTTTGCGAGGATTTGGATCTCATCAGAGGTGATCTGGGGAAGCAATGCAGGGAGACGCTGTTCAAGCAAGGTCTGCATTCGGCTAGGCAGTGCAGCAAGAAAGGCAATTTCTGCATCACTAATGCCGGGATGACTGATCTCGCCATAACAATTCTGCAGTTGCACACCGCCTGCGGCTAATCCCGGTAAGTAGAGGCCCTGCTTAGCCGGCAGCTGGGGATCACCCAAAGCTCTCTCGACTACACAATTGACTCCACGATGTCCGCCATGCTCTCCATTGGTCAATACAGAGAAAGACCCCTCAAGCGTTTTGGCTGCCCATACGTAGGCAGGATCCAAAACTCTCGTCAGAGGATCCTTGACAAGGGGGATACAAACGCCGTCAAGATCCTGAACGATCAAGAGGTCTTCAGTACTGACCATCTCAGCCAAAAGCTGATCGAGGTCGATGTGGCCCATGTTTGGTTGCTATGGCCGGGTCTACACACCTTCCCACGTTGAGCACGATGGGCCAAGCCACTGACATGGAAACACTGTGGCTAGCCCCTGCTGACTAATGAGCAGCTGTATTGGCGCGAGGTGAAGTTCAGCTATTTGTTGGGCAGATCCTGATTGAACTAAAGGCCACAAAAGCAGTCCGATCTGAACAGAAGGTGCTCGATTTATCATAGAGATTAAACGTTTTAATATGGTGATATGCAAATTTCCATTTTCCTGAGATCAGCTGCATCCGTAGGGTTAAAGAAGACAACAACAAATCTGCATAGAAGCAAGGAGAAGTGATGAACAACAGTTTTTTCACCAAGTCCCTAAATCCGGAGTTGATTCAAAGCAGAATTAAAGCACTTGAAAATGGCAATGTCGGGTTCTACAGCGTGGGGCTTTATCCAGCCTCACTGGCATACAACTGTGCGATGCAAACCGCTGGTGTCAGCTTATTGCTTGCCCCGCGTCCAGAACGAGAATTGCTGGGAGCCTTTCCAGAGGGTTCATTGGATGGAATGGACGAGGCCCATGTTGCATCTGTTATCAAGATGGGAACACATGTAAAAGCAGGAGTTCGTGTCACAAACACACTTGCTGATCTAATTGAACGCTGTGAGCTCGTCGTGCTCAGTGCTAACAGCAACCATGTAGAGCTAGACCTTGAGGAAGCTTGTCGACTACGTGAGGAGATGAAACGAGAACAGGTTGTTCTAGCTTGTCTGGCTGGTTCCTTCTCTCATAACCAAATCAATAATGCATCATATGTCCTCTGTGAAAAGCAACCAAATCTAGCTTTCTTCTCAGGATTTCACCGCCATGGAGCATTGCGAAATCCGTTGGATAGCTTCACGGCCAACTTCTGCCATCCCAATGCACTGACAGCAATGCTTGGAGCTCGAATGCTGGATCGATTGTCACCAAATATCCAGGTATCATCAGGCGTTCACAATATTGAAGGGCAATATATCAAAGCAGCAAAAAATATGGCTTCAATATTTGCTGGGTTTGGTTATACATATCACCATGATAATCCAGGCGTACTTCCAACTCTGCTGACCTTACTTTTAGATCAGTGTCTTGATCAAGCTGCCACAGTATCGATGTGTAGAAATGATCGTCATGGGCTTTACAATCAACAACCATTTTCATTAACTGAGCTTGGTTACGGAGTGCAACGCATTGAAGCCGCATTGGCTCGAGATGGGGAAATGGAAAAGGTGCGAGATCACACTTTTGCACAACTTACTGCCATGGTTGCAGATGTTAGGGGCAGCATGATGCTTCCGGTTTGTGGCAAGCCTACGCGTAACTTTCAAGCTGGACAAGTACTCGCTAAAAAGATGAAGGAAGAACAGCGCTGCCCTCATCAAATGGAAGAATTTGAAGAATGGTGTGAATCTGATGGGCTACAAAAGGGAGGGTTAGAAGGCTTGAAGTCTCTGCGTTATTGGCCACAGATTGTTCGTAATTACTCTATTCCTCTACATGATTCATCGATGGTGAATCTTTTATACATGTCTATCTATGGAAATCAGTCCAGCAAAGGAGTTGCTTATTCTGTGATGACAGAGAGCCGTGAACTCACTAATTACTGCCAGGAATCTGTCAGACCAACCCATAGTCGCAGATATGCCGAGGCTCTTCAAAATCTTGACAACCCAGAGGCCATAGATCTCATCGTTAATGCAGTGATTGCCGACAATGGGCGTCGTGCAATCCGAGATGATTCATTCCTTAATGATTCGGAGGCAGTAGACAAGACACCAGCTTATCTAAGAGCGATGAATGCAATCGAGACAAGCCTATAAGTAGGATTCCCCAGCAGATCACCAGTAATTTCAAAACATCTGCTGAATTGAAAGAAAATATCCATTGATTTGAATCATGAGCAAGCTCGCTGATCTAGTTATCAGATTATAAGTCTGAGGCAATTAAGGACTTGGCAAGTAAATAGTCTTATCAGCAATTGTTTCGTAAGGGGTTGGGTCGCAACTGAGCACAATCACCTGAAGGCCACGCTTTACCGCCTGGGTCATCATCCTGAGCACTGTCTCGATGCGATCTGGATCAGTATTGGTAAAAGCATCATCAAACAGAATTGGCAAACAGTCGCCATGTCCTCCTTTGAGGGCATCTGCGATCGAAAGACGAAGAGCCCCATTGAGCTGTTCCTTCATGCCGCCACTTAAATCTCGAAATTGTACGTTTTGACCGTCACGTCGAAGGCCTAATTCTCGAAATCCATCATGAGGGTCGAAATTAAGGTGACAACGATCACTTTCGTTGCCAAGCAGGGGTTCTAAGTAAGAACAAATTGCCTGACTAAGTGGAGTCGTATATCGATTTGATAGTTCAGCTTGAGCTTGTTGAAATGATTTTAAGAGTCTTTGCTGTGCATGAGCAAGCATCAATTGTTCACGCTCCTCCAGCTTGGCCTGATTGAAGTTTACGCGGGCTTCCTCAAGAGCAGCATAAGGTTCAAGGCTTCCAAGCCCTTCACAGCGTTCACGCAGAGCTCCTCGTTGTCCGCTAAGCAGCTGTAAATGTTCCTGCAAACGTTTTTCTTGGGCATCGAGCTCTGCAAGAGCTGAGTTGATGGCTTGTAGAGTTTGTTTTCCGAGCTGTTGTTCCAAATCAGAAACTTTCTGTCCCAAATGAGTCAGTGATTGATTAAGTTTCAGTAGTTTTTCCTCAATCTCTGGTTCAGGGCCATGTTCAGCCAAAAGAGATTTCATATGTTGTTTTCGTTCGATTTGTTTTGCACTTAGCACCTCAAGCGAAAGTGTAAGCTTCTGTAAGTTCTTGTCTTGCTCATACTCTTCTCGATGTAGCTGCTGAAGTCGCAACTTGATTACCTTAATTGACACACTAATGGTTTTGTAGTTCTGGCGATATCGCTTAAGCTCAACGCGGATGGTCTCGAGATCAGGAGGTTGATTCACGCTTCCATCATTAGAGAATAAACTATCATCTAGCCTTGAAAGTTCTGGTTCTGAGGTCATCTCTTGTTCAAGTTCATGCTGACGATTTTCAAGTTGTTCTTTCTGTAGAGATAGGCTTATATTTCCATCATGTTCATCTTGACATCCATTGAGTTGGTCGTTGATAAGATTCAATTGCTGACTCAACTGATTTCTGTGATTAATCTTTTGTTCAGCTTCCTCCAACGATTTCACTTGCCAAGCCTTTAGGGTTTCCGTGTACTTCAGAAGATGCCTGTCATGGTCACGTTTTAATTCTTCAATTCCCGTCCCTTGGCCAGGATTAATATGAAAGCAAACTCCATCACCAACATTCACGGTGAAGCTTGATATAAGGCGTTTCATCTCACCCTCCTTCAAGGGAAGACCATCGACAAGTACAGGCTGATCTGCACGTTCTAGATTGAATTCAGATGCCATCGTTTCAATGCGAATAGCACATCCTTTGACTTGGTCATAACAATCACGAAGCCGCTGCAAGTTAGCGGCACCAAGATCAGGCAGTGCATCGAGTTGAATTTGCAGTGTTTGGGATTGGTTGCGCAAGCGTTGTTGCTCGTTGTGCTGTCGTTGGAGGGATTCGCGTTGAAGCTTGAGCTGTGTGAGTTCTTCTAACCGTCTCATGTGCAGACCCCTTAATTCCCAGTCCGATCGTTGTTGATCCAGATCATCGAGCTTTTGCTTTGTGGTCTCAATCTGCTTTTTGGTCTCACTAAGGCTGTGCTTAAGCAGAGTCTGCTGCTCACTGCCATCCTCAAGATTCCTCTGGCAGAGGAGACATTCATTTTGGATTTGATGATTGGTATGAAGGACGCTTTGCAGTTGTTTCTTTCGCAGTTGAAGAGGTTCGAGCTGCTGTCGATAAAGGAGCAGAGCAGCTTCGTCCCGACGGGTCTGCTCCTGTTGCGTTTGCAACTCGAAACGTCGCTTCTTGAGGGCAGGTTTGCGATCTGAGGTGAGCCAATCAAGCTCATGCTCAAGTTGATCCAACTCTGCACTAGTGGATTCAAAACTGTCCCGTTGCAGTTCAGCAGTTTTAAGAACATCTTCCGCTCTCTCTCGTTGTTGCTGACATTGCCAAAGAAGTGAGTTACGACGAACCCCTCGACTCGTGAAAGTGGCTTCCACAAGAGCCTCCAACTCCGTACACACCTTTTGATCAAGAGGTGATTGCAAAGACACTTCTGCCCGTTGCTCCAATTGCTGCATCAACCCATTGAGGTCGTAATGCTGGGGTCCTTGATCTAAAAGATTCTGGCCAGCGAGTCCCTGTAACACCCAGAGATGAGCCCATCGACTTGGAAGGACTCGCGTTGCCTGACGACTGCCAACGATCTCATCAACTCCGAGAAGTTTTGCTAGGAGCTCTTCTGCTGCAGAACCGCTGAGTGGAACATCCTGCCCGGTTCCATCAAGCCTTACGCTGCCACTCTGACCACTAAAGCGTTTGCTCAACGACCAGATCGCACCTTTTGCTTCAAAAGAAAGTTCAATGAGGGGATGGCCTGGGAAAAGATTAGAGCGCAACGCTTCTACTAGCGAGCCGCTAGCTGTGGCCTTAAGAAATAAGCCTCGATGCATCGCCTCCACAAGTGAGCTTTTACCGCTTTCATTGGCTCCAGAAATCAATGTCAATCCGGGCGAAAAGTCGACATCCAAGAGCCGATGACGGCGAACATTTTCAAGATGGCAGTGCAATAAGCGCATAGAGCGATCAGTTAGTCAAGGATGGCTCACTGCAAAGCCGATGCAATTCACAAAGAGCTAACTCGATCAGCTCGGCCTCGCTCTGCTGTTCAGTTGTAAGAGATTTGATAGGTTCAAGGTTTTCAAGTTCTCCCTGTAGTTGTAAGGCAATAGAACTAATCAAATGATCTTCACTGCGATCAGTCATGGCCCGTAGTTCTTCCTTCCCGGGACGTCGATGGCAGGTTCCTTTGATGCGTACATGCAGCAATTGAGTCCTTAGCAGCTCGATTAAGGCATCAAAGCGTTGATACTCACGAAGGCTCAGTTGTCCATTAATTTCAAGCCTCAATAAATCTCGGCCTACTCGACTTCCAATGCGCTGCTGGAGAGTCCGCTCCAGTCGATCAAGATCGCTAGTGGTTCTGAGCTGTACGCGAAGATTGTGCCAGTGCAACCCAGCCGTTGATACAGACTTCGGGATGGGACATGTGCCTCGATCGATATCAAACACTAAAACCTGCCCACGCTGGTCCTGGTCTCCCTGATCAAAGCGATCCGGTTCAGGGGTTCCGCAATACCAAGCACGATCTCCTACTTGTTTGAGATTGTGCCAATCGCCAAGAGCGATGTAATCAACCTGCCCATGTTGGATCATGTCAAGATCAATGCGATTGATCCGCTCCGACTGACCAGCGCTGTCTTGGTTGTAATCAGTGCTCTCGAATCCGTGCACAGCTCCATGTGCAAGAACAATTCGAGGACAATCTTCAGCTAGATCTTGCCAATCCAGCTGACTGATCCAAGCTGAGGGGTCTTCGCTATCACGCTGCCGTAGCAGAGGGCAAGGCAAAACAATCGCATGATCAATCAAAACCGGTTCCGGTTTAAGAAGCAACTGCATCAAGGGTGCTCGTTCCTTCAACTGCCTTTGCACATCCTGGCGCTGCCAAACACCTCCAGCTCCACCATGGTCATGATTGCCCGGGATCACCAGGACTGGACGATTCATCGAACCAATCACCTCCAAGACCTCCATCACCACAGCTGATGGGACGGTGCTGGAATCGAACAGATCGCCTGCCACCAGCACGGCATCAACGTTGTGCTCATCGGCAACAGCAGCGATCCGTGAAACAGACAAGATCCGCTGCTGTTGCAGGCGAAAGCGCTTCTGAGGATCTGTGATATTCCTAAAGGGCTTGCCGATTTGCCAGTCAGCGGTGTGAAGAAATCGGGGCAAAGCTGCAACACACTCCGGGTCCCCATGCTGCCGTGACTCTGCTATTTCTGAAGCCCCCTCAGGGGAGATCAACTTGGCAAAGCGGCCCTAGAAGTGTGTCAAGCACTGACCTCAAAGGTCTTCTGGGCTGGGACCAGTCAGACTTGGTCATCATTCCCCGCAGAGCTAGTCAGATTTAAAGCAGTTCAGCTGCGCAGCATGGTTCTGCCACCCTTCGTGTTCGAAGTGAAATCATTAACGCCTCGTGAACGCTTTGTCCTCCGTCTGGTGTGTGACGGGTTCACCAACCGCGAGATTGGTCAGCAGATGTTCATTGCAGAAACAACTGCTCGAGGGCATGTCAACTCAATCCTTCGCAAATTAGATGTCCGTAATCGTGCGGCGGCAGCTGCTGAGGGTATACGACGTCAATGGGTTACTTAATTAAGTCTTGTGTTGAAGAATCTTTGCTGAAATCCTCACTGCGTTCAACTTTGTTCAAGCGGATTAATTCTAAAGCACAGAAGTGATCTACAGATACAAGGGCGGACTATAAAGTCCTGTAGATCACCACAGTTCTCGGTCCTATAAGTTCCATAGAGCAAAGCAAGGTGCTTCTTGTGTTGTCTCCAGCTGTGTGGCAGAATGCCTTGCCTTGCCTAATCAGTTGAGTGAGAAATAACAACTCTTTTGAAACATTCGCAATAGAGGTTACTCCTGATCAATGGAGCTGCCATATTAAAGATTCTAGCTTGCGCGTGAGACAAGCCTCATATCTATAGACAAGGGCAACAATGTTAGGTTGCCAAACTGTTGCTGAGAAAGAGCTGCAACAATATGTAGATCAAAAAGGTTGTCTAAATGGTTTTTCAACCAACCTCACAAGACTCAATAATAGAAGCGGTCATAGATTCTCCATGTCTTGATCGACAGGAATAATAAAGCTAGATTAACTATAGATTGCTGATCAATCGATTGCCAGAAAGCCAGACACTGTGAGCAATACCAACCCTCAAACTTAGCCTTTTAACTTAATAGATTTCCTACGATTGGCATCATTCGCTGGTTATTGAACAAGGTTTGTATCTCCAGCTCAAAACAAAAAAATCATTCCAAGCATGATGCACTAAGCAACCATGCCCTAACTAAAGAATTCAATCCGTGCAGAACTAGCGTGATGCCTGGAGCCAATCATCGAGTCTTTATGTCAAGGCGAGAGCTGCGGAGATTCACCGCCTGCTTTTCCGCACACTGATCTCTGGCAAAAGCCTCTAAAGACATCATCGTTGCTCATAAAGACACAAGTAAGCAGTCTTGGCCAAATCCCCACTCGTGACCAGCAACACTCTAAGGAGTATTGCTGGTCAGTTTTGTGATCAAGGAAGTATATCAAGTATCGATGTGCTGGGATCTGGTAACGTCAATGATACTTTTTTAGTGACCCTGAATGGGACTGAACGTCAGCGTTTTGTGCTGCAACGTCTCAACACCCATGTGTTTGATCGACCTGATCTAGTGATGAAAAACATGCTCAACCTTGTTGAACATGTGGAAAGAAAATTAACTTCAAATCCACCAGAGCTAACAGGCAGGAGATGGGAGATCCCAAGAGTTCTACCAGTCCGTGACTTAGATGAACATTGGATTGAACAAGATGGACAGTTCTGGCGTTCCATCACCTACATCAGTTCCGCTACAACTGTTGAGGTACTCCGCGACTATGAACACGCTAAAGAAATCGGATATGCACTTGGCATGTTTCATTACCTCATCAGTGATCTCCACAACGATGGATTAGCAGACACGCTTGAGAATTTTCACGTTACTCCTGCTTACTTACAACAGTTTGACATCGCCCAAACCATAGGATGCAGTGGTAGCGTTAAAACTTTGAAGCGAGACTCACGCCTTAGCTCGGCGATGCATTTCATAGAGACCCGTCGCGCTGGCGTCGATGTCCTAGAAGCCGCACTTTGTCGTGGTGAACTAAAGAAACGTCCCATTCATGGTGATCCGAAGATCAACAATGTCATGATCGACAACCTCACAAGACAGGCAGTGGGGTTGATTGACCTCGATACCGTCAAGCCTGGCCTGGTTCACTATGACATTGGTGATTGCCTTCGTTCCTGTTGTAATCCAGCAGGAGAGGAAGCTACCGATATCAGCCAGGTTCAATTTGATCTCTCAGTATGTGAAGCAATCCTTGATGGATACCTGTCTGTAGCAAGAGGCTTCTTAAGTGAAAGGGATTATCACTATATCCCCGAGTGCGTCAAATTGATCCCATTTGAACTTGGTTTGCGCTTCCTTACTGATCACCTCAATGGCAACATCTACTTCAAAACGAAACATCCAAGCCAAAACCTTGATCGAGCGGAGGTGCAGTTCCGCCTTATGGAAAGTATTGAAGCTCAGTGGACCTCTATTGTTGGCTTGGTAGAACGCCTGAGGAGCCAAAGCTAAAGATGGCTCGCCATGCTGTCATGACACGCCAAGTATGCACTCTGGTTCCCTATGAACCAAGGCAGAAACCAAACTTACTAGTTAGTGCTGAGTTTGTATGGCATGAAGAAGGGATGCTTGAGCTCAGTTATGGGCTCCGAAGCCGAGGAGAAGCTGGGCTCAAAGATATTCAAATGCCACCTACTGCAGTTTCACCACAGAGATGTGATGAGCTTTGGTCAAACACGTGCTTCGAGGCATTCCTAGCTCATCCTGGGCAAGAGAACTACTGGGAACTCAATGTTGCCCCTAGTGGTAATTGGAATCTTTACTCCCATGAGAACTACCGCAACGGAATCAAACCAGAGCTCGGCGTACTCCTCCCAACCATCAGCATCCATGGTGGACCAAAAGATTTTCGCTGTGATGTGCTTCTCAATTTACAGCCCTGGATGCCAGGTATTTCCTGCCCAGAGTTCTCTCTCGCTGCGGTCATGAAACATGCCGATGCAAGTTATAGCTATTGGGCCATTCACCACACAGGCCAAGGTCCAGACTTTCATGACCGCCGCAGTTTCATTCAACCCTAAATCGTGCAGTCATCCTGGGGACAATGCAGCAGCTCAAAAGCAAAACCATGCCAATGCTCTAGATCAGGAAGATTTAGCATTTGCAGAACTTCATTGAAACATTGAAGTTTCATGTCTAGTAGGTTCCGAAAGAATCAAGCAGCCTTCAGTTTCTTGATCATCATAACTGTAGCCATCATGATTACAGCACTCAACATCAGTAAAAAACAGCTTTTAATACGCGAAGCATCTTTAGTGCATCAATGTCTGCGAATGGCTGATCTACGCGCTTGCACGTCCATCGATATGAAACGAATCCATCCCAATACGCGTGAACTGATATGGCGGATGATCAAGAAACTGCAGAAGAGCTGGTCGTGAGACAGAAAAAAAAGTTCGCTTCGCTACAAAATAAATACCATCTACTCTGATCACCATGTTCAATAACATCGTTAGCATTCAGCTTCAGCAACCTTGCTGCTTGCTCATATGACAAAGATGAGGCAATTATTAAATGGGGTGGACTGCTGGTTGCTGTCGTGACTTTGGTTGTCGGTTTGGTGCAGGGCTGAGCACTAGACAAAAAACTATAGTTAGCTGCTATGCGGAAACAACTCTTACCCCGCCTTTTTTCTTGCCTGAAAAAAGAATTGTGGTAGGACTAAACACAAAGGATGGTGCGTCGAATTCAATTCAGCTCGTAGCAGCGTTGAAGGCCATCCCCTAGAGCGAGGCAACAAGCACCATCTTCTGCATAGGGTGCAAACCATGAGCAAAGCCCCCTCGTCAACAATCCAAAGCCGCCGAATCCTGCTCACAGGAGCAAGTTCTGGAATCGGCTATCAAGCTGCAGTTCGAATGCATCGTGCCGGACATCAGCTAATTCTTCCTTGTCGAGATCGGTCTACAGCTACGGCAACGCTTAAAAAGCTCTCAGAGGAGACAGTTCAACATCAGCAAGAGAGAAGCCCAGTTTCAGCTCCAGTCATGGACTTAGCTGATTTGGAAAGCATCAAACATTGTGCTGATGAGCTATTGAGCATCGGCCAGCCAATCGATACCTTGATCCTCAATGCTGGCCTTCAATACACTGGTGCAGCAAAAGCGCAGCTCTCATCTCAGGGCTACGAACTCACCATAGCGGTGAATCATCTTGGTCATCAGGCCTTGAGCATCCGCCTATTACCGCTGTTAGATGCAGGGATAAGCCCACGTGTAGTGGTAACAGCTTCCGAGGTGCATGACTCCAATTCTCCTGGCGGACGCTTTGGCAAGCCTGCTGGCTTAGGTGATTTGACGGGTCTCAAAACCGGAGCCGGCTTTGAGATGATTGATGGCAGTTCAAGCTTTAATGCAGACAAGGCCTACAAAGACAGCAAGCTTTGCAACGTACTGTTCGCTCGGGAATTGGCAAGACGACTGAGTTTGCGTTCCATACAGATACCAGTGCTGGCATGGGCACCAGGGCTAGTGATACCTCGCAGCTCAGGAGGCTTCTTTCGCTACAGTCGGCAGAACAACGAATGGGGTCAGCGGGTCTTTTCACTCGTAGTGCGAGATCTGTTGCGCATTAGCGAATCAGCAGAGAATGCGGGGTCTCTACTGTCGAGACTTGCGACAGATCAATCGTTAAACACATCTCCATTTAGCTATCGAAGCAATCGGCTTGACGGTCCAGGGCAGCACCGTTTTGAAGAAGCAAATGTAAGCAAGGAAGCACAGGACAACAATCTGGCCAAGTCGCTGTGGGAAGTGAGCGCCAAGCTGATAGGACTACCTACTGAGCTACCACCTGCCTCAGTATCACAATGCTAAGCTTTGTTCAAGAGGACCTAATTAAGTGTATATATAGGCCCTGAATTATCAAAAAGCAGAAGCGACAACATGCAGCATGTATCTCAAATCCACAGTCAAAGATTGACAAGTATTGATCGTAAAACTCTTGCGATTTCTACTAAGCCAACAATAACACTACTATAATGCCAAAACTCCCCCCCTGAACATAAGTTTTGGGACCTGTCAGATTATGCACGTCCAGGGGCAATATGGCTAGTCAAACGACTGCTACCTACATCGATAGGCGCTATCACATTGACATGGCTATTTACAGCAGTAGGCCTAGTCAGTGTACTGCTAATTTTTAATCGTTATGCACTTACACTTGCAGGCTCACTACTGATATTAAAAAGCTTGCTTGATGCGGCAGATGGTGAAATGGCTCGCGCAAGAAATCGACCATCACATACTGGTAGATACTTGGACTCAATAAATGATTTAATTTTGAACGGGCTTGTGTTGTTTGCGATTGGCATCCCGCTGATGATACCTGTTTGGAAAATTGCGCTGACCTGGATCTCATTTCAACTGCAAGGGACCATATTTAATTATTTTTATGTGATCAAAAGGCATCAGGCATCCGGCGATAAAACAAGCCGTATATCCGAAGTGACTTCTCCAGTTCCTTACCCTCAAGAGAACCCAAGAGTGTTATTTATGCTTCATAAGCTATATCTAATTTTTTACGGTTGGCAGGACTGGATTATCGACACAATGTTCAAGGGCAATCAAATAACCAACTCAAGATCTCGCCCAATCCCAAACTGGATTATGAGCTTAATCTCAATCTTTGGCTTGGGATTCCAACTACTGATTATAGCAATACTTCTCTGCACCAATAGTCTAGAGTTAACCTTTCCTATCTTTTTGATCATCTACAACATCATCGCGGCACTGGTCGTATTTAGTGTTTTAATATTAGGGTCAAAAAGCTTACAGAAAAGGGCTGCAAGGCTCTAACTGCTACTTCATAATCAATCTTCATTGAAGGAGAGATATTAACTACAGCCCACTAGTCGCAGATCAACCCAATAGCATTTACTGCAAAGAGCAAGTTTTCTAAATTGATTGATCTGCAGAATTCAATTCAAGAACTACCTACAAAAGACATCTGTTTGTCAACAGGTGGTCAAACCAAATAACTTTAGATCGCTAGAAGTTATAGCGATACTCCATGTGCGGGGATCAAAAGCTATTGAGTATTTATGACCTAATTCATACGATGCTAGCCATTGATCATCCTCCTGACTATTCTAAATTGATCAAAGTAGTTATCTTGGGCTACTTGCTGGAAACTTCCTTAAATAAGTAGACACAGGAACTGGCTTATTTTGATTATAACCAACAGGCAGCCATAAATCCCCAGCATCAATGTCAAAGTGAATTTCCCAATGATAAAGGCCAGTGAATGCGCGCGGATCTTCCTTCAACAAGGCTGCGTATTCGAGCACGGCCCTTCCGTAATGATCGCTATTGTTATATCCCCACAACCCTTTACGGATATCTTGAAGCCCGCCGCGGCGTACTAGATAGCGCGCGGCTGCCTGAATCGCGTCATGGGGGTCACGGATGTCACCTTCTCCAATACCATTCTCTTGCCAAGTTGTTGGCAAAAACTGCATCGGTCCTTGCGCATTAGCGACAGAGACACCATCGATGCGGCCCATTCCTGTCTCAACAAGGTTCACCGCCGCCAAAACTTCCCAATCGATACCAGTTGAACTTTCTGCTTTGCGGTAATAGCTCAATAAGTTCTCTGCAGGCTCGGGCGGAATGATTCTCCAGGCCGGCATTAAGCGAGGTCTAAAGGATCTCCTGTGCATCGCAAGAAACTCACGCCTTGCGGCTAAATGGCGTTCAGCCACATGACGCCAACGGCTCGGCAAGTGAGCCAGCACCTTATTAGAAGTGGGTAGATCCTTAGACAACACCCGGTAGATGAGCTGTTGTTGATGGCCAAGGCTTGGTAGATCTTCTTCAGGTGTTGATGGTTGAAGCAGCGCTTCTTCTACCTCTTGAAGAAGATCCGCAAGCTTGATCGGATCATCTGGAACGATGGGGTAATGACGCCCATCAGCCATACGTGGCCGATC
>QCLC01000039.1 GCA_003214855.1 Prochlorococcus sp. AG-412-I05 | reverse complement strand
GCACTACCAGCAGCTGAGCCAGACAAAGAGTTGGCGGCCACCAAAGAGTGATCGCTAGCGGCAGCTGGAGTGGGACCCATCTGCCGTGGTTTCGTGGGATACAACGGAACGTTCTACGGGGCCTGCGGGCCCCTTTCTCTTATCTGAGTTGCCCTGTTGCTGACAAGTGTCCGCAAGGTTTTCAAGGGACACAACAGGTCATTGAGATCGTCGTTAAAAAGGCAATGTCTATCTCAATTCCCTATTCAGATTCGGGGGTTCTTTTTTATGTTCTTACCAGCAAAAAATGCTTGTTGCTTGCACTTCTCCTTATGACGTTCAACCGCCTGCCCCCAGCCTTGGCCCTTACCCAGAGTGATCGCTCCTGGAGCAAAAAGCGGAGGATCGACCCTCTGGTAAAAGATCAACTCACCCAGCGTCTGTATCGGGAGAACTCGAACAAGATCTCCATTGGAATTGCTGCAGTTGTAAAGGCTCATACAACCTCCTCAGCAGAGGTCAGCGAGTAAGTCTCAATTTCACTAGCAATGAACTCACAGGTTGACTTCTTTGAACGAAGGCAGCTCATCGACACACCAAGATGTTTGGCTGCTAGAGCAGTGCCAATTAAAGAAAAGTTGTCCATGAAGCTTTTGGAGACGATTCATGTGCACAAGGGACATCTCAGATGGTCTTGCCCTCCACACCCGTTGCATGAGATTCTCCCGTCTGTTGCAATGGATGCCTTGATTACGACCTGACGCTGCAGACTCTTCTGATTGCTCCCGTCAAATCCACCAAGGGAACTGCAACCCAGCCTTGATGATCTATTCCGCCTGAGGAGCACGGGAGCTTTAACCCTCTCAGCCTTGATATTTTGTCTTTGGTGTGAAGGAACTATCGCTACTGACAGGCTACGAGGGGCTGTTTGCTCTTTTCTCCTTTCCGGCTGAGTTCTTGCATGCACCACCTTTTTTGGGCCTGTGTGCGCAAAAAGGTGATGCCTTGCGCACGTCTTGCGCGAAGTCTCTAACGCTTGTGAGTGGTGGACGAACTTAATCCGTCGACTAAAAGCTAAATAGTATGCTTTTATTTGTATTCAGAACTATTCAAAATGTACTGCCCTTTATTTCTTTTAAAAGAAATATCTGTTTGGCTGTGGTGCTTGTCATCTAGGGAGCGGACTCTATGAGACTGTTTTCGCCAAGTTTTTCATTATTAAATATTCTTTTATTCTATACGTTCATGAAATGACAGTGCGACAATTAAATAAGCGGCGAGATTGCATGCTCTGGTGATGTTAATATAGCATGAATGCAATTTAAAAATGACTGTTTCGTCGCTTTTTGATTTCGATATAACCGGCTCATATGATAATGATAATTCGAGCGCGGTTGCAATTGAAACAAGTGGTGATATAAGTCTAATTAAAGATAAAGATGGCCATTTGGCAATTAAATCTATTGGTGCAGGAAGCTCTTTGTATCCACGTGACGAGAAAGGTGAAAAAATTAATTACAAAGACCATGTCGCTATCGCTGCTGAACGCTTTGATTCTAAAAATCAATTAGCAATGTCTTATGATGATGGAAAATATATAAAAGTTTGGACGTTTGACGAGAACTGGAAATATAAAAAAAAGAGCGGAAAAATATTCTCTTCGTTAAGAGAGTTTTCAGTCATGGAGAACGAATTTATGCAGCCATTGACTAAAGATATAGAATCTTTTTTTACAGGAGAAGTGACAAGTTCAACCTCAAGTTCATGGCAATGGAGAGAACCCTTTTATAACTATCAGTGGGGATTGTTTAACTACGGACAAATCAATGGTTCCGAGGTTGGTGCAGATATTGACGCCGATGTTGTTTTCTCCAAAACTCCCTACCCATATTTTTTGAAGGATCCAGCGGCAGTTGGTCAAAATACAATCGCAATTCTTGATACAGGCATCAACTGGGATCATGTTGATTTAAACGGACGTTTAGACATAAATACCAACTTTGGTTCTAGAGAGCCTATAGACGGGATTGATAATGATGGCAATGGCTACATTGATGACGCATTGGGATGGAATTATATGGGCAACAATAATGCACCATATGATGTGGATGGCCATGGTTCTCACGTTGCTGGATTAGCAGCCGCATCAGCTAATTCCCAAGGAATAGTAGGAACAAATCCTAATGCTTCCATTATTCCGGTTAAAGTTCTAGGTTCGGATGGTGGGTCAATGGAAGGAGTAGTTGCTGGATTTAATTATGCAGTTAATAGGGGTGCAAAAATAATCAATATGAGCTTAGGAGGTGGTTCATATTCTAGAGCCTTTTATGCGGCAATTGAACATGCTAATGAGTTAGGAGTTTTGGTGATCGCAGCTGCAGGAAATGAAGGTGTTAATATTGATCATACTCCCTCTTATCCAGCAGCATTTAAACTGCCTAATATAATATCTGTAGGCGCTTCTGATTACACTGACTGGTTTACTGAATTTACAAATTATGGCAAGCAAAATGTAGACTTGCTAGCTCCGGGCAAGGATATGATAAGTAATTCTCATATTAGCAGCAAAGGTCTTGAGGTAATGAGTGGAACTTCTATGGCAGCCCCAATAGTAGCTGGTGCAGTCAGTTATTTATGGACGCGTAATCCAACCTGGTCAGCCTCGAGGGTTAAGGATCGATTACTTAATTATGGCGTTGACAAGATTCCAGGCGCAGAGAAACATACTGTCTCAGGAGGAAGATTAAACATGGCCCACTTAATGGGATGGGATTCGAAAGATGTATACAAAAGCACAACGCAAGACACTAAAACACTTGCAGAGATGGAAGCAAGTACTAATACAGACCCTATTATTGACTATGCCCCATTTATTGATATTGAAAATTTAAGCACATTCAACGTTGATGAAATTACAGATGATGTAATTGGTATCGTTGATGGAGATAAACTTTCAGAGCGAAAAGAAGGTATGAAGGAATTTCTAAGTAGTACAAATGAAGGAGAGATCTATGCTGATAAATTTGATAATTTTGAAATATGCGAAAGCTTGGGAGCTTCGCTAACAACTATTGATTTTAAAAACCACATCTCAAATGAGAATAAGCTTAAGCTAATGGGAGAACTCATAGAGCGTGGGTGGTTTGAAGGCTTTGAAATAAATACCAAAGTATCTGAATTCTAGATCCTGCCCCTCCGCCCTATTATTTCACTCAGCAATGGTTTCTAGTCTCACCTAAGCAGTTCATCAACGATTATTGTAGATCGGCCTGACATGGCAATGAAAATATTGAAGAATATTCTATTCTCTATCCCTCTAAATGAAAAAGTATAAATTCATATTCTCCAGAAATAAGCCGTACAAGAAAAAAATAAGATCTGGTTCAAATAATTAGACCATTTGGTGACTCTCTTTTATTTGTAAAAAGCACAATCCCTGCCGAAAAAATAATAAATTGTTTGACTCAAGCCTTTTGCCTTTGCTTCTATCGAGACGATCAAGGCCAAACAAGAAGGCGCCAACAAATGTTAAAGAATACCATATGGTTGTTATTTGTAAGTGACCAAAGGCTAGAAAAGCTACAACCCTATAGATATATTAGAGCGCTGCGCTAGTCTTGATTTAAGATTGAAAGTTTGCTTCTGTAATTATTGAGATATAAGGCCCATTCGTCTTATTGATTAGATCGAGTAATGATTAACTTCTATCCCCTGGCTCAGTCCATTTAGCTAAAAGATGATTGAGCCAATCTAAGGTTGTTGAATGCATGCAGTAGAAGATTTGACTTATTTGGCATCTTTAATGTTGATCTCCATCACGCCTAGATCTGCTGCACTGCCATCCTCTTGAGCAGTGACTGGCTGGAGCGGTGTGCTGGCTAAGGCAAACGCCGCAGAGCAAGTATACGATAAGGAGAGGCGAAGGCAACGCTGAGCTGGGATTGAACGATGAAAAGGGTACTGACTATCTGGGATATTTTTGGTCGTATTCACTAGGCCACATCAACTGCAACACTCGATTGCACCAGGGCAACAATGACTCCCTTTTGCGTTTGATGTTAGCCTCAAGCATATATCAGAACATAGCCAAGGTTTAAAACTTTTCTGATGTTATAAGACGATATTCTTTTAAATCTTGTTGCGATCACTATTTGACAAATAATAGTGGCCTGCTCTCAAGAAAAATTTTAATCACCGTTTAACTGACTAGAATTCATTTATAATTTCAATGTAAGCCTTTGCAATGCCTTCTGAACTTTGGCTGATCAACCATCTTGGAAAAAACTTTGGTTAGAAGCTGTTGCTCCTGATGAGCCACACAAATTCGTACAGCGTCTGCAATGGGATGACATCACGGAGGATGACTTTCATGCGGGGCTAAATGGGGAACCAGCGTTTCTGCATGAGAAGGCACCTTCTGCGGAGGAGTCTTTGCACGAAGCTCTTGAAGCTTTAAAAAATTCCTGGGACTTGCCCCTGTTACCCGTTGATAAAAATTTCAAGCACCCTTTTATTGACCTGTGGTGGCCAGTTCGTTGCCATTCAGCAGAGAAACTCAGAGAAGTCTTTGCATCAGATAGTGCTGGTCTTACTGATGAAATTTTTGATCAGCTAGCTGACAATCTGCTTGATCGACTCTGTTCTCTTGGTGATCAAGTGTTGTGGGAAACCTTCAATTTAGAACGCACACCCGGCACCATGCTGCTTGCACACTTAGGCACTGCCGGGGATGGATCAGGGCCTCCGGTGCGTGAACACTACGAGCAGTTCGTCCAATCCCATCGCCGCAATGGCTTAACACTATTGCTCCAAGAGTTTCCGGTCCTTAGGCGCTTAATCGGCACCGTTCTTTCGCTTTGGTTTCAAGGCAGTTCGGAGATGCTCAAACGCATCAATGTCGATCGCATAATCCTTAATCAGCGATTTGCGATTCCATCTCCACACCATCTAAAAACCGTCAAGCAGGGAATAAGTGATCCCCACCGCGGTGGTCGTGCCGTGGCTGTTCTGGAATTTGCTGATTCCAATTCCACTGCCAACTCCTCGGTTCATGTGGTGTACAAGCCCAAAGACATGGGCCTAGACGCGGCATATCAAGCCACCTTGGCTGATCTCAATGCCCACAGTGATCTAACGCCGCTGCGCACTCTTGCCATCTATAACGGCGACGGCTATGGCTACATGGAGTATGTCAACCATCGCCTTTGTGCTGATGACACAGAATTAGCCTCTTTCTATTTCAATGCTGGACGACTAACCGCCTTGCTTCATCTGTTCGGTTGCACCGACTGCCATCACGAGAATCTGATCGCCTGCGGTGATCAATTCCTTCTGATCGATACCGAAACATTATTGGAAGCTGATCTCCCAGATCACATCAGCAATGCTGCCTCATCAACTACTCAACCCGAGCCTTCTGCCCTAATTAATCAATTTAAGTGTTCAGTCTTGCGTTCCGGCCTACTGCCCCAATGGATGTTTCTAGGAGAATCCAAACAGGCATTTGACATTAGCGCCCTCGGAATGTCGCCACCGAAGAAGAACGAACAGATTGCCGCCGGCTGGCTTGGATTCAACAGTGATGGGATGATGCCTGGCCGTGTTAGCCAACCTGTTGAAATCCCTACGAGCTTGCCGGTTGGAGTAGGTGAGAGCAATCCCTTCGATCGGTTTTTAGAGGACTTCTGTGATGGCTTCTGCCGTCAAAGCGAGGTCTTTATCAAACTACGCAGTCGCTGGCTGGATGACAGTGGAGTGTTGGCCCACTTTGCAGGATTGCCACGCAGAATTGTGCTAAGAGCTACGCGTGTGTATTTCACCATTCAACGTCAACAGTTAGAACCTGCTGCCTTGCGTTCTTCGCTCGCCCAAGCACTCAAACTCGAGCAGCTGGCACGTAGTTTTCTATTGGCCGAATCCAAGCCTCTTCACTGGCCAGTTTTTGCCGCAGAAGTCGAGCAGATGCAGCACTTGGATATTCCTTTCTTCACCCATCTGATTGATGCTGATGCCCTACAGCTCGGCAGAGCGGAGCAGGAATTGCCAGGCTTCATTCAAACCAGTGGCCTAACGGCTGCTTATGAACGGTTGCGCAATCTGGATGCCGATGAAATTGCTTTTCAGCTGCGCCTTATTCGTGGTGCTGTTGAAGCACGTCAGCTGCACACAACCCTCGAGAGTTCACCAACCCTTGAAGGCCCTGCGACATCAGAGATGCTGATGTCTTTATCGGTTGAGACGAGTCACGAGGCAGCAAAGCGGATCTGCCAACGCCTTTTGGAATTGGCAATTCACGGCTCGCAAGGACAGGTGGAGTGGCTGGGTATGGATCTAGGAGCTGATGGCGAGAGCTTTACCTTTGGCCCCGTTGGCCTATCTCTCTATGGTGGATCTATCGCTATTGTTAACTTGCTGCAGCGATTACAAGCGCAGCAAGTTTCTGTAGTCGATGCAGACGTCATTCAGGATGCCATCCTGAAGTCTCTACGTGCTGTTGTTGATCAAGCCAGCGACGATGGACGTCGACGCTGGTGGCGTGATCAGCCGCTTGGGCTAAATGGCTGTGGCGGGATTCTGTTGGCTCTCGAACTTCAAGGCGAGCAGGCAATGACCACTCGTCTACTTACGGCAGCCCTACCGCGATACATCGAGTCTGATCAGCAACTTGATGTGATTGGAGGTTGTGCAGGTTTGATTGGATCGCTACTTCGACTGGGAACGGAGCAATCACTGCAGTTGGCATTACGTGCTGGTGACCATCTGATTGCAAAGCAAAATGAAGAGGGTGCTTGGAGTTCATCGCCATACCAACCAGCCCTATTGGGCTTCTCCCATGGCACAGCTGGTTATGTGGCAGCTCTTGCTCGCCTACATGCTTTCTCCGGTGACGAGCGCTACCGCACAGCTGCCGCAGCTGCACTGGCTTATGAGCGGGCCAGATTCAGTAAAGACAAGGGGAATTGGCCTGATTACCGCAAAGGCTTGAGTAACACTGATGCTGATCAACCAAACTTCATGGTGAGTTGGTGTCATGGGGCCCCAGGTATTGCTCTTGGCCGGGCCTGTCTATGGGGTACTGCTCTTTGGGATGAGCAGTGTGCGGAAGAAATAAAGGTTGGTTTGCAAACCACAGCAGCTTCGCAAGCTTTTGGGACGGATCATCTTTGCTGCGGATCACTGGGTTTGATGGTCTTGCTTGAAATGCTCTCCTCTGGCCCTTGGTCGATAGACGAGCCGCTAAGATCTCAATTTCAGGATGTTGCGGCTCAACACCGCCTGCAAGCTTTACGTCGCTGCTTAGGTGAACAGGTCGAGCTGCGCTGTTTCGGCACAAAAGAAGGATCTATAACGCTACCTGGCTTCTTCACAGGCTTAAGTGGCATGGGCTTAGCGCTACTCGAGGATCGTCAATCACGAACAGTTGTCTCCCAACTGGTTAGCGCTGGGCTATGGCCTGTGCTCAATGACTAGCCAACATACTGGCCAGATAGCCATGGCCTTTAAGTTCATCCCACGTGCCTGATATGACTTGTTGCGGTTGATTTCTGTCCAGCACCACGATCTGGTCGGCCTGCTGGATCGTGCTCAAACGGTGGGCAATGCTGATCCTGGTCATGCCCAGCTCCTTGATTGTTTGTGTGATCCGCTCCTGGGAGCGATTGTCTAACGCACTGGTCGCTTCATCCATGATCAGAACCTTGGGTTGGGTGATCAGGGCGCGAGCAATCGCAATCCGTTGCACTTGCCCCCCAGAGAGATTGCCACCGGAATCGCTTAATAACGTTTCCAATTGCATTGGCATCGCCCGCACTTCATCAGCTAAAGCAGCTTGTTCAAGCGCTTGCCAAACTTCATCTTCGCTGCGCCCCACTCCGCCGCAGATGACGTCATAGATGGATCCGGAATTGAGTCTTGCTGTCTGCATCACCACCCCGAGCTGACGACGGTAGGCCCGGATTGCTAATTGCGTAAGCGGGATGCCATCTACCAAAAGTTCTCCGGCCTGGGGGCTAACGAAACCAAGCAGCATGCGGACCAATGTTGTTTTTCCGCACCCACTTGCACCAGTAATTGCCGTGTGTTGACCAGCTGGAATCGTGAGAGTGAGGCTGTTGAATAATTGCTCACTACTTTCTGGAAACTCGTAGGAAATACCCCGCAGCCGAAATTCGCCCCTCAAGCTGTGATAGATCGCCTCAGGTTGATATCCCTTTTCAAT
This sequence comes from Prochlorococcus sp. AG-412-I05, assembly GCA_003214855.1. Taxonomy (GTDB): domain Bacteria; phylum Cyanobacteriota; class Cyanobacteriia; order PCC-6307; family Cyanobiaceae; genus Prochlorococcus. The sequence goes on along the minus strand of QCLC01000039.1, from coordinate 6,756 downwards.
ATCTGCATACAACACTGGTTCAGCCCGCCGCCAAAGAACAGCTGCACGTCCAGCCACGTTAGACAGAAGATTCACCGCACCGGTTAGTGCGCCGTTGAAGCCAGAAAACGCAGCATTAAAAGAAATAAATGCCACCATTGTTTGATTCAAATTAATTTCGCTGGGGCTATTCAAAACCTGATAGGTCACCACGGCGAACATAAAAAGACTGGCCAAGGGGGTGACTAAGGTTCCGTATTGCTCCATCGCATCGCTATAGACGTTGCTGCGTAATTGCAAAGATGCATAGTGATTGATCTCTCTGAGCCAGCGAACCAATAGGTAAGGCTCACTGCCAGCGCTGCGGATCTGGGGCATGCCCATAACAGCTTGCAGGGAAAAATTTGTGATCTCTGCGCCCCTTTCTAGTAATGGCCATTGCAATTGGATCGAGCGCCAAGTGATCCCAAGCAGGCAGATGATGGCAACAAGAGTAAAGGCGCTGGCCCATAGCGCCAGCTGGTTGTCGTAGACAAACATCAGCACAAAAAAGCTGATGGCAAAGAGGCTGGAAAGCAGGGTGGATAGCACACCATTGCCAATCAGTTGCCGCAACTGACTGATCGCACTCACTCTAGAGGCGAGGTCGCCTGTGGTGTATTTGCTGATGAAGCTCATCGGCAAGCGCATCAGCCGATCCCAAACTGCAGATTGCAGACGCAAATCAGCAATGCTCTCCAAGCGCAACAGCATCAGGCTCTGAAGAAACTCAGTGGCCATTGAGCCAATCACAATCAAAACGACAACCGTCACGCCCTGAAAAAGCAACTTCTGATCGCTTTGAGGAAGAATTCTGCTCACCAGCAGATTGGTGAGCGTCGGAATCGAAAGAGTAAACAACATCACCACCGCAGAGGTGATCACCAGGGCTGTTAGAGCTCCGAGTTCGGTAGCAAAAGCGAAACGCAACACAGCCAGCGGACCTAAAACGGTTTCCGGTAAAGAGGGGTAAACCTCATAAGCAGTTGCAGCGAGTTTCAGGTTCGAATCACACAGCTGATGACTCTCATCCTGCGGGTCATAAAGCCAGTTTTGACCTCTATGTCTATAAAGAGCGAAGGGAGTGTTGTGTTCATCATCAAAGACAACCAGCAATGGATATTCCGCTTGATTCGGGTCACGTGGAGCCTCAATCTTGCGGTGATGAATATCATTGAAATTCAGAAGCTCTTCGATGGAGGCGCCAGAAAGTGGCTCCAAGCGTTTTTGACGTCTTCCGAGCTTCGCCATACAAAAGCCAAGTAGACGAAGCTCGATTTGCCCTTCATTCTCGGGGGTATCGCTGAACAGCAGCTCCTCCTCAAGTGCTCTTGCTTGCAGCAAGGCCTCACGGCCTGGATTGGTCGTCATGCGCTCAATTCACTCTTCTGCTGTTCGGATTGCACCAAGGCCTGAAAAGCGCTTTGTCTTGTCAAAAGATCCTTGGGAGAACCGATTTCAATGACTTTGCCGTCTTGCATCACCATGACCTGATCACTACGTAGAGCTGCATCAAGGCGGTGGGCCACGCTCACCGTGGTCAAACGGCGTGCTTTGAGAGCATCGAGCACTCGAGTCTGGGTGGCGTTATCAAGGGCGCTGGTCGCTTCATCCAACAAGAGAATCTTCGGCTTTCTCAACAGTGCCCGACAAAGTTCCAATCGCTGCCTTTCTCCCCCACTGAGATCGCTTCCGTTGTCACGAAGTACGCGCTGGAACGCTTTTGGATGTGCTCTGATCGTATCCAACACCTGGGCATCGTTAGCGGCAGTCTCGAGATCTTCCAACCCATAGACAGGGTTCCAAAGGGTGATGTTGTCATGCACGGAGGCGTTAAAAACAAACACCTGCTGCGGCACATAGGCCAAGCTGTTACGCATGACTCGATCGCCATGCTCCTGCCAGGGTTTTCCATCAAATAAAAGAGTGCCGCCACTGGGCTGATAAAGGCCAGCCAGCAAACGAATGAGAGTGGTTTTGCCACAACCACTACCGCCCACAATTGCCAACTGAGAACCCGCTGGGATCGTTAGATCAAGTTGATCAATGAAAGGAGGGGAATTGACATCAAAGCTGTAGCTAATTTGTTGTAACTCGATCATCCCCTCGAGGCGTCTAGTCTCGTTCGATGTTTCGTCTTCAGGCCCTAAGGCAGTGGTTTCACTCATCGCGAAACTGCGCACCAACGGGTCGTCTTCACTTTTTTGAAGATCTTCGAGACGTGCAAGATCGCCAATTAGCCTCTGAATACTGGTATTCAGTTGTGGAAGGGAAGAGATCGGAGCAGTGAGCTGACCCTGCAAAAATTGAAACGCGACTAAGGTGCCAAGTGACATCTTGCCAGCGATAATCAGCAACCCTCCGACAGTGATAATCAAAGCATTGAGCAGAAAGGTACTGCCGCTAGCAGAGACTGTGGCCATAGCCATCTGTGAACCAAGCAGCTGGTTTTGAATTACCACGTTGCCGAAGCTGTTCTGCCATTGGCTGAGGAAGTCAAATTCCAGGCCAGAAGCCTTGATTGTTTCGATGTTGTTAATCCCTTGCAGTCCCTTACCCTGAGCCTTGCCCTGCTCCAAGGCGAGTTTACGGTTGGCGTCGTAGCGCTGCTCAGTCAACCACCAGTTAAGAAGAAGATTGGCGCCCATTACGACCAGCACCAATAGCGCTAGCCAGATTGAGATAAACAAAGCCACGGTCAACATCAGAACACTGGTCCAGAGACTCAAAAGAAAACGCAGCAAGTTGCTAATCACGACCTGCGTGGTTTGCATGCCCAGCAGCATGCGACTAGCAATTTCACCCTGAAAACGAGTCTGATAAAACCCGAAGGTCACTTGAAAAAGCTTGCGGAATAAATCGGCAGTTAGTCGTTTGGAGAGCAACAGCTCCATCCTTCGTAGAATCAAGTAGTAAATACTGAGCACCGCCAACCAGCCAAGAACGGTGAGCAGCAGCAACCAAAGAATTGGAATGCCGAAATAGAGTCGCTGATTCTGTAGAAAGTTGTCGATGAAGCCCGAAGTGAAGCCAGCAACCAAAAGGCCGAACACCGCTTGGGCGGTAGCTACGCAAAGCAGCTGCAGCAAGGATCTGCTGTATGGACGAAGCTTGGCGGGCAGACTCAACAGTGGCGATCGCTCACTGCCGCCAGTGCGGAACTCAGGCCCGGGTTCGAACTCGAGGACAATGCCAGCGAAGTTATCAAGGAATTCCTCCATCTCCACCCGCACCCGACCCTGAGCAGGATCACTGAGGAAGGCGTGGTGATCGTCAAACCCTTCAACCACTAGGAAGTGATTGAAACCCCAAAAGACGATGCATGGGAATCGTCCTTCACTACTGAGAGTTTCTCCTGAGCTGCGATAGGCGTTTGTTGTGAGACCGTAATCACGAGCTGCCTTAAGTATTTGCTTGGCATTAGAACCATCGCGGTTGACGCCGCAGGCCAAACGCAGCTCGCTGAGTTCAACAATACGGCCAAAGTAAGCGAGAATCGTGGCAAGCGAAGCGGCGCCACATTCAGCTGCTTCGTATTGAAGCCGTGCTTGAGCCTTGACACGCTTACGCTGCAGTTCCTTCATTCGTTGATTTGTTGTCTGTTGTCGCTAGTTAGCTGATTCGGGCTATCTGGCGGACTCATACCAAAGAAATAGCGGACACTAGGAAGCACCATTTCGATAGGAGCAACGTGCCGGGTGGTGATTTGCACAGAAAGGCGATCACCGGGGGTCGGAGGGAATGGCAGATCCCCCCTTGAACTCCAGCGGTAACCACCGCTATTCAAGGGGGAGGTCTTTCCAGTTCGCTCAAGCGCCACGACTGCAAGGGTTGGAGATGGCTCGCGATTTGTGATCACTTGGGCCAGCGATTTCAGGCCTACTCGGGCAATAACATCTTCAAGCCCGCTTGGCACTCTGTCCATCGACACCACGCGCCCACGGATGCCACCAACCTCCGAGCGTTTATAACCCTCTGGAGTAGCTAGAGCATCCATTCCTGGGAACACCTGGGCCATTTCCTTAGAGCCGAGAAACACTGGCACGAGTCTGGGACCTTTGAGCGAATCATCACTCAATTGCAGTACAACTTGGCCCTTGCTGACACTTTCACCATTGTTTGGGATGATTTGGGTCAAATAAACATCATCCGAGGCAAAGATCATTTGCTGGTTAATAAGATTAGAAAGGGTATTGCCCAATTTCTGATAAGACTGATCCAGTTGATTGGCAAGTTTAATTAACACATTTTTGTTGCTGTAAATCTGAGTGCGAAGATTATCAACCTGAGCTTGTTCCTGCAGAATCGTTGCACGTGTCACATATCCCTTGCGTTCGAGGTTTTGCATCTGGGCAAAGTAAGAGGAACGTCTAGCAAGTTCTTGACGAAGGATTGCTTGTTTGGAATTGATATTGTTCTGTTGAGCCAGGGTATCGCGGAGTGTTCTCTTGAGTTGGTCAAGTTGACTATGGAGTTGCTCATGCTGAGTAGATGATTGAATCCAAAGCATTAGCTTGCCTGCTGGGATTTTCTTTCCATGAAAGGTTTTTTTTAGTTTATCAGTAAAATTTTGGGCAGATGAATTCTCAGTGCTTGATATTTTTTGTGATTTCTTTTTATCGGTGGCAATAAGGATCTTTTTCGCCAGATCAGTCATTTGGCGATTATTGAACTGATCAGGCCGATTTTTGAAACGTTTGGCCGATAGATGCCATTGCTGTTTTGGTTGATTAAACATCCAAACAACACTGCCGTTCGTACCGCTGATTCTGCTATTAATCGTACTCACTGGCAGCAAAACACCTGTGCCTTCTACACTCAAGGGAATACGTGCCAAGGTGGCCCACAGAGCTCCGCCAATGGCAATCAGCAGACCCATCCCCAAGGTAGCCTTTAAAGGTGGCGACAATAAAGTAATTGGTGGGTTGCGATCACAAACTTGATGGCGCTTTTCCAAAGCGCGTTTGTTAAAGGGATTAGTCAAGGGTTGTCAGAAGCATTTTTAGGATTACTTGCTGGATTACGCATTGTTTTTAAACGCATCTGTAAATCCTTCTCGCTACTGCCAGGCCATGTTGCTGAGTAGCGATAAAGTTGAGCAACAGCATTATTGTAATCAAGCATCGCCTGCGAGGAATGTTGCGCAGCTATAGACAGCTGTTGAATAGTCTGTACGACACTGGTGATTTCACCCACCCCAGCAGCCCAGCGCATTCGAGCCACCTCTTGAGCAATCTTTGCACTTTCGTAAGCCCTTTGAGCACTTGTAATGGCTACACGTGATGTTTGCAATTCAGAAAAGCTGCTTCGTACTTGACGAATAACAGTTAGTGCCGTGTCGGCTGCTTGCGCTTTTTGTTGACGACTCTGCGCATAAAAAGATTGGGCATTAGCTGCATTAATGCCACCATCGAACAACGACCATGTAAAACCGATTCCAAGATTGGCTGTCCAGGTGCGAGTCCAGTGGTAATCACTCACAGGATCATCATCTACAGGGACGTTTGAATAGCCATTGGTGGAGAGCAGTGATCCAGTCCCCATAAGCTGAAAAACTGGCAAATAGTTGCGGATAGCAGAAATCCCCCTCCATTGAGCGGATTCAGCGGCAGCAAGACTGGCAAGAATCTCTTCACGTTGCTGGAGTGCATCTTTGACGGTGTCTTGCAGGGTTTCGCTCCAGCCCCCTGCCAGAGCGGCTGGATCACTAGGGATGGCGAGTTTTTCTGGTGGTAGTGCTAGGTATTCTGCTAATTGAGCAGTTTGTTTAATATATTGTTGGGTATAGTTAACTAGTTGGCTGAGTTGAGTAAAAAGCTGTGATCTGGTTTGCTCTACATCAAGCACAGACGCCATGCCAATACTCTTCTGAGCCTCTAACATCTTTAGTTGTTGTTTATTAATCTCATAAATCTGCTTAAAGCTGTCAATGAGCTGCTGGCCACTTTGAATTCCATAGTAACTCTGCTGAAGGTTCAGAATGAGGCTGCGGGCGCTTACATTAAAAAGTAATTTTTGCTGCTTTAGTGATTCATATGCAGCGTTGATATCAGGCTGTCGTGTTAGATCAATGAAGTTCCAACTCACTGTTGCGCCAGGTTGCAGTTGAAATGATTGGCTCTTGGCTGCGTTATAAAGCGGCCCCGAATCTGTGTAGTTTAAAGAGCCTGATGAACCATTGCTTCCCCTAAGGCCATATTGATTCTTAACGAAAGTCCCCCAGCTGTAACCAATGAATGGAGATCCATTGGATAATTGTAATTGAGGGTACCAGCGTCTTTGCGCAGCAATCAAAGACCATTCGTATTGCTGAATCACGCCAAATGCTTGAAGAAGTTCTGGATTATTAGTGATCCCAATAACAATAGCTTCATCAAGGCTAATGGACACACTATTTTGCTTGACAATATTCTGCAACCTCTCCAATTCATTAACCAAATTTGTTGAATCAGTATTGGCAGGTTGACTAATTAATAACTCATTTGATTGTGTTGCCTGAGCAAAGCTTTGTGGCACAACGAAAAAGCTAGCCAGCTGTAAAACTGTAGCTGTAGTGAGAAAGGAGTGCCGAATTGACATCTATAGATTACGGGCTAGGTGCTAAATATAATCTGATTACTATTGTAGACCATTGCACATATTCTGAGACTAGCGTGACAAGCTTTGTTGCATTAACCAGTCTCTCCAGATCATCAGAAACTGCGTAGTTTGTGGCCTAAGGCTCAATTAAATACCTTG
>QCLC01000038.1 GCA_003214855.1 Prochlorococcus sp. AG-412-I05 | reverse complement strand
ATCAGATGGGATTGATGGCTTGGTCGGGGGTGCGCTGCGTCCTGGCGCTGCTGGCGATTGTGGCCTAGAAATGATTTTAGGACGAGGGTCTCCTCCACGAACCGTGGTTGCTTTATTCGAAGTAGACGTCTGACCTGCGCGTGGGTCTTTGCTACCCGTGCTTGGAGGTACGGGGGAGGAGGGCTTGTTTGCTGATCTTGGTATAGGAGCGGTAGGTCGGCGGGGGGTGGCTGGACGACTGATAGGAGCGTTGACCGGTCTAGCTGCTGTTTTAGGTGGGGCGCTGATCGGGGCTGGAGTGGGTTTTACTGGGCGAGTCGGTGGAGCAGGATGAGCGACCGATTCAGTTGAGGGTCGTCCAGGGCTTGATGGTGTGGGGTTTGCAGGGGCGGATGGCTTGACGTGGCTGATCTCTGAGCTGCTTGTAGCTTTTCGCATTGGTGGCGCAACGTCCTTAATGGCAGTGGGCGCTGCTTTTTTCACCGACAGAATTGTCTTTCCAGGTTCCGACTTGCTTGGTGGCGCTGAATTAGCCGCGGAGCCTTGGCGCAACAGGCCACGGATGCGCTTTGCTTCATCGTCACTGATGGAACTGCTATGGCTCTTGGCCGCAATTGAGAGTTTCTCAGCGGCATGGAGCACGTCCTTGTTCTCAAGGCCTAGGTCCTTGGACAGCTCATAAATTCTGATTTTGCCGCTGCTGGTCATTAAAAGCTCCTGTCGGTCCGGGCACGAAGTGCCTCGGGGCTCCAAGCAAGTCGGGGCCATTGTTTATTTTGCCTCAGCGGCGGAATCAAAGGAGTGATTGAGCCGCTTTTGCAGCACCTCCACAACGCTGTTGGGCACCTGGCAACGCAGGGCTTTCTGTAGACGTTTGCGGCGGAGTGCCTCCTCTAGGCAGGCCTCGCTTGGACAGAGATAGGCCGATCGACCCATCCCTTCATCGAGGACTACACCCTCCTGATGGTCGCGTATCACCCGCCACAGCTGCTGGCGATCCAGCAGTTGACGACAGGTCACGCAGCGACGCAGGACGGGGCGTTGGTTCACCGGGCTCTGTCCTCTTCCTCTACTGATTCTTCATTTGAGAGTTGTTCGCTTGAGGCGTCAGGTTGGCTGCTTAAGTCGTCAGGTTGACTGTCGGATGCATTTTCGTCTTCAGCCATCGTCTTAGCAGGTTCTTCTTGGTCGTAATCTTCTTCATCTTCCGGTAGGGGGTAAAGCTCTCTTAGGCGTGCATCCTCTTCTGCTCGGGTGGCTTGTTCAGCAGCCAAACGGGCTTCGGCATCGCGTTGGAGAGTCTCTTCTTCCTCTCGCTGAGCGATCAGCTCGGCGACTGTGGTGTCCTCACTGGCCTGGTCATATTCCTGGGAGTTTTTGATGTCGATTTTCCATCCGGTTAGACGAGCTGCTAGGCGTACATTTTGTCCTTCTCGTCCGATGGCCAGGCTTAGTTGATCTGGGGGGACTAGGACGTGGGCATGCTGCCCTTCTGGATCCACCAGTCGCACCATCTCAACGCGAGCAGGGCTAAGGGAATTGGCAATGTATTGACCCGGGTCAGGTGACCAGCGGATCACATCGATTTTTTCGCCGCGTAGTTCATTAACCACTTGCTGAATGCGTGAGCCGCGGGCACCGATGCAGGCGCCGACAGGGTCCACTTCACGTTCAATGCTGTCAACTGCCACCTTGGTGCGTGGGCCCACGGAACGAGACGGAGGATTGGCTTCACGGGCTACGGCCACAATGCGCACTGAGCCTTCTTGGATTTCGGGCACCTCGTTCTCAAACAGGTAAACCACTAGTCCGGCGTTGGAGCGGCTAACGAACAGCTGAGGCCCTCGTCGGGGAACTTCGCTGACTTCCTTCAAAAAGACTTTAAAGGTGGCGTTGGCGCGATAATTGTCGTTGGGGAGCTGGTCGCGGCGTGGGAGCTCGGCCTCCACTTCAGGGCGCCCAAGACCAGAACTCACGGCCATGATCACCGAATGACGTTCAAAACGGATCACACGAGCTGTGAGCACGGGATCTTCTAGATCGGCAAATTCCTCTTGAATCATGCGGCGCTGCTGGTCACGTAGCTTTTGCGCTAGTACCTGCTTGGTTGTGGCGGCAGCCATTCGGCCGAAGTCTTCCTTCTCAGGGGTAACGTCGAGCACCACGGTGTCACCGATCTGGGCGTCTTCAGCGACTTGCATCACTTCTTGAAGAGCAATCTGGTGGTCTTCGCTCTCCACCTCTTCAACGATGATTTTGCTGGCCAGGACCCGATAACCTTCATCATCCAGCTCTAGTCCAACATCGAAGTTACTGAAATACTCTTCTTCGAAAGGGTCCTCACTGATACCTAGATAAAGAGTGCGTCGGTAGCGTTCATATCCTTTGAGGAGGGCCTCACGCAGGGCTGCTTCCACCACTTGGGTAGGGAGTTTCTTTTCCTCGCTGATGTCTTCGATCAGGTTGTTGAGGCCGGGGAGTAGAACGAGAGCCATCGACGATGGAAAGAGTGGAACGGTGCTGAAGCTGAGCTGATCGTTAAGGTGATTTATCCCGTGGGGTTAGTAAGGCGAACGCAGGTCACAGCCTTACGTGGTATGCGTTGAATGCGTCCCTTGATGTTGATGTGCACATGTTCGTCGGATCGTTTGTGCAAGAGACCGGCTTGATGAAGGTCTGAATCGTTGTCTCGGAAGCTGATCTCCACAGGGAAGCCTCTGAAAGTCAGGAAGTCCTGATCACTGTGGAGCTGATCTCCGATCCCTGGGCTGCTGATTTCAAGAACATACGCTTCAGTAAAAAGTTGGGAAGCCTCCAGGGCTTCAGCCATAGAAGCGCTGAAATGGGCACAGTCGTCGAGGGAGACATCACTGCCATCCTTGCGACGGATCTGCACCTGGATGGTCATAGGAATCAGATGGGTGAATACCTGTACACAGCAAAGTTTGTAGCCTTTTCCTGCAGCCGTCGCCGAGGCGAGGGTTTCCAGGTCCGGGAGCAAAGGATGAGGCAAAAGCAGGGGGTAAGGTTGGACTTCTGGCCCGACCGGCTTCAGAAGTGACCTGCCTCCCGAAGGAGGTACCCGCCAGGCATTAAGACAATCTAGGTGATGGCCTCTTCATGCTGTGTTCAACAGATGCAGAGAAGGCCATCAAGCCATTGAGAATCTGGAGAATTCGCTAATCAGCGCGGGCCGGCTGTTTGGCAGAGATGGGCTTCGCACAACTAACGCTTCGCAGACCATTCAAATCTTTGCGGATGCATCTTGTCTTATGCCTCTGCATGACAGCCCTTCCTTTCAATCTTAAGGTGCCGATTGCCGGTCTTCTTTTAGCCATTGTCAGTTGGTTATTGCTAGACACTTTTGGCAGCCGGTTTCGCTCAGGTTTGTTGCGGCGTTGATTGCTGCTCAGTAGCAGGCAAAGCATTTCTTTGAGTTGCGCACTTGTAGGAGTGATTTGTTGGCTATTGGATTTGTTGGATCGGTCATTGATTTAATTCCTGCGTGATGATGTTAAGGCGTTTGGAATTCTTCTGGTCATAGGTCTTTCATGGACGCTGCTGTCTTGGAAGAAGGCGCTCAAGCAAAAGCAAGACAGTTATGCCACTCAGATGCTGCGGGGGTTTTGTGAAAAAGACAGGCTGTTCCTATTCGATGTTATTCAGAAGAGCATTGGTATTGCAGTCATGCTCATTTTATGCCTGGAGGTGATGCATCTGATGGGCGTTTCACCGGCTGTACTGGTTACCGTCGGTAGGGTTGGCGCCATTGCATTAGCTTTCGGGGCCAAGGGGATTGTTTCGAGTTCCTTGAGCGACCTTAGTCTTTACATTAACCGTTGCTTTGTTGTAAGTGACTTCATCGATATTCTCTCCAAAAATCTTTCTGGAAATGTAGAACATATCGGTGCTTTTATGCCAAATTGTGCTCCTCTGATCGCCAGCCAGTGTACATACCAAACAGCATCTTTGCGAGTAAGCCAGTTGTTAATATTGCTGATATAGATAACCGTAGGATTTGGATTGAAGTTCGTGTTAATTATGGCGATCGTAGAAAGGTTGAGTTGATTCTGAGTGATCTTCAGCAGGTTTTAGTTAATCATTCAGAACTAGATTAGCGCAAGAAAATGGCAGTGAATTTCACCTGCTATGGCGATTCGAGTCTGAATCTATGCTTGGTCTGTTATTCCTCTAGGGGACATCTAAGCGATGCTTGGGCCTTGCAGCAGAAGTTGTTTCTCAAGATTGGTGATGTGGTTGAAGTGCATGGTGCAGGCATGCCATTCCCAACCCGCACTTTGATTCATTTAGGCTCGAATCAAAAACCGCAAACGATGAATCCTCAGATAGGAATCAATCAAGAATCGGGAGAAGGTGCAACTTGACAAGCCCCCCCCCCCAAGATTTTCTTGTCAATTTCTAATGGTTCAACTGGATTACTGGCAGCCTTGCACAGAAATTCGGTAGCTGAATCCAGTAGCGCCTGGATTCTTTGCTGTTCCTACCTTGAAATTCACTTGGCTCACCGCTTTGCCAGGAATTGCTTGGACGGGGCCAAACATTTTTCCGGTACCCATTGGTGGCCGCATGGATTCGTTGACGACTTGTAGGTTGCTGCCATCGCTGAACTTGAGGAAGGCCTGAATTGGGTAGCTGGCAGAATCGGTTGAATCTGCAGTGAAGAATAGTTTGTAATTGCGATAGGGCTGATTAACAGCAAAGTCTGTATTCCAGTTTGTGCGGCCAAAGGCACTTCCCATCAAACCCTTTGGTCGCTCTACTCTCTTTTTGACGATCTTGTTGCCATCCCCGCCAATAGGCATTAGGAATTCACATTTTGCGATGGCTGACTGATGGGTAAGCACTGAGGCCATCACTAGGCCTACGGCCACAAAGCGTGATTGATGCATAGGGAAGGACTATTCACGCCTATAATGATGGCGGGATTGGGATTTTGCAGAGCAATCTTTGTATGAGCGCAACCCTGAGCAGGGGCAGGTCTTAGTTTCGATTGAACCAGATCAGCGTGAAGATGATGAGGTGGTTGAAGAAAATGAGGATGTATTGGAAGAGGGTGATTGGAGAGTTTATTTGGACCTTTATGGATTCCTGCCATTATCGACCACTGGAGACATCACTATCAATGGAAATACTGCAACTATAGACTCGAGTCTTGCCGATATTTTGGCTACCGTTACAGGCATTTTTACAGGAAGGTTTTCTGTGGAATATGGGCGATTGGGCTTCATGGCTGGGTTTATCTATGGCACTTTGTCTGAGGATCAGAGTGGTACAAATAGCTTTGATGGTGAAAAGCTTAATCCTCCAATTGACGGACTCAATCTTAATAGTCAATCGACTACAGACTTTAATCAGTCTGCCATTGACCTTGCCCTACGCTATCGCGCTGGTGCCATTGAGCAGCCAGTCATGAAAACAGGAGACTCCACTTTTATAGGTTTTGTTGGTACACGAATCATTGATGCATGTATGGACATAGATATGTCTTTATCAGCGGATGTCAAAGTGAATGGCAGGACGTTAACAAAGAAGGAAATGTCAGAGTTGGAGAAGAGCGCGAGCGGATCGATTGTTTGCACCTGGGCTCAACCATTACTTGGCCTGCAGGTGGCTTATGCGATGAGTCCAGAATGGCATGCTTTTATGAGGTTGGATGCGGGAGGATTTGGTCTTTCTGGCAAGAAGGATCTTTCTGTAATTGCTCAGGCAGGACTTGCTTATACAGTGGGTAATTCAGCGCAATTAAGTCTTTCTTGGAAGTACTTTGGTCTTTAGTACGCTGGCTATAATTCTGATAATAGCTATAGTAATTATCAGAATGGTGTCAACCCTGGCTTGGGATTGTTTTCCCCTTAATGGTCTTTAGCTGCTCCTATTAAGCTTTAGAGGTTTTGCCTCTATCGGTCATTTGTCGATATATCTTGATGTGTAGTGATTGATATTAGGGGAAAATTAATACGAGTTGTGCTCCTTTGCATATCACGGTTGCTGTGTGTTGCCCCTTCTTAAGTTTTGCCAGGCTTCTAGCCCTTACGTTTTTGAACAAAGCCAACTTGCCCTCATTAGTAGGAGTCATTTGTATGATCTTCTATTGCTTGAATTGTGGATAGTACTGCAGGATTCGAGGCCACTTTTCTTCTGCCATCGAAGAACGAATGTGTTTGTCTATAGGTAGTTTTGTGCTGGCGATTGTCTCTAGTGAGATTGATATAGCATTGAATTGCTGGAGTTTGTTTGCTGATCATTTCTTGTTGGAGCCGGTCTGATCGTTTTTTGGCCTCAAATCATTAGCAACCTCATAGGCACGCAAAGTATTGATTTCACCATTCTTCTGGCAGATCGGTTGCACAGCTTTGCCCTGCTCCTCTGTTTCGGCTTAGCCTCGCGGTCATGATCTCTTTCAGATTGTTGCTGCAACAGGTTTGCATTGTTTTGAAGCGCTTTTGGGGATTGTTTTTGATGTCCTTGCTGTTCCCTCTTGCTGCAGGGGTTCAGCCTGTTTGGGCTTTGTCTGGTTTAGATGGGACGACTAGCCATAACTTCGTTGCTGATGCGGTAAGTCAGGTGGCGCCTGCAGTGGTTCGCATTGATACGGAACGCACTGTGCAACGTCAGCCCTTTGATCCCACCCTGATTGATCCCTTGCTCAGAGATCTCTTGGGCGAGCCAGGAATTGGGCCAGAGCGTGAGCGCGGTCAGGGTTCGGGTGTCGTGATTGATGACCAGGGGTTGGTGCTGACCAATGCCCACGTGGTTGAACGGGTGGATGCGGTCAGCGTCACCCTTGCCGATGGAGATCAACACGATGGTTCGGTTGTCGGGACGGATCCTGTGACTGATCTGGCTCTTGTGAGACTGGATGGTGGCACACGTCCTGAGGCCGCCCCTCTTGGAGATTCTGATGCGCTTGAGGTAGGCGATTGGGCGATCGCTCTTGGTACCCCCTATGGCCTTGAACGCACAGTCACCCTTGGCATTGTTAGCAGCCTGCATCGCAATATCAGCAGCCTTGGATTCTCTGATAAACGTTTGGATTTGATTCAGACCGATGCCGCGATTAACCCTGGCAATTCCGGTGGTCCACTCGTGAATGGTCGTGGTGAGGTGATCGGTATCAACACACTGGTTCGTTCTGGTCCAGGCGCTGGTTTGGGATTTGCGATCCCGATCAATTTGGCTCGACATGTTTCTGAGCAGCTTTTGACTAGTGGGGAGGTGGTGCATCCTTATTTGGGTGTCCAATTGGTGCCGCTGACAGCTCGTATAGCCAGGGAGCACAATCGTGATCCGAATTCGCTGGTGGAATTACCCGAACGCTTTGGGGCGCTTGTGCAGAGTGTTTTGCCGGATAGCCCGGCGGAACGCGCTGGTTTGCGGCGTGGTGATCTTGTGATTGCGGCAGCTGAAACATCAGTCTCTGATCCACAAACTTTGCTTAAACAGGTTGATCAGGCTGAGATCGGTGTCCCCTTCTCATTAAGGATCATGCGCAATGGTCAAGAGATGAGCCTTTCGGTTAATCCAGCCGCATTGCCTGGCCTTAGTTGAAACCCTTGCCCTTGCTACCGTCGCGCCGATGATTCAGAAACGATGGCGGACCTTCAAACTCAGATGAAGCAAGCGGTGGCGGCAGCCGCTGTGGAGCAGATCAAAGATGGCATGGTTCTTGGTTTGGGTTCAGGCTCGACGGCAGCTCTGATGATCCAGGCTCTTGGTGCCAAGCTGGCCAGTGGTGAGCTTCGGGACATTGTTGGCGTTACCACCTCTTTCCAAGGCGAAGTGATGGCTGCGGAGTTGGGGATTCCCTTGCGAAACCTCACGGCCGTGGATCGCATCGACTTGGCGATCGATGGAGCTGATGAAGTTGATCCCTCTTTTCAGTTAATTAAAGGTGGCGGGGCCTGCCATGTGCAGGAGAAGCTTGTCGCCAGTAGAGCGGATCGCTTTGTGGTTGTTGTTGATTCCACAAAGATTGTTGATCGGCTCAACCTTGGTTTTTTACTTCCGGTTGAGGTCTTGCCTGGTGCTTGGCGACAGGTGCAGGGTCGCTTGGCTGAGTTGGGCGGTATTGCTGATTTGCGTATGGCTCAGCGCAAGGCTGGTCCTGTGGTCACCGATCAGGGCAATCTCGTTTTGGATGTGAGCATGGCCGGAGGCATTGGTGACCCTGAGGATTTGGAGTGTCGAATTAACAATCTTCCGGGTGTCTTGGAGAACGGTTTGTTCGTCAATCTCAGCGATGAAGTTTTGGTTGGCCAGATTCGTGATGGTGTTGCGGGAGTGCGTCGTCTACAGCGCCGCGAGTAGAGGGGTTATTCGAAGCGGATACGCACGGATTCAGCATGGCTGTGCAATCCTTCGCTGCTGGCCAATTCCCTTACGGCGTTAGCAGTGGCCTCAAGGGCAGATCGATTGAATTCGATCAGAGAGGTGTGCCGCAGAAATGTTTCCACGCTCAGGGCCCCGCTGAAGCGGGCCGTTCCGCATGTCGGTAGTGTGTGGTTTGGTCCGGCTAGATAGTCGCCTACCGCTTCCGGGGTCCAGGGGCCGATGAAGATGGCGCCGGCATTTTTGATGCAGTCGGCAATGGCGTGAGGGTGCTCGACCAATAACTCCAAGTGCTCAGGTGCGAAGTGATCGCTGAGTTGAGCGCATCTTTCCAGGCTTTCACAGATCACGACTAGCCCCCAGTTGCTTAAAGAGGCTCGGCAGATCTGCTCGCGAGGGTGCCCTTTAAGCTGAGCCTCCAAATGGGATGGGAGGTGTTCGGCGAGGCTTGCTTCGGTGGTGAGTAGTACTGCAGCAGCAAGTGGATCGTGTTCTGATTGGGCCAGTAGGTCGGCGGCCACCTGCTCAACACGTGCACTCTGGTCGGCGATTACTAAAACCTCACTTGGGCCGGCGAGCGAATCAATGCCCACTTGCCCGTAGACGGCCTTTTTCGCAAGGGTGACGTAGAGATTGCCGGGTCCACTGATCACATCGACCTTTGGCACGGTTTCAGTGCCAAAGGCCAGGGCTGCGATGGCTTGGGCACCACCGAGACGCAAGACCTCACGAATTCCTGCTAGGTGAGCGGCGGCTAGAACGGTTCTGTTGATCTGACCATCACTTCCCGCGGGTGAAGTCATCACCAGCTGCTCCACACCGGCTACTTGGGCTGGGACTGCATTCATCAGCACTGTGCTCGGATAGGCAGCTCGGCCTCCTGGGATGTAGATCCCGGCTTTTTGGACAGGGCGCCAGCGGCGGCCCAATTGTTCGCCGTGGATGCCTTGCACCATCAGGTCATTCGGTCGCTGATGCTGATGGAAATCCTGGATACGGCGATAGGCCAGCTCCAGAGCAGATTGAAGTTTTTGGGGAGTTTTTCGCCAGGCATCTTCCAACTCTTCTGGAGCTACGGTCAATGGCTCTGGACGAAAACCGTCAAAGCGCTCGGTCAAGGTCATCAGGGCTTGGTCCCCTTGGCTGCGAACGGTGTCGAGGATGTCCTCCACCGTCGCCATGGCTTGCTTTTGAGAATCGCCGGTAGAGCGGTTGGCCAGCCGCTCTAGTTCACGTTTGGCGTGTTGCCGATCCCGAACACAATGAATCAGGGTTGAGGGAGTCTCTGACTCGGCCTGGCCGCTTTGTGTCAAAGTCTGCAACCTGAATATCTGAAATCAAGTTAGGGCTTGTTCTTCTGGCTTGTCTAAAAGCGCTTCTAGTGGCATCTCAAAAATTGGTGCTGGGTTAATGTGATGGATTATTGAATCAGCGCAAGCATCTGTGGCCAATAACAAGTCTTCCAAGAAGCGTGTTCAGATTGCCGAGCGCAACCGTCTTGAGAACAAGTCGTATAAATCCGCCATGCGCACATTAATGAAGCGTTGCTTCAGCGCTTGTAGTAATTATTCTCAGCAGCCTGGCGAGACAGCTAAAGCGAATGTGAAGGCCAGCATGGATTCGGCTTTCAGCAAAATTGATAAGGCGGTGAAACGTGGAGTTCTGCATCGCAACACCGCTGCCCATCAGAAGTCTCGTCTTAGTGCAGCGGTGAAGCAGGCGATTGAACCGGCGCCAAGCACTTAGGGCTGATTTGGCATGGGCCCTTGTGCAAGGGCCTGTTCTTTCTCTTGATGAGGAAAGGCCTGCACAATGGGGCCAAAGATGCGTTTTGGGTTCTGGTGTCGTCTCCGATTCTTATCGATAGTCATTGTCACATCGTCTTTCGCAATTTCGATGATGATCTCGATGAGGTAGCTGCACGCTGGCGACAGGCGGGCGTAGCGAGTCTGCTGCATGCGTGCGTGGAACCCGCAGAGATTCCTGCGATTCGTGCTTTGGCGGATCGTTTCCCTGAACTCCGCTATTCAGTGGGGGTTCATCCCCTCGACACGCAGCACTGGAATCTTCAGACGCAGTCGCTGTTGCGAGATGCAGCTCTTGAAGATCCAAGGGTGGTGGCTATTGGTGAACTGGGGCTTGATCTTTACCGGGATTCAAACCTTGAACAGCAGTTGGCTGTGCTGAGACCGCAGTTGGACTTGGCCACGGAGTTAGATCTACCCGTGATCATTCATTGTCGTGATGCATTTGATCCCATGATGTTGGAGTTGCGTCAGCGCCAGAAGGAGGGTCGTTGCCCTAGGGGGGTGATGCATTGCTGGGGCGGCACAACAGAGGATATGGAGGTCTGCTTGGATCTTGGCCTTTACATTAGTTTTAGTGGCACAGTCACTTTCCCGAAGGCTGAGGCCATTCACGCCTGCGCACGCGCAGTTCCGCAGAATCGTTTTCTAGTCGAGACGGATTGTCCGTTTCTGGCCCCAGTGCCTCGTAGGGGTAAGCGCAATGAGCCTGCCTACGTCGAAGCTGTGGCTTCTCGGGTGGCTGAGCTTCGAGGGGAGTCTTTGGCCTTGGTTGCAAGCAGTAGCACGGCTAATGCAAGGCGATTGTTCTCTTTGCCCTGATCTCAAGACATTGGACTCTTGTTTGGCGCTCTACAAGTGTAAAATTGTTGACTGGTCTGGCCATGATGCAGTTTTTCTGCGTCCCTGCCGCCCGAAGCGCCCATTGTCTTCTGGTGCATTGTTGACGTCAGTCTTTTTGACTCGAGATCTCTGAGCCCATAAGTACGGCAGCAGCTCCTTGGTACAGGGAGCTGCTGCCGCTTCCTTTTGTGCTGCCGACTCGGATCTAGGCCCGTCGATTGTTCAGGTCTTCCAATTTCACTTCTCAACTGCAGGTCTCCGCATGAGCAGCAGCGCGATTCAGGTCGCCAAGACCGCCACCTACCTGCCTGATCTCGTTGAAGTTCAGCGGGCGAGCTTCAAGTGGTTTCTTGATGAGGGCTTGATCGAGGAGTTGGATAGCTTTTCTCCGATCACTGACTACACAGGCAAGCTTGAACTCCACTTCGTTGGCAATGAATACCGATTGAAGCGGCCTCGCCACGATGTTGAAGAGGCCAAGCGCCGTGATGCGACTTTTGCTTCACAGATGTATGTGACCTGTCGCTTAGTGAATAAGGAAACAGGTGAGATTAAAGAGCAGGAGGTGTTTATTGGCGAGCTTCCTCTGATGACTGAGCGAGGTACGTTCATTATCAATGGTGCAGAGAGGGTTATTGTTAATCAGATTGTGCGTAGCCCAGGGGTATATTTTAAGGATGAACAGGATAAGAATGGACGACGAACATACAATGCCAGTGTTATTCCTAATCGTGGTGCCTGGCTAAAGTTCGAAACAGATAAAAACGACCTTCTGCATGTGCGTGTTGATAAAACACGCAAAATTAATGCCCATGTTTTAATGCGGGCCATGGGGCTATCAGATAACGATGTAATCGATAAGCTTCGTCACCCTGAGTATTATAAGAAGTCTATTGAGGCTGCAAATGAGGAAGGAATTAGTTCAGAGGATCAGGCTTTGCTTGAGCTTTATAAAAAGCTTCGTCCTGGTGAGCCTCCTTCAGTAAGCGGTGGACAACAGCTTCTGCAGACCCGATTTTTTGATCCCAAGCGTTACGACCTTGGCCGAGTTGGCCGTTACAAGATTAATAAAAAGCTGCGTCTAACAATCCCGGATACGGTGCGTACCCTCACCCATGAGGATGTGCTCTCAACCCTTGATTATCTGATCAATTTAGAACTCGATGTGGGCGGTGCCAGCCTGGATGACATTGATCACCTGGGCAATCGTCGAGTGCGTTCAGTGGGTGAACTTTTGCAGAACCAGGTCCGGGTTGGTCTCAATCGCCTGGAAAGGATCATCAAAGAACGGATGACTGTGGGTGAGACCGATTCGCTCACGCCAGCTCAGTTGGTGAACCCCAAGCCTCTCGTTGCAGCTGTTAAGGAGTTCTTCGGTTCCAGTCAGCTGAGTCAGTTCATGGATCAGACGAATCCATTGGCTGAGCTCACCCACAAACGTCGTATCTCAGCTCTGGGGCCAGGGGGCCTCACTAGGGAGCGTGCTGGCTTCGCGGTGCGTGATATTCACCCCTCCCATTATGGCCGTCTCTGCCCAATTGAGACACCGGAAGGCCCGAATGCAGGTTTGATCAATTCACTGGCTACCCACGCTCGGGTCAATCAGTATGGCTTCATTGAGACTCCCTTCTGGAAGGTTGAGAACGGTCGCCTGATCAAGGAGGGAGACCCCATCTATTTATCAGCCGATCTCGAGGATGAGTGTCGTGTGGCTCCTGGTGATGTGGCCACTGATGCCGATGGGCAGATTCTCGCTGAATTAATTCCGGTGCGTTATCGCCAGGACTTCGAAAAAGTTCCACCTGAGCAGGTGGATTATGTGCAGCTCTCGCCGGTGCAGGTGATCTCTGTCGCCACCTCCTTGATTCCTTTCCTCGAGCACGATGACGCCAATAGGGCTCTGATGGGATCAAATATGCAACGGCAGGCCGTACCACTGTTGCGGCCTGAGCGGCCTTTGGTGGGGACGGGCCTTGAAACTCAGGTGGCTCGTGATTCCGGGATGGTGCCCATCTCCCGTGTCAATGGCATGGTTACATTCGTTGATGCCACTGCGATCATCGTCCGGGATGAGGATGGGGTTGATCACACCCACTATCTGCAGAAGTATCAGCGGTCAAATCAGGACACCTGTCTGAATCAGCGTCCAATTGTCTGCCAGGGTGATCCGGTGATCGTGGGTCAGGTTCTCGCGGATGGTTCGGCTTGTGAAGGCGGTGAAATTGCTCTAGGTCAGAATGTTTTGGTCGCTTATATGCCTTGGGAGGGTTACAACTATGAGGACGCTATTCTTGTCAGCGAGCGCCTAGTAAAGGACGACCTCTACACCTCGGTGCATATCGAGAAGTATGAGATCGAGGCACGACAGACAAAGCTTGGTCCCGAGGAGATCACCAGGGAGATACCCAATGTTGCCGAGGAAAGCCTTGGCAATCTTGATGAAATGGGAATCATTCGCATCGGTGCTTTTGTCGAGAGCGGCGACATTCTGGTGGGCAAAGTGACGCCTAAAGGTGAGTCAGATCAGCCTCCAGAAGAGAAGCTTTTGCGTGCCATTTTTGGTGAAAAAGCGCGCGATGTGCGTGATAACTCTCTACGAGTTCCCAGTACTGAACGAGGACGAGTTGTGGACGTTCGTATTTACACACGTGAACAGGGTGATGAGCTTCCCCCTGGCGCCAATATGGTCGCTCGAGTGTATGTGGCTCAGCGTCGCAAGATCCAGGTTGGCGACAAGATGGCCGGTCGCCACGGCAATAAAGGCATCATCAGTCGCATTCTTCCCCGCGAAGACATGCCTTTTCTGCCCGATGGCACTCCAGTTGACATCGTTTTGAATCCTTTGGGCGTGCCCAGCCGGATGAATGTGGGTCAGGTGTTTGAGTGCTTAATGGGATGGGCAGCAGCCAATCTCGATTGTCGGGTCAAGGTGGTGCCTTTTGATGAAATGTATGGAGCTGAAAAGTCCCAGCAGACAGTGGAGGCTTATCTCAAGGAAGCTGCCAAGCAGCCAGGTAAGGAGTGGGTCTACAACCCTGACAATCCTGGCAAGCTTCAATTGCTTGATGGACGGTCGGGTGAACCTTTCGACCAGCCTGTGACCGTTGGTTATGCACAGATTCTGAAGCTTGTTCATTTGGTTGATGACAAGATCCATGCTCGCTCAACAGGTCCCTATTCACTGGTAACCCAGCAACCTCTTGGGGGTAAGGCTCAACAAGGTGGCCAACGTTTAGGTGAGATGGAGGTGTGGGCTCTGGAGGCCTATGGCGCCGCTTACACCCTGCAGGAGCTGCTTACTGTTAAATCAGACGATATGCAGGGTCGGAATGAAGCCCTCAACGCAATCGTTAAGGGCAAGCCTATCCCCAGACCAGGGACACCCGAGTCTTTCAAGGTATTGATGCGTGAGCTTCAGTCTCTAGGGCTCGATATCGCTGTTTATACCGATGAAGGGAAAGAAGTGGATCTGATGCAGGATGTGAATCCTCGCCGTAGTACTCCTAGTCGACCCACTTACGAATCCCTTGGAGTAGCGGATTACGACGAAGATTAACGGCCTTAACTAACTGCTTTTCGTTTCCCAAACTGTTTGCGATTCGTTCATGACTAACAGCAACCTCCGTACAGAGAACCACTTCGACTACGTCAAGATCACACTTGCTTCACCAGATCGGGTGATGGAGTGGGGTCAGCGGACACTTCCTAATGGGCAGGTAGTGGGTGAAGTGACGAAGCCGGAGACGATCAATTACCGCACCCTTAAGCCTGAGATGGACGGGCTCTTTTGCGAGAAGATCTTCGGCCCTTCAAAGGATTGGGAGTGTCATTGCGGGAAATATAAGCGGGTTCGACACCGTGGCATTGTCTGTGAGCGCTGTGGCGTGGAGGTCACTGAAAGTCGGGTCCGGCGTCATCGCATGGGCTTCATCAAGTTGGCCGCTCCTGTCTCCCACGTTTGGTATTTGAAAGGGATACCTAGCTATGTGGCGATCTTGTTAGATATGCCA
>QCLC01000037.1 GCA_003214855.1 Prochlorococcus sp. AG-412-I05 | reverse complement strand
GATAGAGGAACGTTATTGGTTTTGCGGGCCACAAAAAAGGACTTCTCGACGCCACATTTGACCGGGTAGCCGGCATCGACAGCATGACCAAGCTGCCATGGTTCAGTGAAGTCCAGCGACTAAGAAAAAACAAACTGAGTGTGTTGACCAGCAGCCATTTCTTAGGGGTAATCACCAACATCGACCTAGCGACCTGCGACTACAAAACGTTGTAGCAAATCCCTTTTGGGCTCAAATAGCAGTGATCCTGATGATGTTTATCTGGAACGATGTCACCTAATCAAGTTGCATCAGGAATACCCCTTGATTGAAAATAGTTGCTGATGGCGAAGTCTGTTGCCCGCTGGGCTCAACAAATCTGGTTCCCAGTGGGCCTAGGGGTAATCCTGCGCCTGATCCAATTGCAGGCTCCCATCCTCGGCATCCATAGCTGGCGTCAGGCGGATACAGCAGCCATGGCAAGGCATTTTGCCCTGGAAGGCACACCGATCTGGTTACCGCAAATTGATTGGGGTGGAGCCAGTGCTGGATATGTGGAATGCGAGTTCCCTTTATATCCGTATCTGCTTGGCCATCTTTACAAGCTTGCGGGCCTGCACGAATGGTTGGGGCGTGGCCTTTCGGTTTTCTGTAGCGCACTAGCCATCGTGTTCATCATCCGCATCGGGCGACGCCTACTAGATCCAATTAGCGCTTGGTGGGGCGGGGTCTTCTTCGCTGTGCTGCCATTAGGCGTTTACTACGGCCGCACATTGCAGGCAGAAGCGCTGCTACTGCTCCTGGCTGCAATCAGTATCGAGCGTCTGCTTGTCTGGAAGGAAAAGCACTCTCGCTGGGCTCTGCTCACCAGCTGGCTGGCATTTTGCCTTGCCTGCTTGATCAAAGTGCTGCCCTTGATCTGGCTCGGCATACCGCTGTTAGTCGTGCAACTACAGCCCCAAACACTGGGACCAGCACGACCACTTGCAACGTTGATGCGAGGCTTAGGAAAACTTGCACGTTCGCCTGGTCCTTGGCTCTATGCAGGTAGCTCAATACTGATTGGAGCCCTTTGGTATGGCCATGCTTATCAACTGGGCCAAAGTAGCGGCTTCACCTTCGGATTCTGGGGCAACAACTCTGATCGCAGCAGCCTGAACCTCCTACTGGATGTCAATCTCTGGCTAGATATTTTTCTGCGAATCAGCAAACATCTTGCTTTTCTTGGGGTACCAATCGTGATTGTTGGGCTGTGGGAATCTCGCCGAGATGCAGGTGGTCAAATTCTTGCAGCAGGCCTACTGAGCATGGCAGCCTGCACAGCACTCTTCTTAAGAGCAAGCTTTATTCATGAGTACTACCAACTACCCCTATTGATTTTTCTCTGCCCATTAATGGGTAAGGGATGGCAATCCTTAACCAAGTTAATCGCATCCCAAGGGCTACCTCACCCATGGTTGATCAACATCAACCTGGCACTAATTATTGCCATCAGCCTAGTTGTACTCAATTTTGATTACTGGGCGATCGAGCGAAAACAGGCAGAAATCTGGATGCCATTAGCCCAAAGTATCCGCAAAGAGGTCCCAAGTAAGGCCCGGATCGTGAGCGTAACTGGCAGTGATCCCACTTTGTTGAACCTTGCACGGCGTCAAGGATGGCGCACCACTGCAAAAGGTATTAATCAGAAAAAGCTGCAAGCCTGGGCAGAGCAAGGCGCTACCCATCTAGCGGGCAGCCTTAACTGGGAAACAAGCTTTAAACCTCTCACTAAAGGAAATGCAAGACATCAACTGCATGAGCTTTTGTGCGAGCAATCAAACTCCAAGGTCTGCCCCCAAACATCTCATCAGACTTATCTAGCGCCCATCAACCAGTTAATCCGATAAATCATCAGCACTGACAACGTGCTGCATCTGACCAGAGGCGAAAGCCTATGGGAAGCTCAACATCACTCGAGCATTGCCTCTTGAACACCAAGGCCTACCCACCCCACCGTCTGAGCCTCACCTGTCTAGCAATCTTCTTGCTGCTGTGGGCTGCCGCCGCAACACGTCATGCTCTGCTACAGAGTAATGCTTACGATCTTGGCCTTTTCGACCAGTGGATCTGGTTGACCAGCCAAGGTTTGCCGCCCTATTCCTCGATGGAAGGGGTGCATCTACTGGCCGATCACGGCGCCTGGGCTCTCTATCTTGCAGCTCTTCCGTATCACTTCCATGCCAGTGTTCAATGGCTACTCGCCAGCCAGGCGGCTGGACTAAGCCTGACAGCACTACCGCTTTGGTGGGTGGGCCGCCAAGCAGGCCTTACTCCAAAATTGTGCTGGCTGATCTGCACTCTTTGGTGGCTGCAGCCAGTGGTATTCAACGCCAATCTGTTCGACTTCCACCCAGAGGTGTGGGTGATGCCAGCCCTGGCGGGTTGCTATTGGGCCAGTCGAGCCCAAAAGGCCTGGCTGTGGTTTGGCTTACTGCTCTTATTGCTTGGCTGCCGCGATGGACTTGTGCTTGTGGTGGCAGGCCTGGGGTTAGAGCAGGCCATGCGCAGGCGCTGGATCTGGGCCGGTGCAGCCATTGGACTGGCCTTGAGCTGGTTGGCCATGCTCAATCACTGGCTTTACCCCTGGCTGAAAGGAAATCATGAAGGCCCTAAGGCAGCCAGAGCCCTTTTCTCCTACCTAGGTGAAAGCTTCGATGAAGTTCTCTTCAATCTGATCACAAAGCCTCAGTTGTTAATCGAGCATGTGGATTGGATCGGCGGACTGATCTATCTGCTGTTAATCAGCATTGCCGTCGCTCCATTCTGGCGCCGAAACTCCCTACCCGTTCTGATTGGAGGTTTACCGCTCATTCTGGTGAATCTGCTATCGGAAGAGTCACCACAACGAACACTGATCCATCACTACAGCCTGCCAATTGCGGTCATAGCTGTTGTAGCTGCCATCGATGGACTGGCTGTACGTCCACATCAAGCTGTTCCTTGGCGGCTACTAACCTGGAGCACCATCTGCTGGGTAGCCCTTGCTAAGCCCTGGTTTTTTAGTGGGCCTTATCTGGAACGACTCAATGCCTTGACCCCATCCCATGAAGCCATCGCAAACATTCCTAGCAGTAGCCGGCTGGCCACCACGAGCTATCTCGCCCCCCATCTCAGCCAACGCATTGCCATTGACTTCCCCCGCAGCAAAGGAAAGTCTTTAGATCTAGAAAACTTTGATGTACTGCTTCTCAACCCAAAAGATCCAGGTTGGGGGTCCAACCGAAAACAACAGCAGCACCTATTGAGCCAAGCCAAACAGGCTGGCTGGGGGTGTAAAAGCTGGGAGAACGGCTTGCAACTTTGTCAGCGATCCGAGCACAAATCCATCAAACAACCTTGAGCCCCCCAATCGATTAAAAGTCTGCAAAACGATGCCCCCTCCATGCATGCATGGAGGGGGCTCTCGTCGGGTCCACTCTGGCGCGGAACCATCTGATCAGGAAACAGGTGTAAAAATCAGCCGGCGTTCTCCGCGATCAGCAGACCCTGAATCAAACAACTGGGACTCATGAGCACCTCCTCCTTTGGGGATAACGGCAAGTCACGAAGCATGCGACCGATGCCCATTCAGACAAAGTCACTCCGCTATTACCAAAGCAGATCAACATTAACTGGAATCGAGGAGAAGGCACGTTCTAAAGCGTCTATTTCTTTCCAGGCTCAAGCGCTAACAATGCATCAAGGCAACGCTTTGCATCAGGAGAGGAATCCACGCCATTGCGCAACACCACCAACCCATCCGCGCAGCTAACCACCCCGTATCGCCCCTCTTCAATGAGTTCCTGCAAGGCCTTATTGATGGATCGCCAACGAGAAGTTTCCTCGCGAAACAATGGCATCAACGAACGGTAATAACCAGGAAAAGCCAAGACCCATTGAACCTGTTCAATTTGATCCTGACGGTTGTAGTACTCGATATGTTTCGGGAAGCGCAAGGCTACCTCCCGTTCCGCCAAAAGCGGCAACAAGGGAGTATCAGCAGCAACCGAGGCGTTATCTGGCACAAGGCCAACGGCATGTCGGGCCGTTGCAGCTCGCTGCAACATGGCCACCGGCGAGACATGAACGAATGGACTAAAGCTATCCGGCACAAGAGCGGAGAACGTGCGATGGGGATTGCTAAGCAGAGTCACAACCAGACCTAGAGCAATACATCCTGTCCAAAAAGGCCGAAACAACTTGAGAGACCAAAACCCTGGATGGGCTTGCCACCAGAGCATGGATCCCATAAACAACCCTGGGACCAAAGCAAGCACATACCTGAGCGTGACCGACAACGCACTCATGCCCTGGGACACCAAGGCGATGAATAAAGGCACAGCCACCATCAGGGCCACATCCAGCGAGACAAATGGGATAAAGGCCAAAGGCAACGCTGGTGCCAGCAGAAAAGCCAAGGTGGTTCCAGGGGGAGACACCAAAGCCGCCAGCAAACGAAGCGGATCAGTGAGCATCATCCATAGAACGGTGAAGGTCCCACCAGAGCGGCCTTGCAAAAGATGCCCAAACTTTTCCTGCAGGAAGCGATCCGAAAGAGTGGAATCAAACTGGGGCTGAATCCAGCCAGTCATGACTGCCACATAAACCATCGACATCGCCATGACCATCAGGCCGATGGCACGTGCACCAGGTCGACGAAGCGATGCCCACAATCCAAGTGAAAACAGGGTGAGTCCCGAATCTTCACGCACCAACAGCATCAGGAAACTGCAAGCCATCACCTGGCGCCATCCCTGCTTGAGGAGACCATCAACAACCAAAAAGCCCAGTAATGGCAGCCAACAAAGGTCGTGAAAGTTTTCAACAAGTGGGCCAATCACGGTTCCACTCAGGTAGTAGGACGCGGTCAAACGAATCGCCAAGGGCCTCGACAGTCGAGCCGACGCCATCCGCCACAACACCAAACCTGCTAGAGCCAATAGCCCTACTTGAATCAACGGCAAGGCCCAGCGGCCAAAAAGTGCGACTAAGGGCGCTGCTAACACAGTCAGCACATTGGCGTGCTGACCAAGATGGAGATAGTCGATGCTTGGCAAAGCATCTTGATTGGCAACAGCTGCCGACAACTCAGACGAAAGACTACTTTCAAAAAAATGCCCCCTGGCAGTAGACCACAGCTCCTGCAAAAACAGAGCTTGGTCGTAAGTAGCAGTAAGGCTTTCAAGGCGCCAAAACTGAATCAGCAGTCCGACTAGCCAAAAGCCACCAGCCATCCCAAGAACCACCCAAGGGAAGTTTTTTCTGCGATAGGCACTCAACCCACTGACAAGAGATGACATTCGCATCATTGCTCAGCTGTCGAAATGAACAATAAAGAGACGCCAAATACCATCCTAAAGAAAAAACAAAGAGCAAGAGAAAAGAGCAGAGCCCATCTGGATTAGAGACTTTCCCAAATCCAGTTATCAATGGAAGAATGGGCGAAAAGAATTACTGTGATTCCAAAAGATAGTCTCAACTCATAACATCACTGACTCAGGTGTCATCTCTCTCAATACCGGTAGATGTCTATCAACCATTTTGGCGCCCTGACGGATTGGCTAGCAAGACATAGGTTCGCAGCAACCCTAGACCGAAGGAGAGATAAAGCATCAACTCTGCCCACTCCTGATCAATGTTCAGAACCAAAGCTGTAGCTGACCTAGTAGCAACAAAATAAGATAAAAACGCAGCACAAAAGAATAGAGGCCAGAAATACCTGGGCAGAAAAAATATTCCGACAGGAATCACATCAGTTCGAGATGATCTTGCTTTAAACAATCCAAAAGATGGCCGCCATAACACCAAAACTAGCATCAATGCTGACACTAGAAAAAGATTAATATCGAGATAGTCTTGAAAAAACTCGAGATTATGAATTGTTGTCTGATTTTGAGCATTAAGAGACGCTATATTATCAGGCGTTGTCCAGCCAAACAAAACCTGACCCCAAGCAAGCTCCTCTAAACCAACAAAAAGCATTCCTAAAGCAATCATCCCATAAATGGCTCCATGCCAGCGCATCAACAGACGCCTCCATAAGTCCCTAGAAATCAGCCAAGAGACCCAGGCAGAAGTGAACAGAATTAGAGCCTGCAAGTACTCAAGAATTCCCCCTTCTCCAAGCAGCCGTTTGTAACGCAAAACATCCTGAACGGACAACTTGAATAGAGCTACAGATCCCATAATAAATAATGCAAGGATCAACATCAATAGAGATCTACTTGCTCTAGCCGTAGGACTAAACTCCGAAAGCAAAGACCTTAAAAAGGTTGAGCGTCGCAGAAAATTACCTAAAAAAACTAACAACAGGCCTGCGACTCCAAGCTGGAGCTCAGGCCAAGGAGAGACATCTAACAAGAAAGCGCTGACAAATTTATACAGCGAAACTGCAACAATTAATGCCCCAAAATAGATAACAGCCTGCCCGCAAATACGTTGCACAAGCTTTTGTCTAACCAAGCTCTCGCGAAGATCATCACCAGCCTCTCGCTGAGCCTGGGAATTCGACGGAAGGGGAGTACTCATTAGGCGCTGCTCTGTCTCTTGAGGGAAGATTAATACAATCTTAATTGGCCATCTGATATTCAAGAGAAGAAGCCCATCACAGCCACTAAGGCCATTGGCCCTGGAAAATGGTGAAAATCAAAGGACTTCCAAGATATAATAACTGGATCCAAAAACAAATACTCAATCCGGAAGCCCTCGAACTATTGCTAATTCTTAATGCCTAACGCTTCTAGCTCACATTGATTTTTAGCATCTTCTATCCCATAAGGCTGACCAAGTTCGATTGAATTTGTTTTGCACCACCCTTGCCTAAACCATTCATATGACCTTGGACCTCTGAATAATCAACGGGTCTGCATATCATTTGCCTTTTATATGGACCATCGGTATGCGCTATGCAACCTAGATCTTCCCAACCTTTTCCTTCCATCCAGCGATTATCATCACTACCAAGATCAATTAAGTATCCTGTTGATCTAAGTAAACTTGCCGGTTTCTTTATTGTTGAATTACTAGTATCAGCAAAATTTCGATTAGCTTTAGAACGCGATGACTTCTTCCTGGATTCCGAGCGAGTTTTTTCAGGAACATCTGATATAGGATAAGCTAAAAAGTTCGTCCCCACAAGATCTTTGATACAAGTAGCCAATGTATTCTTGTCACACTTTGCCAGTGCTGCATCGGGAAATGTGCCAAGCATTTTGTACTTATTAATACAACTGATCAGGGCTGCTTCATCAGCATGCAAAGCACCACACAGGATTGTGGCAGAAGAAAATAGTGAAGCCTATACGAAAGATAATCTCCTCATTTCGATCAATGGTTTTTAATTGATACACCATAAACCCTCATCACCTCTAGGGCTGACTCTGATGCACTCCTAAATCAATTCTCAGGTTAAAAGCAGCGAGCAGTTTTGAGCAGCGTTAGACACTCCTAGAGCTCAACAATCGCACATGGCTTCCCAGTCGACTCCCCAACCAAAGTTCTAAGCCTTTTATTCTCATCCAAAAGATCCTTATTCTTTTGCAGCCGCCGTTGGATTCGTTTACTCAATACACTGACCTTTTCATTCTCAAGAAACCCTAATGTCTTCGGCCTTGAGGCTGATCCTGGCTTAATGATACTCATTGCCATCTTTTCACTGAAGCCCTTGCCTTCCGTTTTCTTTATAATGAAAATTCCTGTCAACGTTGTCCGTGTACGTCATTGAGCTGGCCCTCAAATTGAGCCCCTTGCCGGTATCTGTGCAGCGCAAAGCATTGGCAGATGCGGAAGCCGTTTACCAGCAAGTGCGCAAATGCCTGGAGAGAGGTCAGCCTCACCTTCTGGAGCTCAGTTGCGAAAAAGTCGAAGACAAGAAAGTCACTGTTTTGGTCAGTGAAATAGTTGCTGTTCAGCTCTATGAGAAAACAGCAGCAACTGGAGGCAGTAAGCGGCCTGGCTTTTCCTTTGAAACCTGAGGCCATTGTGGCCGAGAACGCCGATCAAAGCATCTTTAGAGATGGCCCCCTCCTAAGTTTTGAGCAGGTGAGCTTCATTTGGCCCTGCGGCAGAAAAGCCTTGGACCAATGCAGTTTTGCAATTCCAGAACCAGGCCTATGGATGCTCGTAGGTAGCAATGGCAGCGGCAAAAGCACCCTTACCAAGCTCATCAGCGGTTTATTACAGCCACAGCATGGTCAGGTGACTTGCATGCTCAAACCTGCTCTGGTGTTTCAAAACCCTGACCATCAACTGCTGTTGCCAAGTTGCGGCAGCGATTTGCTGCTGAATTTACCTAGCGACATCCCAATCAAACAACGCCAACAGCGCATTGGCGATTCCCTCGAGCAGGTTGGTTTGGCCGGCATGGAATCGCGCCCGATTCACACCCTGAGCGGAGGCCAAAAACAACGCCTAGCAATTGCCGGCGCCCTGGCCAGTGAAGCCACACTGCTGCTGCTGGATGAACCAACTGCACTACTAGACCCAGCAAGCCAACAAAGGATTTTGGCAACAGTTCAACAGCTTTGCCATCGCTCCCACGCACCCCTGACCGCCCTATGGGTCACCCATCGCCTAGAAGAACTCGACCATGCTGATGGGGCTGCCAGGATGGAACATGGCCGAGTAGGACCCTGGCAATCTGGCCATCAGCTACGACAAAACCTCCAACCCCTTGCAGGTCGGCGGGGATGAGGGGTAGGTTCTTCGGGTTGCAATCCTCGGTAGCTCAGCGGTAGAGCGGTCGACTGTTAATCGATTGGTCGCAGGTTCGAATCCCGCCCGGGGAGTTTTCAGATCCACAGCCGGTGGCTGTGGTTTTTGATTGCCTGTTAGAGGACAGCCACAACAATGCGTGGATAGATTCGGAAGACTTCCTAAAAAGAGGACACCTTTAAGGCATTCGTCAGCCAGTCAAAAGGTCAGTCTGCATGGGAGTTTCATTGATTGGGCTCTAGGCCCCAACACAGATGCCAATGATGCACTTCAAAGCAAATCTTGAGAGAATCTGACAAGCGCTGACTTCAAAGCACCTCGATGATTTCAAATTCCTCCTGGACTCCGATCTAAATGAAGCCTTGCATCCTGCTGATCGAAGACGACCAGGACATGCGTGAACTGGTAAGCAGCCATTTAGAGCACAATGGTTTTGACGTACAGAAGGCTGAAGACGGCATCAAAGGTCAGGCGCTTGCCCTTCAGTACACCCCAGACCTGATTTTGCTCGATTTGATGCTTCCCAACGTCGATGGGCTAACTCTCTGCCAGAGGTTGCGTCGAGACGAGCGCACCGCGGGGATTCCGATCTTGATGATCACAGCCTTGGCAGGCACAAAAGATAAGGTCACCGGCTTCAATTCAGGCGCAGATGATTACCTAACAAAGCCTTTTGATCTTGAAGAATTGCAAGTGAGGGTGAAATCCCTGCTCCGTCGCACCGAGCGAGCGCCGGTAGGAACCAACGCTCATCACGAGATCCTCAGCTACGGCCCTCTCACACTCGTACCTGAGCGATTTGAAGCGATTTGGTTTGACCGTCCCGTACGGCTCACTCACCTGGAATTTGAGCTGCTCCACTGCCTACTTCAGCGTCATGGACAGACCGTGGCACCTTCTCTAATCCTCAAGGAGGTGTGGGGCTATGAACCTGATGATGACATCGAAACCATCCGAGTACACGTGCGCCACCTTCGCACCAAGCTGGAACCCGATCCGCGCAAACCCCGTTTCATTAAAACCGTCTACGGTGCTGGTTACTGCCTTGAATTGCCTACAGGAGAACAACTCGAAGGGTTCCAAGAGCTGCTAATCCAGGCTCGCCAAGAGAGGGAAGCCAGAGAATCACAAAACAAGCAAGGAGAACACGCCAGCGCTTAAACGCTAGGAATCATTTCCAGCAAAGCCACTTCCCAGGCCAGCCTGGGTTGCACAAACCCCAGCAGGTGTGAACGCAGCCTTTCCAAACGTTTCAGTGGTCTTGGATCAGGCCGTTTGATCCAAAAATGTTGTTGCCACCAATCAATCAGCCAAAGCTGCTGCTCCCCATTAAGAGCCTCAGTAAGGTCCCTCGCCAGAGCTAAGGCTTCCATTGGCTTTTGGGGACGCTCTTCAAGGCGTAGCCAAAACTCCTCTGGGACTGCCTGCCAGAGCCCAAAATTCTGCAACAGCGCCCCAGGAGAACCAGCGGCCATCGCAACCAGTTCCGGCTGATCCAATACCATCAAGGACGACCCCATCTCAGCTGTGCTCGTCCTGGCCAGAGCAGCCTGCATGTCAGCTGCTTCAAGACGAGCAAAAAGAATCTGTTGGCATCGAGAACGAATTGTCGTGAGCAAGCGCTCAGAAGCGGCCGAAAGCAGAATCAACAAGCCATGACCTGGTTCTTCCAGCGTTTTAAGCAAAGCATTGGCAGCAGCTTCGGGCATGGACTCTGCCGCTTCAATCACCACCATGCCCCTTGGGGCCTCAACAGGTCGTCGTCCTAGGAATCTTGTCACCCCGCGAATCTGTTCGAGGCGCACCTGTGGGGGGGAACGGCGGTTGACACCTTCGTCCTCTGCCTGGGACTTAGGGACCAAGCGGCCTTGATGCTGATAAGTCGGTTCGACCCAAAGCAGATCAGGATGGTTGAACGTCTCTAGACGACGGCGTTCACGCAGGGCCGGCTTACCACTGCTGATGACGCCCTCGAGAAAACGCAATGCCGCCAGACTGCGACCCACTCCATCTGGACCAGAAAAGAGATATGCGGGAGCCAGTCGACCCTGACTCAACGCTGCCTCCAGCAATGCAACTGCCAACGGCTGAGCGATCAAATCTTCAAACAGCCCACGCGACTCAATCTCAAGGCTCATCGCATGCTCTCTTGCAAAGGTCCAAAATGGTGCTTCAGCTGGCTCTCCAAAGCAGAACTAACTGACTCAACTTGTTGATCCGCCTGCAACGGCACCCAAGATCGTTCCCTAGCCAAAACAGCAAATCCAGTTGCCACCCTGGTTAAAAAATCAACTCCTTCCGCTTCGATTCGATCGTTAGATCTTGCATCACGCCGAAGCAGACTTTCTTCTACAGACAACTCAAACCAAAAAGTTAGGTCCGGGACAAGTCCAGCCGTGGCAATCTGCTCGAGTTGCTCAATCAAATCCAGATCCAACTCTCTTCCATAACCCTGATAAGCAAGGGTAGAGCCACTAAAACGATCACTGAGTACCCAGTGCCCCTGCTCAAGCGCCGGTCGGATCAACTGAGCCACGTGCTGGGCTCGATCAGCCGCATACAGCAACAGTTCCGCAAGGGGTTCTGGGGACGCATCCCTAGGCGGGTGAAGAACCAACTTGCGCAAGGCCATACCCAAAGCCGTCCCGCCGGGCTCACGGGTGAGATGCAACCTTGCACCCTCAGGCATCAAACCGCTGCGTGGCAGCCAATTGGCAAGGTGGCGAAGCTGAGTGGTCTTGCCACAGCTGTCAATACCCTCCAGAACAAGAAAGCGACCACTCATGTAGTACGCAGTGCCAAAGCGTTCACGACAACGGTGATTGAACTAAGTGCCATCAATAGAGCTGCGATGGGTGGTGAGAGCAACAACCCAAAGCCCGGCAACAACAATCCTGCAGCAATTGGCAAAGCAATGAGGTTGTAGCCAAAGGCCCAAGTCAGATTTTGACGCACTTTTGCCATGGTGCGGCGAGCCAACAACAGGGCTTCCGGCAAACCCTCCAGACGATCACCAAGCAACACCAGATCAGCAGAATCCTGAGCAATCTGCGTGCCTGTACCCACAGCAATACCAAGATCTGCTGCCGCCAGTGCTGGGGCATCATTAATGCCATCGCCAACCATTGCCAACAGTCCAGCCTTGCGAAGACGTTGCAAGCGCTCCAGCTTCTGATCAGGCAACAACTGCCAGCCCAGTTGATGGGGTTGAAAACCCAACTGCTGCCCCAGGCGTTCCACCGTCTGACGTCTATCACCACTAAGCATGGCCAGAGTCATCCCCTGCTCTCGTAATCGATCCAAAGCAACAGACACATCAGGTCGAAGCCGATCATCAATGGTCACAAGACCCAAAGGCTCTTCCCCCAGAGCCACGGCTACCACCGATTGCCCCAGAAGAGACGACTGCTCAACATCAGCCTGCAGTTCAGCTGTCCAATGAACCCCTTCAGCCTGAAGCCATTCCGGTCTGCCGACTCGCACCGTTCCTTCTACACCTTCAAGCTCACCGGCCAGGCCGGAGCCTGAATAGGTACGGGTTGCCAAAGTGGGCAGTAGCGAAAGCCGATGCCGTTGAGCCTCTTGCAAAACAGCATGGGCCAAGGGATGGCGACTGTTTTGCTCAAGACTTGCAGCTAGCTGCAACAATTGATCAGGTTTTTTTGTGCCAAAAACCCCCGCCACCAAAGGGCGGCCAAGGGTAAGAGTGCCAGTTTTATCGAAGACAACCTGCCTCAGCGAGGCTGCCATTTCAATCACATCGCCACCGCGAAATAACCACCCCCGGCGGGCTGCCTGACCAGAGGCCACCGTGATCACTGTGGGCGTTGCCAATCCCAATGCACAGGGACAGGCCACGACTAGAACAGCGATGGCTAGCTGTAAAGCCAATCCTAACGAGGTTTCAGCGACGCCTCCAAGCGGGACATGGTGACCATATCCATGCACCAACCCCTGACCCGAAGCGTGCAACACCTGTGGCCAAAGACGTGCACCCAGTTGCCACCAAAACAAAAAAGTCAGCAGTGCCAGGCTGACAACGCCGTAGCAAAAGCGACCTGCAACCCGATCAGCCAGGCCTTGAATAGGAGCCTTACGCGCCTGGGCCTGTTCCACCAAACTAATGATTCTTGCCAGAGCTGTCTCAGCTCCCACATGTCGCACCTCTAGCAACAAGGTGGCTTCAAGATTGAGGCTGCCTGAAGTCAGCTCCATTCCTGGAGCTGCCTCCAATGGCAATGGCTCACCAGTAATGCTGGACACGTCGACAGCGGAATGTCCCTCCAGCACCATGCCATCAACAGGAATGCGATCCCCTGCCAACAACTGAACCCTCTCCCCAGGCCTGAGAGCACCGACTCTTACCTCACGGATAGTCCCATCACCTGCCAGCAACCTGGCAGTATCTGGCTGCAATTGAGCCAGCTGTTGGAGGGCCCGCCCAGTTCGGAAACGAGCTCGCTCCTCAAGGAACCTTCCCAGCAAGACAAAGCCGAGCAACATCACGGGTTCATTGAAGAAGCAAGGCCAACCCACCTGAGGCCAAAGCAGAGCAACCAGGCTCGCCAGATAGGCACTGCTAACGCCTAGTCCCACCAAGGTGTCCATGGTGGGGGTTAAAGCAAGAGCCGCCCGCGCTCCGCCAACAAGAATCGGCCGACCAGGGCCCAACAAAGCCACCGTGGCCAATCCGGCATGGAAGGGCAAGGCCCCTAGAATCACCAGCTCAAGATGTCCACCGGCAGCAAGGTGGCCAAGAACCGACAGCAGCAGCAACACCAAGGCCACCATTAACTGACGCCACTGACTC
Organism: Prochlorococcus sp. AG-412-I05; assembly: GCA_003214855.1. Classification (GTDB taxonomy): domain Bacteria; phylum Cyanobacteriota; class Cyanobacteriia; order PCC-6307; family Cyanobiaceae; genus Prochlorococcus. Next base: position 1,611 of record QCLC01000037.1, on the reverse strand, counting down.
CACCAAGCCCCAAGGGAATCACGCGTTGAAGGCGTCAGCTGTTCTAATGAGCCCGTATTTCTTGGCTGAGCAGAGAAACCGCGAGCTGCCAGAGCAGCAAGGATCGGCTCAAGAGACTGGTCTGGATCGTTGAGATCCAGCCAAGCAGTGCGGGCTACCAAGTTGACACTGGCACGAGCAACACTGGGCTGCTCAAGCAAAATACGCTCCACCGATTGAACGCAGCCGCCGCATTTCATCCCGTCGATATCGAGTGAGACGGATGGATGAGCCAATGGACGGTCGTTGCGGCTCACGGATCGGTGAAATGTTCCCGCACGCTAATGACAATCGTTACGGATAGCCCATCCCATAACAGCAGCCCAAAGATCTCACCAGAAACTCAAAACAGTCTTTTCAGAATAAGGCGAGGATAATGGTGTGATTCCTTTATTCACGCCGTGCCACGCACCCAAAACAAAGACAACTTCATTGACAAGACCTTCACGGTGATGGCCGATCTAATCGTGAAGATGATGCCAATCAACGATAAGGCCAAAAGAGCCTATGTGTATTACCGCGATGGCCTATCAGCCCAGAACGCAGGCGACTATGCAGAGGCACTGGAAAACTATGAAGAGAGTCTGAAGCTTGAGGAAAGCCCCTTCGACCGCAGTGAAACCCTCAAGAACATGGCGATCATCTATATGAGCAACGGGGATGAGGACCTCGCTCTTGATACCTATCAGAGGGCCCTTGACCAAAACTCAAATCAGCCCTCGTGCCTAAAGAACATGGGCTTGATTTACGAAAAACGCGGCCGCACAGCGCAAGAAGCTGGTCTGCAAGACGAAGCTGATCGATTGTTCGACAGAGCTGCAGACGTGTGGACCCAAGCGGTAAGGCTCTATCCCGGCGGCTACCTAGATATTGAGAACTGGCTAAAGACAACAGGCCGAAGCAACATAGACGTCTACTTCTAAAGTGAAAACATCATTGCCCTTCAGCAGCCATCATCAGCTGGATTCACACCGAGGGCCATGACCAAAGCCTCAGTCACACTCGCAGCCTCAAGTAGTTCCAACTCCAGCTCATTGCCGATGGGTCCTAGGCCACTGCCCTGCGGCACTACGGCACGATGAAAACCTAAGCGAACTGCTTCCTTAAGACGCTGCCCAAGCTGCCCCACTGGCCGCAATTGCCCCCCTAAGCCCAACTCCCCAAGCAAAACTGTGCCTTTTGGCAGCATCAGATCCCGATAACTGGACACAACTGCAGCAGCTTTACAGCGTTTGGCTAAGCGTCAGGACACAGCCTTGGTTTTGGTGGGTCATGTCACCAAGGAGGGGATGCTGGCGGGTCCCAAGGTGCTTGAGCATTTGGTCGATGCAGTACTCACTTTTGAGGGCGATCGATTTGCCAGTCATCGCCTTCTGAGGGCTGTAAAAAACCGCTTTGGAGCCACCCATGAGCTAGGGGTGTTCGAGATGCAGGGGAAGGGCCTCGCTGAAGTAGGGAACCCCAGCGAACTCTTTCTCAAGGGTGAGTCTGCCTCTGGGGTGGCCACCATCGTGGCCTTTGAAGGGACCCGTTCATTGGTGGTGGATCTACAGGCTTTGGTGGGTGTAACCA
>QCLC01000036.1 GCA_003214855.1 Prochlorococcus sp. AG-412-I05 | reverse complement strand
AGCTTGCACAGGTCAGTGGCGGAATGGCTGCTTTCCGTGAGACATTTGGCGCTAGTGCTAAAAGTGTATCTACGAATGAGAAAACCTGTCCAGGCACCTACCCAACAACTGATACCAAAGATGACCAACCAGCTTGTGGTGGATCTTTTACAATGAAATTACGCTAGTCAATTTATTTATATTGTATCTCCTTCTAATTGTCGTTAGTTTAACACTTACATTTCTCTTGTAAGTGAATTCATTGATCAAATACTCTTCGCCATAGTTTCACTTCCTTTCATTTGTTTTGCCTAATGTTATTCTTTGAGAAATACTCGTAACAATTTCCATGGCACCAGCTATCCGAACTTTATAAAAATATTTTTTCTGTATTTTCATTTCCTCAATACTATTAGCATTATTCTTGGCATTATTCGAGTACTAAATGCCCGAATTTTGCTTGTAGGCCTTTGAATAATTGCAAAAACATGTAGTTCTTGTATTTGGTTTATGGTTTCACGTTTAATGCCAATAACCAACAAAGGCTTAATATTTGAATTCAGGTCTTCTTTGTCTTTCTCTTCATGCCTAGCCAACAGCGGTTGCGAGCCCGCTTGCTGGAGTTCCTGAAGTTTCGGGTTTTAGCAGCCCAGGAGGAGTTCTTCACTCCCTGGCAGACCAACGGAGGAATCGATTCCACTAGGTTCCGTCTTTGGCTCTGTGAGGTTTGGCCAGAAGCCATGGCTCTCGATGACGATCAGTTGAAGCAGGTGCTTGATCAGGCCCGCTGGCTCTATGTGAACTGACGCCCCAAGAAAAATAAGGCTCCGTCCAGCCTTTGGACAGCACCAAAACTAATCTTTGCCAATGTGTACTCAATCCCTGAGCCTACCCTTTCTCAAGGCATCACTGCTTGATTGCCCAGATCGAGGCCTTCTAATCTCCTCTGTCATAAAAAAGGCCCTCTGGTAGGTACAGAGGGCAGCTCATGCGTTCGTTTCCACTTTGGCTAAGTCACAGGCGTTTGCACTCACCAAAGCAACAAGCTTAGGTATCAAATGCACGCTTTCATCGCAACAGGGGGGTAGGCGTTCTCTTTGATCCATGATCCCTATCCCTGTTTGTTTTATTCCACCTAAACCGCGCCAGGCTGATCGCACATCATTAGCAGCTAGCGGTCAGCAATCTGCTCCGCGAGCTAGTCAAAAACTGCGAGATGGTCGAATTTACGAGCTTGGATCCACTTTTTTCTCGTTAAGCACGCGTTCGCCGTTCTTTCCACACCTCCTCACATGGAGCCCATGTCAGTTGTATGCGAGGCTTCCAGTATGGAGATGAACGCTGGCTACATAGGGCTTGGGCTCTGTTTTCTTGTTTTCGCTGGACTTCAGTTCTGGTGGCTAGGTATGACGATTGGGTTATTCAGTAAAAGAAGGGACTTACAAGTCGAATACAAGCCTCCAAGGGATGTCGGCACAAATTTCAAGCCGCAAAGGGACCTTAGTCCAATCAGTCGGGACGTCGAATTTAAAAGGCGCTTGGAGAAGACCTTTGCTGAAAGCCCTTCAAAAAGGGAAGATGGCTAACAACAATTGCGACTATCCCTTGACGTACTTGGAAGTATTTAGTTGCGTAATTTACATGAACATGATTGATGCCCAAGTATTGTTGGAAGAGTATTGAATAATGATTCCTGGGCGCATCTAGGATATCGACTATGCCTCTCAGTGCTCTAAATTTTCAAAGATCTATGCCGCTTAATTATGAGTGAATTGCTTGAGTATCTGCAGATCTATCATTGCTAAAACCTCAATATTCGTTGCCTCTAATCGAATATTTGGGGCCATGCCATCATCATAGGCTTGTTTCCAACGAGATGCACATACACACCAATGATCACCTGGTTTCAACCCTGAGAAGCCATACTGAGGCATTGGCGTTGATAGATCGTTCCCTTGAGCTTTGCTATAGGTCAGAAATTGCTCGCTGATTACGCAGCAAACCGTATGCTGACCAAGGTCATATCCATCAGTTCTACATTTTCCGTCTCGATACCAACCCGTGTTCGGATCACAACTGCAAATCTCGAGAGGTTCGCCTAAAACATTTCGATCCATTGGCAAATGACTGATCAGCTAAAGCTTATTAGGTTTAAAGCTGCAAGGCAATAGCAACTGAGCCTTAGCATTTGCTTTAGATAAATACTGGTAATGCTCTGCCTGACTCGGGTAAGACGAACTCCATTTACCGCTGATGAATCCAACTATCAACCACGCTAAAACTTGGTCGTTCTGGATCACTAAAATCTAATCGGTACTTTTTAACCTCATAGCCCCATCCATTCCCAGGATGATATTCATATTCAATAATTGATGAACCAGCTTGTCTTTCGATGTTATGGAGAAACAAGCTCCTGCCTGGGGTTTCGACGGGTGAGTTGTCTCTCAAATTATTCTTCGAAAGGCAGAGCATCCTACTCCCATCAGCATGTCTGGTTGCGAAGATCAAGTACTTATTTCCATGAGCATTGAGACTACTTGCATAATCAATGTGCCAATTTCCAGGATCAAAAGAATCACTTACTCGCTCACAATTAACTCCAAATGCTCTTTTGGCTTTAGAGATCAGTGAAGAGGACCGGCATGATTTTTCAATATCATTCCTAACATTTACTTGCCGAGCACCTGTAAGTTCCTCCAGTCTTTCAATTGTAATCCAATCTTTGTCGTTGACTCCACGACCAATTACTTTGCTTTTCCAGAGTCCTTCTCTGCAATTATAGCTATAAGTTGTGCTTTCAATGACTTTATCCTTTGCCTCCACAGGCATTGTTGAAGTGCAGAACACTATGCCGGTTAATGCACATTTGAGGATGAAATCTGAGATTGACTTTCGTCGCATATAGAGGCTTTGAGCTGATTTTTATATTTTATCATAAGTAGATAATTCCGCTCTTGAATGTTGTCTTTCAGCCATTGTAGACTTGAGATTTGAGAATGATTAATTGGTTTGGCTTGTATGCCCTTCTAGAAACGAGACCAGTAAACTTGAGACCCAGTGATTGGTTTGGGTTGCAGGTCAAGTAAGTTGTACACAGAGCTGATCCATAGAGTTGTCTACACCCCGAGCAGTAATATTGATAGGTGAGTTTTTAGGCAGGGCAGTGGCATCTTCTCCAGCAACGCCATAGACTCCTCCTAGCCTTTTGCTTCAGCTTCTTCCTGCCATCACAAGTTGCTGCAATCGGGCTAAATTGAGTTAGTCGATCTCAAATGGAGGTTTCTGTGTGACTGTTCACGAAAGAGACGTTGACGATGATTCCTATGACGAAGTCGATGAGCACTTCAGAAGCCAAGAATCTGATGAGGAAGATCGTGCTTACTTCCCAGTTGAAGACTCAAAGCCCCCTCACTACTGAGATATTTGTCTTTGAAAAGATCAAGAAGAATTTGCAATCTCAATGTCAGGCTCTGTTAATACAAATGCAGTTATAATACTTACTTTGATGCCAATCCCGCTATAAAAAAAATGGGCTGAACTGAACCCAGAAAAGGCAAAGTATGAATGCTTTCGCCTGCAGTCAGTTGGTTGGCGTTACTGGTGGGAGTTATGAGGTCTATTGCCTCAAAAATGAATAACAGAATTGGCGCGTTCCTCCCAGCAGTATCGTCTTAATCCAACCTGCCAGTGGGGTAGTTGTATGCTTAGTAGGTGCTTCATTATCCATTTCCCTTTTGGCTGCTGCCATCAGGCTACCTAAATTATAGTTTTGAATAAAGAGTGAGATAGTCCTCCTTTCACTTCATGGGGTACAAAGCTGTCTGTCCATCGCATAGCAGCTGTGTGTTCTCAAGTTCCTATTGATCAACTAGATAACGATTGTTGATTAACTCATCAAAGACAGTTGCACCTCTTGCTTTCTTCCCTGCAGATACAGGAGTGACCTGATCAAGTACAGCGGCAAAGCAAGTGATCCAGAAACTACCTTTGCAGACACCAGCTGATTGGCAAATATGATCAGGAGCGACTTCAATACAACCCTGTGTTCGAGAAACTTTGATACTTGCGATTTGAGAATCAAGCTCTAGATCCAATAGCTGTGCCTCTCTTACAGTTATTGCTGTCCCTGCGGCATGGCATTCGAGCAACATTTGATAGTTCATTTATAGACCAGCTGCTAGTAGATATTATCTTCACATGTTTAGCGGCGAGTCGTTTCAAGGGTTAGCCGCTCACCCATCGCATTCCTATCAGGTTCGCACACCTCGAAGATGCGAGAGTGCGTTAGCAACAGTGGCCTGCAGGGTCAAATTTCCCATTGGCACGTGGTCGTGTCACCCTCTTGCACCAGCTCAGAGATAGCAAGTTAAGCCCTTGGCTTCTGCTCAAGAAGACCTTTCAGGATTTCCTTTTGCCTAGCAGCAGCTCGGGTATAACCCCTTTGTACCTCTGCTTCAGCCAATTCCTTCTTTAGAGGAGCTTCTATCTCAGCCAATTCCTTCTTTAGACGAGCCAATATCTCAGCTATTTCGTTTTTTAGACGAGCTTCTGCCTCAGCCAATTCGTTCTTGATACGAGCAATGCGAAGATCGATTTCCTGCTCGCTTTCCTGGCTGCTGTTGCTGCTACTCATCTAGATACCGAAGGGCTTGTCCAGCTGATGTTCTCACATGACCAGATCCAGCACGAACAAAAAAAGTTGTGCCCAACTTGAAAAGAAGTGGATCGAGGCTCGTTTTGCTGAATATCAGGACAACGGCGAGGCCAGCGAGCCAAGCGAGGGGCAGTTCTTCGTTATCGACAAGATCACAAGAGTAAAGCATCTGGGTTGAAACCTGGCGCAAGCAAAAAAGGCTTGTGGTTCCCTCGATGATTCGCTGGATTGATTGATGGATTTTTTAGTTAGAAATCGCATATGAGAGGTTTAAGACTGGATGTCTATCTCTAACTGGCCCTTGCTCTTACTACCTTTTTGGTTCGGTCGCACCGTCTGATGCGTCTTGCTTTAGAGGACTTGAACTGAACCACATGTATTCACTATTCGATTTCGTCTTTGAGGTTCGATTCGGCTACTCCATCCCTCGTGATCGTGTCTAAGTGATTCCTGATTTGGAGCACAACAAGCTGCGTGCTCCAAAAATGAGCGCCAAGTTGCCAGACTTGAAGCTCGTAAGGCACACCACTAGCAGGTGATTGAACGCCTTAATGAGCTGATCGACGAACTCCAAGCTGCACTTCCAGCAGTTGAGTCAGCTAAAGAGTTAGTGGCTGCTGAGAAGTAACCGCTAGCGGCAGCTGGGGTGGGACCCATCTGCCGTGGTTTGGTGGGACACAAGGTGACGTTCTACGGTGCCTGCGGGCCCCTTTTCCTTGTCTGGCTTGGACCGTGACTGACAAGTGACCACAAGGGTTTCAACGGACACAACAGGACATTGGGATGTTCAATTAGCCCACGTGGCCGTGCAGCGATAGCGCGTGCTCATGGCAACAGCAATTGTTATGCAAGACATATCAGTGACAGTTTTACCTTGAGGAACTTTTCGCTGCGCCTGCGCCTGTGCCATCTGCTCTGATTCACCATCAGCCGTCGCCTCTCCTGCGCGAACGGAACCAGGCCAGGAAGCCAGCAGCACCAATAACAACGATCCCACCGAATAGATAAAGCAATTCTTTTTGAACAAGGTTGTCCTCCATAGGTTCTGACCAGTCTCTTCTTGTCCTAGCTCTTTTGTAGAGAGCCATCAGCGAAGTGGAAGCGGAGAGCTTTGCTGGCCCTGAGATCCAATAGTGCATAAGTACTGGCCAGTAGCCCTTGATGGTGAGGTTCGGCATGGCCAAGCGAACTGTTTGTCTGACCCCAAGGGCTGCTGGTATCTGCCCATTAAAGATGTTCTCGGACATAGTTATCTAGATCGCCACATCGAAGTGATCAAGGGCTGCCAGATGCAGGGCGAGCCCGCCTTCCTTAAAACCAGAAGGATCTATCACCACTTGGATGAGGCCAGGGCGCTATCGAAAAAGACTGCAAGAAGATGGTTGGATGGCCACATCAGCCCAATGGTGAGGATCGTGCCACCTTCTTGCCTATCTAAACCCTGGCCAGGTTCCCAACTGCGCTGGGGGGTTAGATGACCTGGATTACTTCGGAGATGCTGAGGTGTCCTCGGGAATAGAGGAAGACTCCTTTGAAGTGATCACCGATGGTGAGGTCGACGTCTGTTTTGACGGCTGGTACAACGACCGCCAGGTTGCGGCTGGCGAGCAGCGAGTTGGGGGTTTGAGCCAAGCGCTTCTGGACATCGTTTCCTTGGCGGCTTGCGCAACCATCGAGGACTTTTCCATTATTTTTTGTCAATACCGGACACTTTTTTTGTCTTATTAAGCCAGCAACTCGACATGCCTTGGATCTGTTAACGACTTTGAACTGGGTTCTATAGGAACCCAAAAAAAGCCCAGCCATAACGGCGACGGCGTTTTCATCGTGAACAAACTAAAAGGATGACTTGTCGTCGTGACCCTTATGGACCATCACCACAATGGTGAGGCCGAAGAATGGTTTGGGTTCTGGTCAATTTCGTGTCCTGAGCAAAGGCTAAGCAGTGATCCTGGAGTTCCTGACGTGTCATGGGAGCGTCGCGATCTGCCCTCTTGTGCGAAGCAGGCCACCAGAGGGTGAGCGGTTTCAGCTATTACTGGTGTGCTGTCACAGCTTGCGTCCTCTGTTCAGAGCTACATTTGATACATCAAGGGGTGACGCAGTGTTGAGGAATTGGGTGGGGATTGAGAAGGCCTCACAAGGCACGATCGAGAGCGCACGATCCCAGGTGGATTCACTGGATGACATTGAGGAGATGCGAGTGCTGCTCAAGAACGTGATTTCAGCTCACGACACCCTCAAGCAAAGGCTGGAGGACAAGCTCACCAATATGACCAATTACATGGCCCTGTCCAAAAAAGGCCAATAAAAAGCCCCCCGGAGGAGGCCCTGTCCTTTCGATACATGCTCTAGCAACATCCATTACTGGTAAGGGATGAGTGTTTGTACCTGTTTTGCTGATAGGAAAGGTCTTGTGGAGGATTAGAACAGAACTGCGACACTCCTCAGACAGCGTCGTTGGGCGGTACTCATTGGGGCCGCCCTTTTCTTATGCGCTTGTGATCCACCACGGGTCTTAACGACAGCCCACCAAAATCAGCCAGCCTTGTTTTTTGACACATCAGCATGTGACAAAGCTGTGCTGAGATGTGTCACCATCAAAGAGTTACTGGATCAAGGCCCTGAGGGCTGGGCCTTGTTTCATGGTCGGAAGTCTTCTCGCAGTCGCTCAGCCGTGGTGTATGTCTGCCTGCTACGCATGGTGATGCATGCCAATAGAGAGCTGGAATTGACAGAACCTGACCAGGCAGTTTTAGACGCCCTTGTCACTAAGGCTTTAGCGCTTTCGGCAAGTGCAGGTGGGGAGTTGGAGCGCAGCTGCTGGATGGTGGTTCATGAACATGCTCACGGAGTAAAGCCAACCGAGTACGACATCCGAGAAATTGACGAGCAGCTTTATCTGAAGGTTCTGGAGACCAGCCGCTCCAGATCAGTTTGCTGAGATGGAGAGGTGCAATAACCGGCCATAGCGTCTTAGGAATCAGACGAGGAGGGATCCAGTGCCGCACCTCGCAGATCATCGACGGAGGTACCACATCAGGAGTTGCCCCTCCCTTCTGCCAATAATCCTCAGACGAACCAGGAAGCGGCACCGGTCTTGAACAACGATCGCTCTCCTGGGCATCAGCAAGACAAAGCTCTCTGAGATGAAGAGACGAGGAGTCCTTCTGAAGGCTCGCCAATGGACTCGCAAGGATCCAACCCTGGCAAAGTAGGACTTGATTTGACATTTCCAGCGCTGCGATATGTCCTTAGGTCGGATCTAATCCTTAAGAAGCCATCAGCCATGTGGGCGATAGGTTTGTCAGCGTTTTTGTAGTGGGTTCAAGAGCGAAACGGTTCCCAACTGGTGTGGGACCTATAGAGGACTGGTTACTTCGATAACGCTGAGGTGTCCTCGGCAATAGAGGAAGACTCCTTTGAAGTGATCACGGACGGTGGGGTCGACGTTTGTTTTGACGGTTGGTAAAAGAACCGCCAGCTCGAGGCTGCCGAGCAACGAGTTGGGGGGTTGAGCCAAGCGCTTCTGGACATCGTTCCCTTGGAGGAATACGCAACCATCGAGTAAGTTCAAAAGCTTTTTGTCAATTCCCGGACATTTTTTTCTTGATCGCTGCTGTGGCCTAGTGCCTTGGATCTGTTAGCGATTTTGCAGTGGGTTTTATAGAAATCCCATAAAAAAGGCCCTGGCGTAGGACCTGTAGATCTCAACTTTTTCAAACGAGTCAGGCCAGAGTTCTTGGTTCCAACTCATGGTCAGAGATCAAAGTCGTGTGTCGTCATCAAGCTCACCAACCATCACTTCGAAGGTATTTTCAACGTGACAAAAGTAAAGACTGACTTGTAGTTGTTGCCCTTGTGGATCATCACCGCAATGGGGAGGCAGATGTCCGTGGGTTTGGTCAGTTTTGCGTCCTGAGGAAGGCTAAGGCGCTCTCTTGGATGTCTTGGAGATCCATGGAGAAGGCTTGGTGTGAAGCACGTGCAAGGCCCACGGATTGGAGACTTTTTTATTAGATATAGATTCTTCTGCTTGCTGAGGAACCATGATTTTGAGGGCTTCTGGACTGGCTGCCGCATCTGGGCTGATTTTTTCAGGTGCTGCGCTGGCATCACCGCAGCCAATCACTGAGGAGCTTTTCACGGCGAATCGGACCCTTGGAGAGAGGGTTGTTGCGTATCCAGAAGGGACACCTGAGATGAGGGTCTATCGGATCACTCTTCCTGTTGGCGCCAAGATTCCTTTGCACATCCATCCTTCGCCAGTGGTGGTGGTGGTGGAACAGGGAAGTCTGAGCAATGTCCGCATCGTCGGCGGTGCTGAGGTGACCGACATTGTTGAAGCAGGGGATGGATTTCTTGAGGGCAACCCAGAAGAACCTCACTATGTAATCAACAAAGGGTCTGAACCGGCTGTGAGTCTGGTCACGTTTGCAAGTGTGATGGGGATGCCAAACATGGTTCGGGTTGAGTGACGCTTAGCAGGGAGCTACCTCATACAGCGTTTCAACTCAGGAAAGAGAGAACACTTCCCCACCTCATCGATCCACGAAGCAACTGCTCCGACGATATGGACACCTGCTCAAAGAGGGATCCATATCGGCCGAGAGGCAGGCTGAACGCTTACCCCTCCACGCAGCTGAGAAGCCGTTGCTCGGGGGGCGTTTTTATGGGTGACACAGCTGAGCTGGGCCTACCACTACTTGCAATAGAGGTCAGCTATAAACCTTTCCAATCAATGGGCCTGCCTGATCATCCGTGAAGACGGGAGTCACGTCCCAGTCAAGGAACTCAGCCCACTCAGCTGCATGCTCATAGCAGACTCCAGCGTCGTCGGTTTCGACAATGATCCAGCCTTGTACAGAGCCTGGTGCGTGTAAGCGCTGCCAAGACTTGCACTCAGGCATAGGGGCCCCTGTAGCAAGGAACTTACGCGCTGCTTGCTCGTGATAGCCAGTTTTAAAGCTCCAATGCATTAGGAAGGTCATGTCAAAAAAAAAAGCATCAGCCTTCTAATCGATTTGCTTCAAGGGCGATGTCACCCAGGTGACAGTTTCAAGAAACGACTACTTACCCATTGCTCTCCTCAGTTTTGCAGCTTCATCCATACCTTCCATGATCGTGAAGGTTGCATTCTCTGTGGCTGCGTTACGAATTTTGCTTAGCTCTTGATACTCAGCTGATTCATAAGCATCGACTGCTGCTCTCATCGAAGGGAACTCACAAATAACTGCCAAGTTCGCTCCTTCTGTCTTCTCTTTCCCTTGAGGTTCTGTGTCTTTAGCAAAAACCACTCCACCAACTTCTTTGAGCCAAGGTCCAACCTTCTCAACGTACTCAGCAAATAAAGCTGGATTGGTGACTGTTGAAGTGCTGATCCAATAACCCTTAGCGCCTTTCTTGTCCATGCATAGCTTCTAGAAACCCCTAGAGCTTCGCACTGACTCCTCAATTGGGTTTGTCACCGTTTTTGAAGTAGGACAAATAGGGAATCGGTTCCCAACTGGGGGCCTAACAGCACTCCCTTGCACTATCCGCTCCAATACACGGCGCCATAGCCGCCCTTGAGCAGGTGATTAGCCCGCCGCTGCTGTTGACTCTGCGCCTTTGACCACTGTTTCATGGTCCTGGCAACCGCCATCAGGGTCGCTCTTAGAGCTTGGTAACAGGCGACGGCGACAACGTATTGGCGGCACTGTTCGTGCCAAGTGGCTCCAGTCGCATCAGGTCTGATAGTCATCAAGCATGTCTTCATAGCCTTCATAAGGGTCATATTCCGACCAGCCTGGACTGGCCTCATCGAGCAAACGACTTTCACCATCAATCATCTGCATCCGAGTGTTGACTTCAGGAACGGTGTTGCAGGTAACACCTCCATCGGATGGAGGAAGGCTCACAGTCATCGAAGCGGACCTGGGCCCTTGCAGAGCAGGATCAAAGTAGAAATGTCACTAGACCAAAAGCAGCGAAACGTGCCATGAGCGAGACATGTACTGCACCCATCTTGCTGATCTCCCAGAGAAGGCCTCAGTCTGGGTAGGGCCTTGGCAGCGGCTGGCTTGAGCCGTTAATGAAGTTGGTTAGCCATCAGGCAAAGCTCATTAACCTTCAGAGCAAATTCCTGTTCGCTTTTTTGTTGAGCACCACCAGTAGGAGCTCACTCCTTAATCCTTTGGCGACCAACGCCTGCATGCTGAAGGGCTCTAGTCACATACTCTCTGACTTAAGAGGTGGCACGAGCCCCTCCTCACGATCAGTTAGGGCGAGGCTGAACTGGCCAACAAGGGCAGCACGTGATTACCTTCCTGGTAATCCCCCCTGGGAATACCGATGGCAGGGGTCTTAACAGTGAGGAATTTGAGGTTCTTCTAATGATCTTTCGACTGTTGGAGCCCTATGGCAACGCTCTTCAATAATCGGCTTGATCCCTTCCTCATGCTCTCGTAGAAGTTCTTCTCTAAAGCTATCGATATTTTCCAGTATGGGGTGCACAAATCCTGCCTCCTTTGAATCCCAAAATAGAACCTGAATCGTTCGATCAAAGAGTGGATGTCTCAGTTGCATGAACTCAATTGCAAGGGAGCGCCCAACAAGGTAAACATCAACTCATTCTGGGCTAGGCGTTCACACAGCAAAACGACGAACATCACCCCATCAGAACCAGCCTCTAATGCTTCATTGACAACGTCCTTCATTTCGCATCTAAGAAAGATCAATGCCTTGATCACAGCAAAGAAAGCGTTGCTTCTTGAATGAGGTCCACAAGTATTGATCTTAAACCATCGTTCATCTATAATGGGAGAGGCAATCAGGCCAGCTTCCTTGCATAGCTTGAATTATCCTTAATTCTCTATGCCTAAAAGTATTTGACGATTGGCATTGGGTCCTCATTGAAAAATCATGCCTTTATCTGCTTTCCCTGACCAGATACAGATCCTTTTTCTTGGGAGTATATTTTTAGGGACTTTAATTATTAGCCGTTTCTCAATACGTCTTGGCATGCCAGCTGTCTTAGGCGTACTTTTATTAGGTCTATTGCTAAATAATCAAGGTCTAAATGTTAGTTTTAGCGATATTGAATCTATGCACACCTTTGCAGTGGCATTGTTAATATATCAAGCTGGACTTAAAACCGAATTATCCTCGATACGAGGATTTCTTGAATATGGAGTTTTATTATCAATAGGAGGTGTTGCAGTTTCTATTCTTGTATTAGGAATTGGCTTATTTATTATCTCTTCTTTGATGACATACATTGGTTGGGGATCTTTTGATAACGGAATCCCAATAGGCTTATCATTTCTTACGGCAGCATGCCTGGGGTCAACTGATGCCTCTGCAAGTCTAAGTGTGATGAATCATCTTAAACGAGCAGTGCCTCCGAGGGTAAGTAAACTTTTAGAGTTCGAGTCATCAGTAAGTAATCTTGTCGCACTTATTATATTTACTATACTACTTGGAATATTGTCAAATTCTGAACATTCTTCTACATTAAGCAATACTTTTGTTATGGCATCAGGTAACTTTTTTCAAAAGCTAGGTGCAGGAATGGTCATTGGACTGATTTTTGGATATTTAACAAAAATAATAGAAAATAATTTAATTGTGGACCGAGAACAACTTTTAATTGTTGGAATGTCAATTTGCTTTATTTGCTTTGGAGTTTCATATACTCTAGGTGGCTCTGGTTATGTTGCTGTGTATATGACAGGTATCTTTATGGCAAATATGGATTATCGATCTGAACAGTTTAATCACATTGCAATACAGGATGTTTTAAGTCCATTTAATACTATGACTGAGATATCCATTTTTCTATTTTTTGGCCTTCTTGTAGAGCCATTAGACCTAGTCCCAATGATCCCAGAAGGGATTGCTACAGCATTGATTCTTATGCTTATAGCACGACCTGCTAGTGTAATTACCTTTCAATCGCTTTCACCATTTAGCATCAAAGAAACTGCTTTAATTTCTTGGTCAGGAATAAGAGGCGCAGTCCCACTGGCTCTGTCGTTCGAGTTGGCAACTCATCTGAAATATATCTATAATCTCCCAGAGACTGCAATAACTAAAATGGCCATTCAATCTCAAGGAGTGATTGTGGTAGCTATTATTGTCAATCTGCTTGTTCAGGGATTAACACTCCCTCTACTTACACGTCGGTTAAGCATACCACCGGCATTAAAATGCTAGATCCGTGGATAATTAGTGATCTTCAGTTGTCTTTCATATGTTTGGCCTATAAGAGTAAATGCTCTTATATTATTGCAATTAAGATTATTGGCTTCCGTTTTAAATTCCAAGTAGTCAAGTATCCTTCAAATATTTTTATAGTGATGACGAGCCTGTGAAATCTTATCATCTCTGAATATTCAATTATCATCAAGGATGTACAGCTGAGATGACACTAAAGAACTCCAAGGGACTATTATCAAGAGGGATCGCCACGTCTAATCTGGAAACTTGTTTATCAAATTGAATCAGCCTGAAGTAACTATTGCTGTACGGATATATGTAGCTATTTCTATTGGTGTTCAAAGTAGATTCATGAGGCAAGTTTCAACTCATTGAGTTTTTTGTTGCAGAAACAGGAAACCCTCTCGAGTTGATGCCCTATCTCTCACTAACATAATCATAGTTGCATATAAAGAAATGGGCTTGGATAGGCATTTGCAGTCATAAGGGCATACAAATAAATCGACTTTCTCTTAGTTGGCAACAATATGTATGATTGTCAATTACAAGGCAAATATAGCTTGCTCGAAATCAAAACCGATTTCAACTGAATATTTTGTGTATTTCCTTATTGCGCATATTAACCTGATGAGATGACTGTGATAAGAAAAATTATTTGTAAACTTCAAAATAATGGCGTAAAGATTATCCATCTGTCCAGCAAGATGAAAAACTAAACTAAATATATAAAAAAACAGCCAAGATCATCTAGTTTGTATAGCGAGATCAAATAAAAAGTACATATTCCATACCATTCTCTAGAATGGTAACTAGTCTGTAGAAGAATCGAACAAGAGGGCCTCGCAGTTTATTTCAATAACTTCTAGCGTGGCCAAAAAGGCTTCACTCCCAATCCAAACGAGATTAAATCAATGTCATCATCAAGTCAAAGCTCATCAATTTATGCTAATTCTTATTTTGAGACGGAGCTTCCCAAAACCAAACTACCAGAACAGTCATTAGATCCCAAAACAGCCTATCGACTTATTCATGATGAGCTTGCCACTCAGGGCAACCCAATGCTCAATATGGCTTCATTTGTAACGACTGTTATGGATGAAGAGTGCGATCGACTAATCACAGAGAATCTAGGTGTTAACTATATTGACACAGAAGTATATCGAGCGAATAGCAATATTCAAGCTCGATGTGTTGATATTCTTAATGACTTATGTAATGCACCAGATATAAATAAAAGCTGGGGAACAGAATGTGTAGGTTCATCAGAAGCGGTTATGTTAGCAATGTTGGCACATAAAAGAGCATGGCAAGAAAAAAGGAAAGCCGAAGGTAAGCCTTTCGACAATCCCAATATAGTAATGGGTAATGATGTTCATTTGGTTTGGAATAAAGGTGCTATCTATTTCGAAATCGAACAGCGACTTATACCACTCTGTCCTAATAAATATACAATTACAGCAGAAGAAGTAGTTTCACGAGTCGATGAAAATACCATATGTGTTGTAGGTGTTCTTGGAACATCGTATACATTTCAATATGATCCAATTGAAGAGATTAATAATGCCTTGGTTGATTTGAAAAACAAATCTGGACTTGATGTGCCACTCCATGTTGATGGAGCAAGTGGGGTTTTTATAGCTCCTTTCCTGAATCCAGAGATACAGTGGGATTTCCGCTTAGAGCAGGTGAAAACTATAAACGTGTCAGGTCACAAATATGGATTAGTATATCCTGGAATTGGCTGGGCTCTTTGGCGTGATGAACGTGATATACCTAAAAGCCTGATAACAGAAACCAATGTACTTGGCTTCCTGGAGAAATCATTTAGCCTTAATTTTTCACGTGGAGGTGCAATGATTCTCGCTCAGTATTATAATTTCATACGGCTTGGTAGGGATGGGTATAAGCAAATACAAAATACCATGAGAGAGAATGCCAGGTATCTGGCATCAGGAATATCCCAACTTGAAAGATTCGATCTTATAAATGATGGCACCTACACTCCATCCTGCTGCATGTGCCTAAGAGATGAAAGTAAATTTAACGCTTCGGATTTAGTTCATGTACTTGCTGAAAAAGGATGGATTATACCTGCATTTAGCATGCCTGCAAACGCTCAAAGTGTTAATGCTATCAGAATGAACGTAAAAGAAACTTTCAGCCGCGATATGGCTGATATTCTTATTTCAGATATTAAAATGTCCCTTGATAAATTGGATTCCATTTATTCTTCTCCATACCATAAAGTAGGCACTCATCATCATTGAGGCCTCTTCTTTGACGCTAATCACCTTTATCTTACCTGACAACCACTATTACTTGCATCTATGACTATCCAGTTCATTCAACCAGAAGCTTTAGTAACTCCTTCTACTCCATACAGCCAAGTAGTCAAAGTTACTGGTCATTCCTTGGTATTTATTTCAGGTCAAACAGCAGTTGATTCAGAAGGTCAGACCGTAGGAACAACTATGGATGAACAAATGGATCAGATCTTTGAAAACCTGAGAATAGCTCTGTCCTCGGTTGACGCAGGATTTCAAAATGTTATTAAATTCAACTCTACGGTAAAAGTTGGTTATGTAGAAGAATATACCTCAAAGAGAAAAGTTCTTTTTCCAAGTCTTTTCACAACAGGGCAATACCCAGGGAATTCAATCTTAATTGTTCCAGAGTTACCTAGCCCAGAATGGTTTGCAGAGATAGAAGCCATTGCATGTGTTGACTAAAAGCGGTTAGTTCCATCAATTATCTTGGATTTTTTATCCTCAAGAGTTTATCGAGTGCTAAGTCCTGTATGAAATGTAGTAAAATAATATCAGCTAAGTATGAAGATTTGCACGCATTATAGATTTTACAATCTCTGTTCCATGTGGATTTTATCGAAAAGCAAGGTTACAAAGTCAGTTATCAACTTATGATCTCTAACTAATGCCATTATTCCTTTAACTAACCCTTATAACTTGAACTGACTATCACCATCTCTGATTTCATTTACCCTGTGAAACTTGACCGCAATTTGATTCCAGGCCTCTGGTGTTTGGTTGAGGCGAACATCCCAATTCCAAGGCAATCGTTATTGGCCTGGTGAGATCCTCTTTTTCTTATTTCTAGTTCTTGAATGACTGACTAGCCGTTTGAGCAAGCGACTACCCCAGTGGCTCCTTGGAGAAGCTTTGGCGTGATGGCGATAGCGCTGTTAAAAACGCTCATAGCACTTGGCACAATCATCCAGAGTGGCCGAGAGCCTTAAAAGTCAGGGCACCAATCACTGTTGCCATCTGCTTTTAACCGGTTGTAGTGGCCATAGTTGTAATAGGGGTCATAACAGCCTTGCCTTACCCCAGCCGCTTTGGGATTGGCATGGATAGACCTCAAGGTGTTGAGCATTCGCCGTTGATCTTTGGGGTGGGTCGGCGTTGAGAAACACCTAGCCTCCCAGAAGTGCCCATAACGCCCGCTCAAACGTTTCAGTGCCATCGCTAAATACTCAGCGAATAAGCGCTGGTATTCCCTCGAAGATGCCATCTATTGACCGATGATTTTTTGTCGCGAAAACCGTACCTGTGTCGTTCAAGATGGGATGTCTATCGCCGACCGGCCCTGGTTCTCACGACCTTTTTGGTTCGGTCCAACGTTCTGGTGGAGTCAAACTAAGAGGGTCTTGAGGAGAACACTCATGTATTCCCTATTCGATTCCGTCTTTGAGGTTCCATTCGGCTACAGCATCCCTCGTGA
>QCLC01000035.1 GCA_003214855.1 Prochlorococcus sp. AG-412-I05 | reverse complement strand
ATCAAGACCTTCAAGCCATCAAAAGATGGTTGCAAGCTTTTCTGCAACATCCACTGTTTGCAAGATTGATGCCACCAGTTAAGCCTTGGTTGCCAGAACAGTATCCGCAGATTTTTCCTGCTGATTCAAGTTTAGTTCAAACAGATCAACCATTGTTTCATCTGGCTTTGCTTGAAGACTGGCAAGACGCATGCAATCAAGGGGTTTACCAATTCTCTACTCGTGGATTAAAACTCAAAGAGATTGGATTCATTCATTTGAGCTATCAGCATCAACTTGAGTCTACTTATCATCAATTTTATCGTGATCGAGGCCAAGTGCTTAGCTTGAAATTAAACCCAGAGCAACTGTCAATGCCGCTACGAGCCGAACCCTCATCAGCAGGAGAACTTTTCCCTCATCTTTTTGGAGCCCTGCTTTTGAGCGCTGTAGAACTTGTAGAAACTTATCCATGAATGAACGCGTTGATGCCGATCAAGATCGTCTTCACTTTGCCGCAACAGAGAGGAACCGTGATGCCATTGCTGCTGTTCTGAGTAAGGCGCTGCCGAGCGATGGCAGAGTGTTGGAACTTGCAAGTGGCAGTGGCGAGCATGCCGTTGCTTTTCAAAAACTATTCCCAAAGCTGATTTGGCATACCAGCGACATTGATCCAATGCATCTTCGCAGCATCAATGCTTGGATCCATTTTGAGCAGCTTGAACAGACCATGCCCCCACCCCTCAAGATCGATGTCAAAGAGCGCCCCTGGCAACTGCCTGATGGATTAACTGATCAGCTTTGCGGGGTTATTTGCATCAATATGATTCATATTTCTCCTTGGAATTGTTGTGAATCTTTGCTCCAAGAAGCTGCTCAATTACTGGGCGACTCTGCACCACTAATTCTCTATGGGCCATACAAGCGCAATGGTCTTCACACGAGTGAAAGCAATGCCAGATTTGATGAGTATCTGCGCAGGCAAGATCCAAGTTGGGGAGTGCGTGAACTCGAGGATGTAGAACGTCTTGGTGTCAGTGCAGGCCTCTTGTTGAATGAGGTGATTGAAATGCCTGCCAACAACCTCTCCTTGATCTTCACGCCTAGGCAATCATGACTTGATCACGACGCCAATCAAGACATCACATCTTGACCGCTGACGGCAATGAAGAAGATTGACGCTAACCAAAACTCAAGGGATCAGTTCGTCTTCATGGCTTACCACCCGCACACGCTTGGTCACTGTGATCACACCATCAGGATGCACCAACATCGCTGCCCAAGTCTGGCTGCCGGGCGTGAACGGGGCCTGCACTGATTTAAAGATTCCACCACCATGCATCGGTGCCAGCTGGATATCAGGCGTGCTTTGAAGACTGACCTGTGCAGGCGTAAGCGCAATCAAGCCACCGGCAACCATCGCATGCCCCAAGGGCTGATCAAAGATCACGTCAACGTCGTAACGACTACCTGTGAGCACAGCATCAGGAATCAACAGGCTGATCGGCAAAGGTTTGCTGGCGCTACGCAGGATCGATTGCTCGCTGATCACTTCTTCACCAGTGATCAGTTTGCCTTCAGTGAGCAATGCCAAGCGTTGGTTGGCCTCAAGGGCATAGCTAAGGCTTTCCGCTTCACGATGACCACGCACTTCAACTTCAAAGGTCGGCTGTCCATCTTTTAAAGGTTTGGCTGGACGCACAGACCAACGGGCATCAGGAAACTTGGCAGAGAAAATGCGCAAACGACTTTCCAGATCAGATGCATATTCGTCTGCGAGTAGACCTCTGAGGGCGTCACCTCCAGGTGTATTGAGAGCCTGTTGCAATCGGCTACTGAGAGGCAGAGCATCTGCAGCCCTACCAATCAATGGCATCAATGCTGAACACAATGCCAGCAGACTGGAGGCCAAAGCGACTGGCTTGAGATGACGCACTGGAGTCTTGAGGGCACTGTCGATAAGTTAGGCCGCACCTTCATGCTCTGCCGACTGCCATGCCCCGGCTTCTGATTGCTGCAAGCGGCACGGGTGGCCATCTTTTCCCAGCACTGGCTGTTGCCGAAGCCTTGCCCGGCTCCTGGAGCGTGTGCTGGTTGGGAGTACCAGATCGCCTCGAAACCCAACTGGTGCCAGAACGCTATGAGCTGACCACTGTGCGCGCCGGCGGTCTACAAGGTCGCGGTCTGCGCAAGCTTGTGCAGTTGCTGCAATTACTCGTTGCCACTGGCCGGGTCAGAAAGCTACTGCGAAAGCAAGGCATCCAGGCTGTCTTTACCACTGGGGGCTACATCGCTGCCCCGGCAATCCTGGCGGCACGCTGGTGCGGCATCCCTGTGGTGTTGCACGAATCCAATGCCATCCCCGGACGAGTGACGCGCTTATTGGGTCGCTTTTGCCAGGTCGTGGCTGTAGGCCTCCCTATTGCTGCCGAGCGCATCCCAGGCAGCAGAGCGGTGGTCACAGGAACACCTGTGCGCTCGGCATTCCTTGCGCCACAGCCCTTGCCGAGTTGGGTTCCTTGCGGTGATGGCCCATTGCTGGTGGTGATTGGTGGTAGCCAAGGGGCTGTGGGCCTCAACCGCATGGTGCGAGGCGCACTGCCATCGTTGCTGGAGGCCGGTTGTCGCGTGGTGCATCTCACCGGCAACAACGATCCAGATGTAGGAGAACTCGATCACGCCAACCTGGTGGAACAGCCTTTCAGCGATGAGATGCCTGGCTTACTGCAACATGCCGATCTGGTGATTAGCCGTGCGGGCGCCGGCAGCCTGAGTGAATTGGCCGTCTGTGGCACCCCAACCATCTTGGTGCCCTTCCCCCAAGCGGCAGACCAGCATCAAGAGGCCAACGCCGCCTGCGCGGCTGCGCTTGGGGCTGCCGTGATCGTGCATCAACATGCAGCTGAACAACGGGCTCTTGGTCATGTTCTGGAACAACTCATGGGACCTCGCCTACGCGGTGACGCTGCTGCTAGCAACCCTTTAATTCTCATGAAGCAAGGCATGAAGAAGTTGGCAGTGCGTGAGGCAGACCAGCTGCTGGTGACATTGCTGAAGCAATTCATTGGAGCAGGGCTTTGAACGCAGCAAGGATGCGGCGATTGCCTGACCTCTGCTGCAAACCAATGCGCAACCAGCGCTCCCCAAGTTCTGCAAAGGAGCGGCAGTCACGTAACAGTACGCGCCGATGAGCCATTCTCTCTCGTAATGGCACAAGGGAGACATCGCCACGAATCAACAAGAAGTTTGCGGCAGATGGATAAGACCTGATCCCTGGGAGGCAACGCAGATGAGTTTGCATCCAAAGACCTTCCCGAGCAACCCATCCCTGGACTCGCGCTATCCACCGCTCCAATGCAGGACGATCGGCCATTAATGCAATGCCTGCAGCAATGGCCAACCCATTAAGAGGCCATGGATCTCGCCATTGTTGCCAACGTTGTAAACGCTCAGGCGTGCCAATGGCATAACCCAAACGCAATCCGGCCAAGGCAAACAGCTTTGTCAAACTGCGAATGACCACAAGATTGGGGTGGTTGATCACCAGCGAAACAAGAGACTGGCGCTCGCCATCGGGCACCAATGGCAAAAATGCTTCGTCACAGATGACCAGCTGATATTGCGCTAGCAATGGTTCAAGCGATGCTCTGCTCCACAACTGACCAGTAGGGTTATGGGGATTAGTAATCCAAAGAACATCGGCATCCGATAGCAGCGGAAAAGGCTGAGGCATATCACCACACCAGGAGAGGGGCAGTGGCAAAGCTTTCTGGCAGGCTTGCCAACAGCGCAGAGCCCTGCCGTAATCAGCAAAGCCTGGAGTAGGCAGACCACTCACGCCCTCAAACGCCGCATCACGAGCGGCCCAGGTGAACAATTCCGCTGCGCCATTTCCCGGCAACACCATCAGGGGATCAACCCCATGCCAGGTGCTGATCACTTTTCGCAAGCGTTGATGGTTGCGATCCGGATAATCCCTCAGCGTGTTGTCAGTTAGAGCCCTTCTTAAACACCCTTGTAAAGCTCTCGACGGAGGGAAAGGCACCAAAGAGGCACTGGCATCCAAAAGCTGCTCCGGCCGACAACCCAACCGCTGCGCTTCATCAATGCGATTGCCACCGTGGAGGGAGGGAGCGGAGCTCAAGTCAATGGCGATCCATAACACCAATCCATCCTGCCGAGTGGGAGGGAGTCGACGTGCTCAAAAAAGCCGATAGAAAGCAATGGCAAAGCAAATTTCTAATTGCTCAAACGATGCGCCCTCGTCTGACCGCCCTAATGGTGATCCTGGTCAGCAGCACTGCAATCCTTGGCATTGCCCAACGCAGTGGAGCTGAAAACAACTTCAAGGATCTCGTGCAATTGCTGGAGACAGGCGCCTGCATGAGTTGCAGTCTTGAGGATGCTGATCTGATGCATGCCGATCTGCGTGCGGCCAACCTCGAAAAGGCCAAGTTGCAGAGAGCGGACCTCGGTCGCGCCCAACTTGATGGAGCCAACCTAAACGGCGCTGATCTGAGCTTTGCCACTCTTCGCCACGCCTCATTACGTGGGGCCGATCTCAGAGGCGCCACGCTCACAGGGACTGATCTGATCGGAGCCGACCTCAGTGGCGCAAATCTGGACGAAAACGGATTGTCTAGCAGTCACTGGAAGGATGCAAAGGGAGTAACAGCAGTGGCTAGCGATTATGAGTCGCTCCATAACGCTGGTGTGGAGGAAGCGTTGCAAGGTCGCTATCCAGAAGCAGAGGCCTACTTCAATAAAGCCCTGATTCGTCGACCGGATGCAGCAATCACATGGGTTGCACGAGGGATTTGCCGAGCCGAACAGGCCAATCGAAATATGGCCTCCCGCGATTTTGCCTATGCAGCTGAATTGTTCGAGCAGCAAGAGCAACCTGAATTAGCTCAACAAATGCGCGACGGAGCAGAACGAGTCAAGAAAAATTCAACTCAGCGTGGCGGAAATGGTATGGGTGGAGCTTTACTAAGCGGAGCAGCTGGTTTATTCCAACAGCTACTCCCTTTGGCAGCAAAATACTTTTCTCCCCTCACTTTCTGAGAAGCCAAGCTGAATAATCTTGAAGCTCAATTCCGCGGTTGAGTATAAATTAAGTTGCGGGCTGCTCGAGTCGAAGGTCGATAACCATAACCATAAGTACCACCCCGCTCGTCATTAATAATGCGAGGCGTAACCATGATCACAAGTTCCCGCTTGCTTTTTGTTCCAGCGGTCGACCTAAAGAACTGGCCAATCACTGGCATGTCTCCAAGAATTGGCCATTTTGTGACTACCTGCCGATCTGTGTCACTAATCACACCAGTAAGAATCAAAGTTTGTCCATCGCGAACGCGAACAGCACCAGTTTCCAGAATCCGCTCATTTACAGTTGTAATGTTCCCGCATTGACCCTGTGCAACTGGTTCGCCAACCACAGCCGAAAGATTGGGTTCTAATGTAAAGGTTACGAAGCCATTGTCATCAATCTTGCTGACCATTGCACCAAGAGATAAGCCGGCAGTCTCAAATGTTGGCTCGCAAAATATGCTGCCATTGTCATCTGATGTGACACTAAATGCAGTGACAACTTTATCGCCAAGTCGTACATATGCTTCATTGGCATTATCTCGACCGATCTCTCCAGGAATACTCTCCAAGCTCTCGGATAGTATCAACGTGGGTGAAGCCATAATCTTGGTATTGGATGATACAATTTGTGCTTTCAGAAAATCATAAAAGGCTTGGTCTTGGTAGTTTAAAGCTGGGTTTGGTGTCCTTGTTTTCGCGGCGGGAGTTGTTGAAGATTCCGCTGTGTCTACCTCATAAACAATTGGCCCTCTGCCTCCATTAGTAGCAATTGAACCATCAGGATTGAATTGCATTCCCTCTGCCTTTACAGTGTTTCCTTCATCATCAGTCTCAATGATTCCTGTAGAAAAACCTTGAGAATCAACAAAATACATTAAACCATAATCAATAACCTGAGTCGTAGTAGTACTAACTCCGCTTTCAGTTTCCACTGGTGCAGATCTAAAGGTCTCTTCATTGGCAGGTATGTTACTCCCGAATGCTGCCAATAATTGGCCATTATCGTTGATAATTAAATTATCGCCAAACCGCATCGAAAAGCTATTATCCATTTCGCTAGCATTGTCTAAATTAACATCTAATATCTTCACTGATAATGCCACCTGCCTCGAGCGTAGATCGATCTGCTTGATATAGCTCTCCGCCACAGCAACCAATTGCGAGTCCCCTACCAATGTGATTGTTTGCAAGCGCGAATCAGTTGTGCCAGCAAGGCCCCTGAGAGGGCCAACTGATGCTCCGTAAGTTTCAATATTCGTCGTCTTAGAAGACGTTTGTGAAACCTCATCGCTGAGCTGAGATGTGCCTGCAGATGATGCCTCGCCAGATGTAATTCTGACGACATTCACCTTACTGATCGAAGCTCCGAGGCTGGCTAAGTAGTCAGCCGCAGAAGCAGCACTTGCTTGATTCAACCGATACACCTTCGAAACCTGAGGGCCAAATGTTTTGCTTGCAACGGCACTGCCAACAAGCAACGTGCGGCCATCAAGCTTGCCCTGCAACCCTGCTGCCAACAGCACACCATTGAGAGCACGTGCATAGCTCTCATTTTGAAAAGCCATCGACACCTTCTTATTGCTTCCATTCACTAGTGCATCTTCTGATGTGCCCACTTCAGTCATGTTTCCACTTTCTGAATCATCCCCTACAAAAATGAATCCATAGCCTCCCAATTGCGCAAGAGACATCAAGGCATCTTTCGCAGGAGCATTGTTCAAGGTCAGAGTCACTGAAGGACCACTCACCTGCACAAAACTGCGGTTCCTCAGCACCATGGTGCCCACAGCCATATCTCCTAGTGGAGGTGCTACAGCACGTTGTCGCAAAGGCGGTACATAAGACGCCTGAGGCACCCTGCCTGGCGTGCGCAGATCCAATCGTCCAGTTTGCTCAGCCTGAGCCGTCAATCCAGGAAAGCTAAGGATCAAATTGCGGCCGTCGGCACTAACCAATGGTTCCAGTAACGGCCTGCCGGCCACCCCTTCAACATTTAATTGATAGCTTTCGCCTGATCCTGCAAGGCTCACAGATTGCAGCCCCAGTTGCGGCATCGACACTTGCTGTGGACCACGGCGCAGTCCAGGCTTGCCCTGGGTAGTCAATTGACCTTCCCAGTTCTGACCAGTCTGTCGCTGCTGCAAAACGGGCTGCGGGCCCACACCTTCAATGATGACTTCAACGCTGTTCTGAGAGCGTCGCAACTTCAGCTCCATCGTCCCTTGCCTCTGTGCCTTCACCGGAGCAGGCAGTATCAAGCTCGCGTTCATAGACGCGCCATACAAACCAAGAGCTGCAAGCAAAGGAACCAGTCGCTGGGAACGAGACATACGGCGACCCAGGGTCGATCTGGCAGACAATCTTCACGGATGGTATCGATCGATTCTCTTGCCAGCCAGGGGCGCTTCAGGCTTCAGGAGGGAATCCTTCCTCAGAATCAAGAATCCTCCGCTTCTCTTGCTTGGCAGGAACGGATGTTTTTTTGTCATAGAAGGTTAGTTTCAGCTTGAGCTGCGTGAGTGCTGGTCCTGTTACGACGTCATCTTCTGGCCCCTGCTTAGGGTCGAGTGCTGTGAGCTCAAGATCACTGGGTTGGACCACGAGCTGCAAAGCTTCTATTCCTTTAAGAAAGCCCTGGAGGGCGATAAAAGGTCCATGGGCCTGAAGCAGTACGGCTGTTTTCTCGTAACCACGTCCTGCCAGTAGGTTTTCAGGGCTGATTTCCTCGATCTCCTCGCCATCTCGCTTCGATTGCCTTCCAGTGGGTTTTTGGCTAGGAGCCGCCGATGCTGACGGGACTATTGAAAGAGGTTCATAGAGCTCCAGCACCACCCCTGCCGCCATGGCTTCGCGGCTCAACTGAGCCAAAAAGGTCTGAATTTTGTCTTTACCTGCCACCAGATTCAGCAACACTTCCTGTTGCTGCTGAACCTTGGCCAGCTGTTCAGTGGCTGTCTTCAACTGGCCAGGCAGCAACGGTAATGAGGCCTCCTGTTTGAGCAGCTGTTTCAGACGTTGCTGCTGGTCTTCCAAGCGAACCAAGTTAGGCCATACGACCATGAAGACCAACGAGCAAGCCACCATGCCGCCTACCACGAGCGGCACCCCCACCAAGACACGCTCACGAGTGATTTTGCGCCGCCAACTCGGCCGTTCTTGGCTGAGATTGGTCATGGCGCTACCCCCTGCTCCTCAAGCAGCCGATAGCGCTCCACCAAACCGCTTGCACCCAACTCACGCAACTGCTGCAGAGAAGGCCTGGCTTTGGGATCCAAAGTCACATCGACGCTGAATTGCACGAATTCCTCATCCTCACCAGCCCCCTCCCTCACCACTTTCAAAACCTTGACCCCATCAGGTTTCACCATCGGCAGGGCCGCAAGTTGTAGAACCAATGCATTGATGCGTTCAAAGGAACCCGGCGAACCATCGCCCAAGGATTGACCGACGATTTTGATCTGCTGAGTCTTGACCGCAACCTCCTTGAGCTGTATGCCTTGAGGTGTCAGCCGGCGCAATTGTTCCAACAGTGCAGAGCTCGCTCGAACCGCGACCAACTGTTCAGCGATCTGGGTGTTTTCCTTACGGATGACTGCTGTCCGGGTCTGCAGCTGCTTCAGTTGCTTCTGATCCAGCAGCAATCGTTGCTCTAGTGGCTGCAAGCGATCAAGCTCAACCTGTTGTTGACTTTCTTGCCAGGCCAACCAAGCGGCCACTGCCAGTACAGCGAGCACCAGCAGCGCCCCGAGCCCTATGCCCTTGGCAAGCAAGGAACGCAACTGAGGCACAACAGCAGGCTGAGCGGGAAGCCCTAACTCCTGGCGACGTTCCTGCAACAGATTCCATTCAGCCCTGGTCAATGCAGCCATCAGCACTGCTCCCAGGCACCCGCCAGCGCCAAGCAAGCCAAAGCTGCGAAGTCACCCTGCCAGAAATCAGGCTCTGGCCCTTCAAGGGCGGGTTGCTCTTCACCAACCACCCAAAGCTTTTGCTTGCTTAGGCACTCTCCTTGACCTTGAGATTCCAACGCTAAAATCAGTTGCTGTTGATCAACAGCAGCGGCTGTAACCCACCATGCCAAAGGCGGCGGCGCCCCTTCGCTGCGCAAACGCCAAGCCTGCAAAACCTCATCTAGCTCCTGCAAAAGATCCTGCGATAGATCGCCACCATCAAACGAAGCTGAAAGAGCATGGTCGAGCTCAGGTAAGCCGCTGCGTAAGAGCACCAAACGCCATTGTCCATGATGCTTCAACAACCAAGCTAGATCTCCTTCAAAGTGTTGGCTGGCCGCACGTACAGCTCGCCAGGCAGCTGTCAGCATCCACTCAAGGCTGAGTAGCGGCAGATCCGCGGCCTCGACGACATCAATCCAGGCATGTACCATCAACCGATCAGTCACAACCGCTAAAGACAGCGGCGTTGGAGTCGACAAAGATCCAGCCAGCTGCACGGATGAAACAGCGCAATAAGACTCCGAGAAGGACAATGGCCAATTCAGCTCAGGGTTGAGTTCTCGCAGGGCCTTGACCTGATCCCCCTCTGGTTCACCATCGGGCCAGCAGAGCAAGCGCCATTGACAGGTCTGCATCGGCAACAACATCTCCAGCTGGCCTCCGAGGAGACCGATATCCAGGAGTAGGTCCCCTAACAACTCACCCAAAGCTTGAGACTGGTTCGGCATGCCTGCACGACACAGACCTTGAGGCAGGGGTACATGTCGAAGAGTCAACCTCTCCTCCTGTTTCCAGAGCATCACGAGAGCAGACTCATCAACAACAAGCAGCACCCGTTGTTGCAAAAGCCACCGCTCCGCCATGGCCTGCAACTGTTCCAGCTGCGGAAAACGTTCGCGTAGACCAGCCAACACCAAGTAAAGGCAACCACGCTCTGCACGAAGGCTATCGGCTACTGCCAGGGCACGCCGCTCCCGACAGCCTCCGACACATGGCGGAAGCCATGGCGGTCAAGTTGGCCGATCAGCCCATCCAAAATATGCGGCACCAAATCTGGACCCTTAAAGATCCAACCGGTGTAAAGCTGAACAAGTGAAGCCCCGGCACTGATTCGCTCCCATGCAGCCTCTGGCGAGTCGATCCCTCCCACGCCGATCAAGGGCAACGCCGGACCTGCACTGGCCCGCAGCCGACGCAGTACCTCCAAGGCCCGTTGTCGCAGAGGCGCTCCACTGAGCCCACCAGCTTCCTCCGCCAGGCTGCGACCCGTTTTGGGAAGGACCCGCCCGTCGAGGCCGAACCTGTCGAGGCTGGTATTGACAGCAATGACACCTGCTAAACCCTCCTCATAAGCCAAGCGAGCCAGGCCATCAATGGCATCATCCTCGAGATCCGGAGCGATCTTCACCAGTAGTGGCGGGCATCCTGGCAATCGTCGTAATCGCTCCACCAGACGCCTTAACTGGCTGGCATCCTGGAGATCACGCAATCCAGGTGTATTAGGAGAGCTGACATTGATCACGGCGTAATCCGCCAATGGTGCCAGCAACTCAAGCGACAAGGCGTAGTCGTCTGGGGCCTGCTCCAATGGCGTGATCCTGGATTTGCCCAAGTTGAGACCCAGCACAGCTGGACGCTGGCCAGGTGAAGGCAAAGCCTGTTTCATCAAAGTGCGGCGCATCACCTCAGCACCGTTGTTGTTGAAACCCATCCGGTTCAAAGCGGCCTGCTCAGCAGCAAGGCGAAAGAGGCGGGGCCGAGGGTTACCTTTTTGCCCATGCCAAGTCACAGTGCCGAGTTCTGCGAATCCAAATCCAAAGCGATCCCAGATACTGGCCGCTACTCCGTTTTTGTCAAAGCCAGCCGCCAGTCCAACAGGATTACGAAACCGGCAGCCGAACAACACTTGCTCAAGCCGCAGATCATGGCGTTGCAAATCCAAGGCTATAGCTGCCAGAACAGCTGACACGCCTGGCCAATCTCTACGTAGGGACGTCTGGCTAAGGGCACTCAATGCTGCTTGAGTCAACTGTTCCGGATCTAAGCCCTGATCATTCGCGAGTATTGGTCCCAGCCAACGGCGATACAACCCACCGGTGGAGTACACCTTTGCAGGTGATGGCTCAGCCATCCTGGGCCTCCTCAGATCTGATCCGATCCTGCCGCGCAGCGGCGTAACCGCCAGCGGTTGTCCCCCACAGGCTCCAATAGCCAATCGCGCCAATGCCAGGGGGCAGTCTTACCCGCAAGCTGCTCGATGGGTTGCTCCACCAACTGAGCCAACTCAACCAGGCTGAGGCCATAGCCACGCTCAGCGAAACGATCAGCCAGCTCCAGTCTTGTTAGCAGACCCTGCAAATCAGCAGGGGCATAATCTTCGCCGTCTCTAGCTTCTTTGATCGGCTCAACAAGATCGAGTGCAATAGAGGCTGCCCCCCGTCCAGACAGCAACGCTGGAGCACCACCACCTTTGGAAAAGCTCACGGCGATTTGGTCAACCCTTTCATTGTCGGGGTCACCGCTGTGACCTTTCACATAAGCCAGGGGCACATCATCCAAGCGAGCACGGTCCAGAGCTCGCCAGAGATCCTGATTCAGCACAGGCTTGCCAGCAGCCGTACGCCAACCCTTACGTTTCCATCCCGCCATCCATTTGCCTAAACCATCAATTAAATATTTGCTGTCGGTACGGATCTTTAAATCGGGATGACAAGGCAGTTCTTTGAGCTGCTCCAGCACATGAAGGGCCGCCTCAAGTTCCATGCGGTTGTTGGTCGTGGCCGGCGCATAGCCTCCGAACTCCTCGACGCTGCCATCCTCAAAGCGCAGCAGTGCCCCCCAGCCCCCAGGGCCAGGATTTCCACTACAAGCCCCATCAGTGGCAGCAGCCACAACCCGTCCACGACCATCAGCCATTTGAGAAGTCTGCTTTTGTTTGGTACAACACGGTTCGCTTGGTTCTCAGTCATTAGACGCTATGTCGCGAACCTACCCTGACCTCCTCATGCCATTGAGAAAGCCAGGCAACAGGCTGTTGGTTTTAGGTCTTGGTTTCTTCACGTTGCTGACGACCTTGCCAGCAATCTCCAAAACGATTTTCAACAGTCAGCCTCTCAACCAAGAACGTTTGGTCGTCTTGGCTCAGGCAGTGGGAGGACATCGTTGGAAACTGCTCGTACTCGAACAAATCAAGCCACTGCCACTGTGCTGGCAAACCCGTCCAGACGGATTGGTCAACCCAACCCTTAATAACTTCAACTTTGCAGGCATCTGCAATCGTTACTTAGACAGCAATGGCTATTCCTTGCGAAGTAGCGGCGAAGACGTGGCTCACAGCTTTCGGCTGCGAATCAAACAAAGCCGAGACCGTCTGGAACTAAAAGCCCTCGATCCTGCGCGGTCGGTTCCAATTACCGTTGCCAGCGCAATACTTCCTCAACGCAATCGTGATGCGTTTGTGAAATTAAACCTGGAACCCGGTTGGAAGCTTGAGCGTCGCATATACCAAGGACGCAAACTCAGCCACGTCTACTTTGCTCATCCAGATCCTGTGAACCTCTTAATTGCCAAAGCATCAGCTCATCAAGGACCTTCCGTCTTCAATCAAATAGGAGCTCCCAAGGCACCACTCCCTCCCCCAATTTCAATAGCCAATAACGGCGTCATACATGGCAAGGGCCCCATTCGACTCGTTGTGATTCCTTATCGTCCCTGACGCAGGCCACTGCAGAGAGGACAGTTGAAGTAGCGCCCCTTAATACTAGTACCTTTAAATATTGCCTCATATCATTAACATTGTGAGGGGTGCGAATCAACAGTTCAGGGTCGAAACAAGGAAAGACTCCTGAGTCTGTCCCACCTAAAAATTCCTGCCTTTGGCGGGGATTTTTTTTGCATATTTGCCACGCAAAAAAAACGCCGGCCCCGAAGGACCGGTTAAGAGTTAAAAAAACGGATGCATAGCAACCAAGCTGAAGGCCGCTATCCGCTGGCAATCACTTGAGGCTGACCTTACCGCCAACCTCTTCGATGGCCTTTTTGAGAGCCTCAGCATCATTCTTAGCAATGCCTTCCTTGATGGTCTTAGGAGCTGCTTCGACCATGGCTTTAGCGTCGCCCAGGCCGAGGCCGGTGGCTTCGCGAACGGCCTTAAGGACCTTGATCTTGGCTGAAGCGTCGAAACTCTCAAGCACAACATCAAATTCGCTTTGCTCTTCGGCAGCTTCAGCAGCAGCAGCGCCACCAGCAGCGCCACCAGCAGCCATCACAACGCCTGCAGAAGCAGCGGCAGAGACGCCAAAAGCATCCTCAATCTGCTTAACCAGCTCAGAAGCCTCAAGCAAAGAAAGGGTTTTTAGCGAGTCAAGAATGTCGTCGGTTTTTTTAGACATGGTTTGGATTAAGCAACAGATCTGGGAGAAACAGTCGAATCGAAGACGTTCAGCTCTCGCCACTCTCGGCGTGCTGATGAAGCGCCCGGGCAAGGCCGGAAGGAACCTCGTTGATACCCACAGCAACCTTGGTAGCCAAGGCATTGAGGGAACCTGCGATCTGCGCCATCAGAACCTCCTTGGTCGGAAGATCACCAATAGCCTTGATCTCACCCTGTGAGAGGAGCTTGCCTTCGAAAAGACCACCCTTCGTCTCGGATTTTTTAGTGTCCTTCTGAAAAGCCTGTACGGCCTTAACCGCACCACCAACATCGCCCTTGATCAGAACGAAGGCGTTGGTACCAGTCAGTAAGGATTCGAGATTCGACCAGGCACCATTCCCATTAATGGCGTGGCGCATCAAGGTGTTTTTGGTCACCTTGCACACCCCGTTGCTGGCCTGCAAACGCGTGCGCAGATCAGACATTTCCTTAATGGAGAGGCCCTGATAATCCAGGACCAGTGCCATTTCGGCCTCGCCGAGAAGCCCCTTGAGCTCTTCGACAATCTGTTGCTTGCTCTCCAGAGTGCGGCCCATAGGAATTGGATCGGATCGGGTGAACAAGCTGGACACGCACTCGCCAAGGGCTCAAAAAAGAGCAGAGGCCGCGTGTCGATCCAATCCCAACAGGGAAAACCTTCGCATCTACCTCGACAGGACTTAAACAACCTCAAATGATGCATGAAGCATCAATGCAAGATGGCAACCTGTTGTCTTGGGCCGGGCGCGTGCCCGTTGGCTTTCGCCAAGGAGCAACCCTACAGCAATAAGGTCAAGAGTCTTCTTCGAGGTCCTGAAGAGCAGTTACGTCCACTTCCACTGAAGGGCCCATGGTGGAGGTGATGTACAGACTCTTCCAATAGCGACCCTTGGCACCACTTGGCTTATTGCGATCGATGGTCTCCTGCAAGGTCTTCAGATTCTCGAGCAGGGCGTCTGCGGAAAAACTTGCCTTGCCGAAACGCACATGCACGATGCCAGCACGATCAGCTCTGAATTCAAGCTTGCCGGCCTTGAACTCCTTGATCGCAGCCGCTAAATCCGTGGTTACTGTTCCAGCTTTAGGGTTTGGCATCAGGCCACGGGGACCTAGCACTCTGCCCAGCTTGGCCACCTTGGGCATCATGTCAGGGGTAGCGATCAAAAGATCGAAATCCATCTGGCCTTTGCCGATGCTTTCCACCAAATCATCATCCCCAGCCAATTCAGCCCCAGCTGTCTTTGCCTCAGCTAATTTCTCACCCCTGCTGATTACAGCGATGCGCACGCTCTGACCCGTACCTTGAGGCAGAGCAACAGTGGTTCGCAACTGTTGATCGGTGTATTTGGGATCAATCCCAAGGCGCACGTGGGCTTCGATGGTTTCGTCGAACTTTGCTGTGGCGTTCTCTTTGACGAGCTGAATGGCCTCAATAGGTTGATAAACACGGTCTTCAACTTTGGCGAGAAGACCAGTAATACGTTTAGACAGTTTTGGCATGGCAGATGTGGGGTACAGGCGACAGAACGTGTCTCCCCCGAAAATGGTGAATAGATGAATCTTGAAGATGGACGCTACATCAGCGTTAGTCGCTGATGGAAACGCCCATGTTTCGAGCAGTTCCTTCAATGACGCGCATGGCCGACTCAATACTGGTGCAATTGAGATCAGGCAGCTTGGTTTTGGCGATCTCTTCAAGCTGAGAACGGCTTAGGGAGCCGACCTTGCCACGGGCGGACTCTCCAGAACCTTTTTCGATCCCGGCAGCCTTCGTGATCAGCACTGATGCTGGGGGAGTCTTGGTAATGAATGTGAAACTGCGGTCTTCAAAAACCGAGATCTCTACCGGAATCACTAATCCGGCCTTGTCCTGCGTGCGAGCGTTGTACTCCTTGCAAAACGCCATGATGTTGACTCCATGCTGGCCAAGGGCAGGACCCACAGGCGGAGCAGGATTAGCTTTGCCAGCCTGAAGGGCCAGCTTGATCACAGATACAACTTTCTTGGCCATGGACGAGCGGGATTGAACGATTGCGGATGACCTGGCCCTTGGGACAAGTGCGGCAAGATGGTGGCCCACCTCTTTGGCCGCCCTCCGCAGGGAGACGGCCGCCGTTAGCTCAATTCTGTTTATTGATTTGAGAAAACTCGAGTTCCACAGGTGTTTCCCTGCCAAAGATTGAGAGAAGAGCTTTCAGCTTGCTGCGCTCTCCAGAAACTTCGATCACCTCCCCCTGGAAGTCCTTGAAAGGACCGGAGGTCACAAGGATCTGATCGCCCTCCGCGAGATCGACCTTGACGAGTGTCTTTTTCTCAGCAGCACGCTTGAAGATGCGATCCACTTCCTGACGACTGAGCGGTCGGGGTTTGATGTGACCACGAGCTTTCCCTGTGGCGCGGCGGTCCTCAGCCCCCACGAAGTTGATCACGTTGGGGGTGCTGCGCACCGCCATCATTGTGTCTTCATCAAGAACCATTCGTACCAACACGTACCCCGGAAAGACTTTCTCCTCAGTGGACTGACGACTGCCATCCTTTTTCAATTTCACCGCTGGGGTCTGGGGAATTTCGATCTCCAGAATCCTGTTGCTCACCCCAAGGGTGACGGCCCGCTGCTCAAGAGTTGCCTTCACCTTCTTCTCACAGCTCGAGGCCACCTGAATGGCATACCAGCGGGCTACGGTTGTTCTGGCTGCAGGAGTTGGGGCCTTGGTACCCTCTTCTCCATCATTAGGAGCCGGCAGTTCCAGAACCTCAGATGGTTCTTGTGGTGTGAGCTCGAGTTCTGACACTTGCGCTGATAAGAAGCTAATGGTTTGGGAAAGACGGTTGAGGCAAGACAGCAAAACCGCCCTACACAATCAAACGAAAATCTGGGACGACGCCCAGCTATAAAACCGACTCACGGCAGCGATGAATGCAGCCGAGAGACTGACCATCAGGATCACGGCGATGGATTCGCTGAACAGCTGCTGGCGACTGGGCCATACCACCAGGCTCAA
Organism: Prochlorococcus sp. AG-412-I05; assembly: GCA_003214855.1. Classification (GTDB taxonomy): domain Bacteria; phylum Cyanobacteriota; class Cyanobacteriia; order PCC-6307; family Cyanobiaceae; genus Prochlorococcus. The sequence continues at coordinate 679 of QCLC01000035.1, read as the reverse complement.
CTCCTCATAGGTTGCTGCAAGAAACCCACTCTGACGGGTCGGTTCTGCCTCAGGAGAATCGCTGGAATCTGTGGTGTCCTCGGCAGGAGATTCGCTGGAGTCTGTGGTGTCCTCGGAAATAGGGCTGGTCACGGAGCTTAGGCCGGTGGCTATCGCCGGTGCTGAAGCACACGCCGGCAAACGAACACTTTACCGGATACCTGTTTCAATCCTCAGGAAGGAACTGAAATGGTTCGGAGGCCTGAGCACCGGGTATCACGCGCACGGCGCGGGCACCGCTGAAACGCTCTTCCAGCAATTCCGTGGCCAACGGGTTTTCAACCCGACGACGCAGTACGCGCCGTAAAGGGCGAGCGCCATATTCCGGTTCATAACCTTGCAAAGCCAAAGCCTCAACCGCGTCTGCCTCCACACGCAATTCAAGACCTTGCTCAGCAAGCAGGCTGGAGAGATCGGCCAATTGCAGCTGCACAATTCGCTGAAGGTCATCAGCCTTGAGCGGCCGAAAACGGATCACTTCATCGATGCGATTCAAAAATTCAGGCCGAAATTGCTTATTGAGGGCCTGATCCACCTTTTGAGTCAGGCTCTGATCAAGACAATCCCCATCTGTCCCCTCCTGCTGCGCCAAGCGAGACGCATCAAGGATGGCGCGACTCGCCAAGTTGCTAGTCATCAC
>QCLC01000034.1 GCA_003214855.1 Prochlorococcus sp. AG-412-I05 | reverse complement strand
TCGTGGCTGTGATAAATCCGTTAAGGAGCTTGGCTCTCAGTGTCTGGTCTCACCGACTCAGCAAGAGCAGATTCGCCAGCGTCTTCGAACCTATAGCGAGACCAATCCAGAGGCTGTTCGTGATGGCATCCATGCTGATGCCCTGCTGCGGGGCATTGCTGCTCATCATGCTGGTGTGCTGCCTGCGTGGAAGGAACTGATCGAGGAGTTGTTTCAGCAGGGACTTGTGAAGGTGGTGTTTGCTACTGAAACGCTTGCGGCAGGGATCAATATGCCGGCACGTAGCACTGTGATTTCAGCGTTGTCGAAGCGCACTGAGCGTGGCCACCGACCACTGATGGGCAGTGAATTTTTACAGATGGCGGGCCGTGCCGGGCGGCGCGGGTTGGATTCTCAGGGTTATGTGGTCACAGTGCAAAGTCGTTTCGAGGGCGTGCGTGAGGCAGGCCAGCTGGCCACCAGCCCAGCAGATCCTCTTGTGAGTCAGTTCACCCCTAGCTACGGCATGGTGCTGAACTTGTTGCAGCGTCATGACCTCAAGAAGGCAAGGGAACTTGTAGAACGCAGTTTTGGTCGCTATTTAGCCAGTCTGGATTTGGTGTACGAGGAGGAATCGCTGGAACAACTGCGGCTACAGCTGGGGCAACTGCAGGGAGTTGCTGGTGATGTTCCCTGGCAAGACTTTGAGGATTATGAAAAGCGACGCAGTCGATTGCGTGAGGAGCGGCGTTTGTTGCGGATTTTGCAGCAACAGGCTGAGGAGACCTTGGCCAATGAGCTCACCCTGGCTTTGCAGTTTGCCAGTGTTGGCACGTTGGTGAGCCTGAAGGCCCCCCAGTTGCGGGGACGTGTCACTCCAGCTGTGATCGTCGACAAGCTTGAGGGCCCAGGTCAGTTTCCGCTTCTGCTTTGCCTAACCGATGAGAACGTCTGGCTACTGCTGCCCTGTCCGGCGGTTGTCAGTCTGCATGCGGAATTGAGCTGCTTGCAAGTGACTGAAATGATTGGGCCGGATCTGCAGCGCTCTGGCGAACTTCGCCATGGCGATCAGCACAGTGGAAGCCTTGCTCTTGCTGTCGCCCATATGGCCAAGCGTCACGACATGACGACTCCCCAGTACGACCTGGCCGGTGAGGTGTTGGCCCAGGCGCAGCGGGTTCGTGGCCTTGAGGAAGAGTTAGAGCAGCAACCGGCTCATCGTTGGGGGGATCGCAAACAGCTCAAGAAACATCGCCGTCGTATGGAGGAGCTTGAGCTTGAGATCTGCGAACGGCAGCAGTTGCTGCACCAGAGGGCCAACCGTCATTGGGAGACCTTTTTGAGTTTGATCGAGATCTTGCAGCACTTTGGTTGTCTTGATGATTTGGATCCCACGGAGATTGGACGGACTGTGGCGGCGATGCGGGGCGACAACGAACTTTGGCTGGGTCTTTCTTTGATGAGTGGCCATTTGGATGACTTGCACCCTGCCAACCTGGCGGCGGTGTTCGAGGCGATCAGTACGGAGGTCAATCGCCCTGATCTTTGGAGTGGCTACCCATCACCGGCGAGTGCGGAGGAGGCTCTCCATGATCTAGCAGGTATTCGTCGAGAGCTCTTGCTGGCACAGGAGCGCTGCCAAGTTGTTGTCCCCGCTTGGTGGGAGCCTGAGCTGATGGGTTTGGTCGATGCCTGGGCGCGGGGTACCGCCTGGAGTGATCTGATTGCGAATACGTCACTGGATGAGGGCGATGTCGTGCGGATCCTCCGCCGCACGGTGGACCTACTCGCACAGGTGCCTTACTGCGAGGCGATCAGTGAGCAGTTGCGTCGTAATGCACGTTTGGCACTGAAAGCGATCAATCGCTTCCCTGTGTGTGAGGCAGAGGATCTGTTAGATGCGGTTGCAGTTGAGGCAGAACTCAATCCTGCTACAGAGCGGGTGGCTTGATCAGGCGAGTTCTGGTTGGTTAGTGGGCCATGACAAATTTCTCCTTGCGCGGTTTCGTATCTTTCACGCAGAGGGAGAGCCCTGTTGATATGAACATCAGGACCACAACGAGACCATAGCCTTGGAGCTCTTGGCTCGGGGATGGGACCAAGCCCTTAGCACCCCCTATTTGAGCAAGGAAGCCAACAGCGGGTTGCATGAATACTGGGAGCATCATCACTATGAAGGACAGCTTCATCGCTCGAGTATGTCGCTTGGCCAAATCAGTTGTCATCACGAATCAGCTTTGGTTTAAATAGTGAGTTCCACTTGGTTAAAAAACAACTATAAACCTAATTAAACTGGGAAAATTAAAAAAACAGCAATATATCTATGCAAAGTCCTAACTGATCTTTTTCTCAGCCCTAGCATTGTTGTATTTTAATAGCATCCTGCTTTGGCTCTGCTTCAAGATAGGCTTCTGGCAGGTTAAAACTCATAGCAAATTTAGCTCGTATAGTAAAATAATGAATTAGTCATTGTCAAATTGTCTTCACTCTGCCTGCGAAAAGAATGTCTAAATTAAGCGTGATCATCCCGTGCTTTAATGAATTTAGAACTATACTGAGCCTAATAGAAGCCGTTCAAGCTTCTCCTGTAGAGGAAAAAGAAATTATTATAGTTGATGATGGTTCAACTGATGGAAGCAAGGAGATCCTAAAATCCATTAATGATAAAAATATCAAAGTTACTTTTCATCCGAGGAATATGGGGAAGGGTGCAGCAATTCGCACAGGAATTCATTTGGCCACTGGTGAGATATGTATTATTCAGGATGCAGATCTAGAATATTCTCCTGAAGAATACCCTTTAGTAATTCAACCAATCCTAGATAACAAGGCTGATGTTGTGTTCGGCAGCAGGTTTAATAGTGGTAAGCCTCATAGACTATTGTATTTTACTCATATGCTTGGGAATCTATTTCTAACCTTCTTAAGCAATCTTTTGACTGATCTTAATTTTAGTGATATAGAAACGGGCTCAAAGGCATTTAGAACAGAAGTGATTAAATCAATAGATCTAAAAGAAAACCGTTTTGGGTTTGAACCAGAAGTTACAGCTAAAATATCAAGACTAAATTTAAGAATATGGGAAGTAGGTATTTCTTATTATGGTAGAACTTACGAGGATGGTAAGAAAATTGGATGGAAGGACGGAGCTAGAGCAATATATTGTATTCTCAGGTACAATTTGTGGGATAAATAAATAGCAAGTTAGTCATTTCGTTTGACGCTCCAGCATGTCTTTATGATTGCATAAGTCTATGATTTGATAATATCTATTGAATGGGTTGCGTGAGCCAGCATGAATCAATTTCTCTCTGCAAATTAATTCAACATTGTCTTCAAATCCATGAAAGTCTTTAGGAGCAATGATTGATTTGATATCAAATTTTTCAATGCAAGAATTCGTAGATGCTTGCAAATCATCGTCAATACTGTTGTCTAAACATAAATTAAATCTATCACGGTCAATGTAGTTGCTATCCATAAAGGAACGATATCCTCTATCAGCCAGATTTAGTGTATTGCCATTGCCATTTAATAGTTTTGCTTGACTGAAGCCACTGGCTTGATAGTTCATTGCTTCATCATAATCAATCATAGCATGGAAAGTTTGAGAAAGTGCGATATTGAATACTACTATTGACATCACTAATTGAGAGAAAATGAGCACTCTAAATATTTTTATAGCAATTTTTGGCATTTTAATTTTTTGCAAATCAAGAGTTTTAGATGAAAGCAATAGTAAAATTATAGGCGCAGCAAAATAGTCAATTCTTATTTGTCCAAAGCATAGGAGTAGTGCTACTTGGCTTGTTATTATGGCATTAATTACTTTATCATGATCGCTTCTAAATAGATTATTCGTATAAGTCGCAAGCAGGAGTACACTTAAACATGGCCCTAGGCTAAGACCAATATCTGATAATTTTAAAGGTACAATAAGATTCAAAAATGACAATATTCCGCTCCTGCCATAGCCTCTTAGCCTTTCTTCGAATGCTATTTGCTGTAAGTTGTCCGGAGTAAAATATTTGCTAAATAATGGATATGCAAAATTTCCGGTTATGTGGCTTCTAAATAGTAATATACTGGCAAGTGTAATTAAGCATATTAATATCACTTTTGAACTTAACACACTTAGCAGAGATCGCTTTGTATCTCTGGAGCCAAAAATTTCATAAACTATTATATGTATGCAAATGGGTATGCAGATTAATAAGGCAGAGATTTTGAATGAAATACTTAAAAGAATGCAGCATAACAAGTACAGTAATGAATTATTGGATTTTCTCTCGTTCCACTCTACGTAGCAAATTGCAATTGCAGATTCACCGAGAAACAAAGGTTTACCAATGGTGATCCATTGAACAAAGGCAGGGGTGATTAGGAAGGCTAGTATTAATAACTTATTGGATTTCAGCTTGAGGCTGTATAAGGCTATTGGCAGAATTGTGATGGTTTGAATTGTTCGAATAAGCCATACTGTGTTTTCCTGGATAAAAGCAATATTTGCATAATCACCTATTCCCGCCATGCCTTGGCTTAAGCTGCCATCAATATAACTAGATGTTCTCAACCAATTCTGTAAAGGTACGCCTAGGTGATAATCGATTGCATCTGGATGATTGATAGGCCCAATAGATACAAGATACAGGCATAATACAGACGCTAATATTAGTATATTTAAATAGTAATCATGGGATCTCCTGCTTTCGACGATGCGTTTTAAATCATCAAGTACTTCCCTTGATATGCATTTGAGGATTGCAAATGAATCTCTCTCTTTTGAAAATGTTATAGTCAGTATTATTAGGCTGATGAGAATGGTTGGAAATCTTGGCCTATCAAGATATACTAGGCACAGGCATGTAAGCCCAAGAGTCCCGTAGGCGAATACACCGGCAGTTGAGATTAATGCGTAAATGCTTTCTCTTCTTTCTAAATTGCTCGTAGGTTTCAAATTTATTAATGAAGTTAAAAATAGGCAGATTAAGCTCAGCACTCTACAAATGGGATTGAGGTACTTCAATTATTATAGTTTTAATAATGTCCTCCAGCCAGTAGCGCTTTTGGTCAATTAATTTAAATTCATATCTTTCTCTTCGCCTGGGCATGGAATTTACTTTCATCCCTTTTGTGAAAGTGATTTTATTACTGAAGCGTTTATTACCTTTCGTTTAATTCAATTGCGCCTGGCTCTAGATTCACAGATATTCAAAGCCAATGTTGCCAGGGGGGGATGTATTGTCCTCTCGTTTTGAAATAAAACTCTAGAGCGATGATTGGGTTTCAGTATTTGGTATTTTTTGTTTGACTTGAGATAAGAAATTTTCAGTATTAGATTAGAAGAAGAGAAAAGATATGTATATCAACGCTAAACTAATTCGTCTGCTTGGTGACTGCAATGATCATTGAGCTGAGCAATAGCCTTTCGCATTTGTGCGGAACACTAGTGCTTCTTTGCTATCGAAGATTGGAGCTTATCAAAAGGTGATATTGAAAATATTTTATCGCTGCTGTGTCTCCTTATGCCAAACTTATATGGATAAAACAGTATGAGCGAAGAGAAAGTGGCTCAATTTGACCATCTCGTTCGACTTCTAACTGAATTGGTAGCACGGGTTGCTGATTTGGCAGGGTCGCTTCTACTCAAAGCTTTTCGCCAGTAGGGCGTAGCGAAGGAGCCGGAATATCAGGAGGTATGAACAAGGCAAGTCGATATGGGAGTTGAGCTATGGATCCTTCAGGCAGATTGCTGATCCGACAGGGTTTGATCAAAATCTCTTGCTTGCCATATATTTTTCAGGTTGAGGGTGCTGTAAAAAGGCGGCCCTGACGAATAGTTGGCTGTAAAGGAATTGGCTGACCGACTTTTGCAAGTCGACTTGTCCTTGCTGACGAACTGATCACAGGCACCTCAACTTGTAGATCCACATGGCGGCCGAGGATGGATTGATTTGGATCTACAGGAACCTGTCGAGTGCCCAACCTCCAACATAAGAAACTACAAGTCAAGTCCAATCAAGCTGAGGGAGTGATCGGAACGTTCCATGACTTCTGAAAAGTAGAAGCCCCCCAGAATGATCGTGATCGGTGCTGTTCCCAACTTGATTCACTCTGTTCGATCTTCTGCATATCCACAAAACGTCAACGGAGTGGCTCCTACCTCCCTCCATGCATCGCTAAGAGGAGTGATCCCATGATCGCGAACCACAAGATCTAAGAACATCCATGCAACAGCTATTCCCAGCGGCCAAACATTTCGATGATGTCAAACCCATCCAAGCAGAAGGGGACCAACGATCGCTACTGTCCAGCCAATTCAAGTCATGGTTGTAGGTAGTCCGACAGGATCTAAATTCAGAACAGTCGATGCAAAACCCCAACCAGTAGCTGATGGAAGAAAACAAAGGCCTCCAATCCATATCAAGACAATGCTTGAGCTGGAAGCCTTTCTTACAGAGGGTGCTGTGAAATATGTCAAGCAAAGAAGGAATATGTCACCAACATGAATCAAAGTGCCCGCTTCAGCCGAGCTGTTTAAAGCTTGAGATTGGCGTCCCCACTCTCCACAAAGCCAAACCGTTAAGATTATTTCCAACATGTCGAGCTGGGGGCACTGCCTTAACAGAGCCCAACCCACTGCAGCACCGATAGCCCAAAGCAGCAGATCTGCAGACCAGTTCGCCTCTAGATGGAAGATTTGAGCGCTTAGAAAGATGCCTCCGCCAAGTACTACTGTCCCGACTCCGTCAAGAGCTACCGCCATGGATTGAAAGCGTTCGCTCGTATAAGCGGCTGAGTCATGCAGGTCTAGAAGCACACCTAGCAGAAGGATGTAGCGCCATTGAGGAGCTAGTGCATTCCAAGGGGCGTCAACAAATAAAAGAATCCCGGCCGCGAAGAGAATTGAGCCAAAAGCCACAGCAAGGTGAGCTGGAAGTCCGAGAAGAGCTCCGCTACTCAGGTTTTCTCTGCAACCTGAGCAGCTTCCAAGCGCTCAATAGAAGCGTCGGTATAAGCGGTGATCAAGCCTGCTTTCTGCCAACCTTGCAAGCGTTCGTCAAGCTTGTTTGCGGCACCGGCCATCCGAACTAGCTAGCTATATGGAAATTGAACGCCAACACCTTGAGGGGGCTCCCAAGGAATTTGTTTGTTCAATGCTTAGGGGAACTTGAGATCTAATTCCAAATTTGAGAGCAAAATTAATTCGAGATTTAATTCTTTTAGTTCAATAAAACCAAGTTCTCATGCAGGTGGCCTACTGCCAGGTGTCGTTGAAGGCATCTAGCTAATACACTTGGCGCATAAATGAGTCAGCGATGTGGAGACTCGTCAAGTTGCCATTCCGTCCTGGGCCCAACTATTTCATCAGGGTCTAGAGATTGCATGCAACCAGCTGCAAGGAATTCTTTTGCTGACAAAAAATTATTAATTGCATTGTAACCAGCATCAATTCCTTCAGTCATGAGGATCAGCCATCAATGCCGGATTAACAATGCGATCGAAGTCTTCTTGGCTCACATAGCCGAGTTTTAGTGCTGCTTCACGCAGGCTGAATCCCTTCTCATGGGCGAGGTGGGCAATCTCACTGGCTTTGTCGTAACCGATTTCGGGGGCTAAAGCTGTTACTAGCATCAGCGATTGCTCTAGATCATGCTGGATCTTGATTCGGTTTGGTTCAATCCCTTGCACCATGGCCAGCCGGTAATTGCGGCAGGCGTCATGTAGCAATTCAATGCTGTGAAGCAGGTTGAAGCCAATCAGGGGTTTGTAGACGTTCATTTGCAGATGACCACTACCACCTGCCATGGTCACGGCTGAATCAAGCCCGATTACCTGTAAACAGACCATGGCCATGGCCTCGCATTGAGAGGGGTTGACTTTTCCAGGCATGATCGAGCTTCCCGGCTCATTCTCAGGTAGATGCAGCTCTGCCAGGCCGGCCCTTGGGCCACAGGCCAGTAGGCGCAGATCATTGGAGATCTTGAATAGGGCAACCGCCAACATGCGCAACTGAGCCATTGCATTCACTAATCCGTCATGGCTTGCCATCACGGCGAACTTGTTGTTGGCTGAGCTGAATGGCAGGCCTGTGAGGCTGGCAAGTTGCGCTGCTGTTTCTTGACCGAAGCCAGATGGGGCGTTGAGGCCAGTCCCCACGGCGGTGCCTCCAAGCGGTAGGGGGTAGAGCTCTATCAGGCTTGACTGAATACGACTATGGGCTGTGGCAATTTGATCCCGCCACGCAGAGGCCTCCTGACCAAGGGTGAGAGGTACGGCGTCTTGTAGATGGGTGCGACCGATTTTGATGATGTCACTCCAGGCATTGCTTTTTTTGGCAAAGGCTGCGATCAATCGCTCCAGTTCAGGCAGCAAGTTTTTGGTGATCCCCTGGACTGCGGCGATATGTATAGCTGTAGGGAAGGCGTCATTGGTGGACTGGGATCGATTGACATGATCGTTTGGATGCACCGGTCTATGGCTACCTAGGGGTTCGTTGTTTGCCTGAGACGCCAGGTTGCTAATCACCTCGTTGACATTCATGTTTGTGTGGGTACCGCTACCGGTCTGCCAGACCCGCAGTGGAAACTGGTCGTCGTGGAGACCGGATGCAACAGCAGAGGCGGCCTTGATAATTTGATCCCGCTGGATTTCATCGAGCACACCCAGGCGACAGTTCACGCTGGCGGCAGCCTGTTTGATCAATGCCAAGGCATGGATCAGTTCAACTGGCATGCGGTCTGTGCTGATGGCGAAGTTAAGGAGCGATCGCTGGGTTTGTGCACCCCAGAGAACTCCAGCGGGCACCTCAACAGTGCCCATGCTGTCGTGTTCGATCCGCACCGGGTCAGCCATCAAGTTTTCGGCAAGGGGGAGAGCAGATCACATTGATCTTCACTTGTTATATGGGGTTTGAGAGCGCGTTAGAACCCATTCAATGATGGTAAAAAGTCGGGCGAGACTTAAACGACTCAAATCATTCCAATCGGTTTAGACGACCAGGGGCATGGGATTCAGAGTCCGAGCCGTTGCCAGATCACGTCCAGGTTGGCTTGGTGCAGCTCTGTGCTGAAGCATTCGGCTAGCGCCTTGGCATTGAGAAGGGTCGATACTTGGGGATCGGCCTCAAGATTGGCGCGGAAGTTACCCCCTTCGGTATTCCACGCAGCATGGGCGTTGCGCTGGACAACACTGTAGGCATCTTCTCTGCTCATGCCGTTCTCAACAAGCGCCAATAGCACCCGCTGACTGAACACCACACCACCATAGATATTCATGTTACGGCGCATGTTTGCTGGGTAGATACCAAGTCCCTGCACGACTTGGGTCATCTCTCGCAACATGAAGTGGAGTGTGACGGAGCAATCCGGCAGCATCATTCGCTCAGTGGAGCTGTGACTGATATCACGCTCATGCCAGAGGGCCACGTTTTCGAGTGCTGCGACGACATAGCTGCGGAGGACCCTTGCAAGACCACTAATCCGCTCAGCCCGAATCGGGTTGCGTTTGTGTGGCATCGCCGAACTTCCCTTTTGTCCCTTGGCAAAGCTCTCCTCCACTTCCAGCACATCGGTTCGCTGCAAGTTGCGGATCTCTGTCGCGAATCGATCTAGAGACGCCCCCACTAATGCCAGGGTTTGTACATAGTCAGCATGACGATCGCGAGAGATGACCTGGGTACTAGCGGTGTCTGGGATGAGGCAGAGGCGCTCGCATGTGAGCTGCTCAACCTTTGGATCCGTGTTGGCGTAGGTGCCCATGGCGCCACTGACCTGGCCTACAGCCACATCCCGCTCCAGCCGCTCCAGTCGCTCGGCATTGCGCATTGTTTCTGCTAGCCAACCGGCCAGTTTGAAACCGAAGGTGATGGGTTCGCCATGGATGGCATGGGAGCGGCCGATCATGACTGTGCCCTTGTGCTCCACTGCCAAGCTGCGGATCGCCTCTTGAAGGCTGCCCAGTTCTTGTTTTAGCAATGCCACAGAGTTTTTTAACTGCAGGGCCAGACCCGTATCCAGCACATCGCTGCTGGTCATGCCGACGTGGATGTAGCGGCCGGCATCCCCTACGTGTTCATTAACGTTGGTCAGGAAGGCGATGACGTCGTGGCGAACCTCTGCCTCAATCTCCAAGATGCGCTGTGGTTCGAAGGTTGCGCGTTCACGAATCTGCTGCATTTCAGCCTCTGGGATTTTCCCCAGTTGAAAGTTGGCCTCACAAGCAGCGATCTCTACATCTAGCCAGCTTTGATACTTGGCCCTGTCGGTCCAAATCTCGCCCATTTCGGGCAGTGTGTAGCGCTCGATCAAGGGCTCACAGATGGGCGGTTGATTCTTGAACTTAAGTCTTTGGATTCAGGCTGACTTGAGTCGGCGGTGTTCAACTTCCCAATGAACATGTTGCCCCCAGGCCTGTTGCCGTACCCAGCAACGGCCACCTTTGCATTGGATCAATTGGAATGGCGGTAGATCGTTTGGTTGATTTTCAAGGGTTACAAAGCTGCCCGGCGCAAGTAGCTCCAGCACTGTGGCGAGTTGCTTTTGAGGAACAACATGGTGATTGCTGCGGCTTGGGTACCGATGGATCGCTATGGGTTGTGGAGGTTGGCCTTGAGACACGTCCTTGCGGGCGAGTTGCGGTGATCTTCTCGGAAGCTTTCGCTTTTTGCGGTGGTTCAGAGGTTTTTGTTTCGTTTTCAAGTCTGCTTTTATGACGAAATGTCCCACAAACAGCGTCTAGATTTGCAGCTGCTGATGAAGGGTTTGGCGAGTTCTCGCCATCAGGCTCAGCAGCTGATCCGCGCCGGCAAGGTGCGAGATGGTAATGGCCAGCTGCTTGATAAGCCTGGTCATGAGGTGTCGCAGGAGCTTGAGCTTCAGGTTGAGCAGCCACCGAGATTCGTGTCTCGTGGCGGGGAAAAGTTGCTGGGCGCTCTGCGGGAGTTTCCTCTCAATGTTGAGGGACGAGTGTGCCTGGATGGCGGCATCTCGACAGGAGGTTTCACCGATTGCCTGTTGCAGCATGGTGCCGCTCGGGTTTATGGGATCGATGTGGGCTATGGCCAGACGGCCTGGGATTTGCGCAACGACCCTCGCGTGGTGCTCAGGGAGCGCACCAATCTGCGCACCCTCAGCCCTGATCAGCTCTACGGGGCTGAGGAGCCTTTGCCGAGCCTTGCTGTTGCTGATCTTGCCTTCATCTCCTTGCGGCTTGTGCTGCCTGCCATCAAGAAACTACTTAAGCCAGACCACTCAGAGGCAGTGCTGTTGGTGAAGCCCCAGTTTGAGGTTGGGCGTGAGCGGGTGGGTAAAGGTGGAGTGGTCAGGGATGCTTTGGCCCATGTGGATGCCTTGAAGAGCGTGATCGATACATCAAGGTCTTTGGGTTGGTGGCCCAAGGGACTTATCGCCTCTCCAATTACTGGACCGGCTGGTAATCATGAATATCTGCTCTGGCTTGGTGAAGAGACCCTCGCAGATCTTCCAGTTCTTGAGAGACTTGTGGCTCAGACGTTGGCCTAGAGGGCCTTGCTGTCACGCTCACCGGTACGGATACGTACTACGGAATCCACTGGAGAGATGAAAATCTTGCCGTCACCGATTTCGCCTGTTTTGGCAGCTTCTGCAATGGCGTTCACGACAGTTTCTACCTTGTCGTCGTCGACGACCACTTCGACCTTTAACTTCTGCAGGAATTCAACGGTGAATTCCGAGCCCCTATAGCGCTCAACTTGGCCTTTCTGGCGTCCGAAGCCTCTCACTTCACTCACAGTCATGCCGATGATCTCGGCATTGACTAATGCAAGCTTGACGTCCTCAAGCTTGAAGGGACGGACAATCGCCTCGACTTTCTTCATGACGGCTTGATGTTGCTCGTTCAGAGATAAAGGAAGTGTGTCAGAAACGGCCGGGAACTGATAGGGCAGATAGATGTCCGAGGCTCATTCCTGCGTTCTTTGCATCCTGGGAAAGGGCTTCCGCGTCCAATTGAGGAAGTCTGACTTGGCTATTAGCAAGCGCATCCCAGTGGGCATCTTCAAAATGGGTCTGTAGCCAGAGCATTCCATGGATGCTGGCAGGGCGGATCTGGATGCTTTCACCACTGCCGATTAACCAGATGTCCATGAAAGGGGCCCGTTTATGCACCTATTAGGGCTTTTTCAACGGGCCTTGGTTGTGGCTGTTGTTACCGATTTAGCTGTTGCAGCTTGAGGCGGCGTCATTTTGGCGGTGCTGGTAGACCTTGCCGCGATAATTGAGTTCCACCTCGGTATCAGTAGGTCGTGCGTCATGCTTGAGGGGAGCCTCATAACGCTGTCCGCGGTAGACATGCTTCACAGCGCTGTTACTGGGTTGCTCGTGGTCAGAAGTCTTGTAGGTGACGCCGCGATAGGTGCGTTCTTGAGTGGTCATGGGATGAGCCTCGAAGGGATGGGGTTTCTTGCCTTGATGGCAGAGGTGCTGCTTCGTGGAAAGGAGCGTTGCTTCGCCTTGCGGAGGGCTACTTCCGGCTGATGGATCAACGACGATGCGATGACCTAGCTCAACGTTTTGTCCTTCAATTTCTTTTTTACAGCGATTACGCTGTTCATGGCGAACATTTTCGACTTTGTTACCTGAAGAGTTTCTTAAATTGGGGCTTTGGTGAGCGTTTCTGCGGTTTGCGTTGACTCCAAAGCGTATTCTTGCTCCTCTAAGGCCCAGCTATGAGTCGAGATCTAGGGTCCATTTAGGCATCGTTCCATCCCCGTGAGCAGTACTCAAGCGCAGGCATCTAAACCCCTCTATGGCGAACGGGTGATTGCTGAGGGAGAGCTGATTTGCTTTAACAATCCGAGGCCTGAGCGGCCCTATGAGATCTCAATTGAGTTGCCTGAGTTCACCTGCCAATGTCCGTTCTCTGGGTATCCCGATTTTGCTGTGCTACGTCTGCTTTATCAGCCAGGCCCGAGAGTGATTGAGCTCAAAGCGATCAAGCTCTATGTGAATAGCTATCGGAATTGCACGATTTCACATGAGGAGGCCGCAAACAAGATCCTTGATGATTTGGTCGTCGTTTGTGATCCGGTCTGGATGCAATTAGAAGCAGATTTCAATCCGCGCGGCAATGTGCATACGGTGGTGCGGGTTAGTCATGGCAGTCGTCAGCCCTGTTAAGTCAATGCTGGGATGCTGGGGTGATCGAAGCAAGCAGGCTGGGCAACTCATTAGCGAAGCCGGTCAGATTGCGGTTGCAGAGACCGCCAACGTGTAGGCATTCATTTTCAGGGTCGCCTACCGCCCAGAGTTGGCGAGTGGCAATCATGCTCAGTCCCCCACCTACCAGGGTGATCAAGAAACCGATGTAGACCAGAGGCACCCCCGGATCGCGTTTGAGAAGCAGGCCGCTGGCGGGTAGAACCTCGACGACGCGGATGGGTATTCCCTTCACTTCTGCCGTTGGGCCTGCTGGTCGCAGGCTGGCCAATTGTTCACCGGTGGCATCGAACACTTGTACTGGCCCTGCTTCGCTGGTGAGGCTCAGCAGGACTGGCTCGCTGCCATCAGGGTTGGTCGGTAGTACGAGCCCCCAGACCTGTTCACCAAGCTCTGGGAAAGTGCGCAGAGGCAGCTGCAGCAGAGGGCTGCGGCCAAGTTGCAGGGTGATGGCAGCTAGAGACCAGTCTGCTTGATAGACAGTTAAGCCATGGAAGCGCAGCGGATGGTTGACACTGACTTCGTGCAGCTTGGCAGTGTCTTGACCAGGCTCAAGCAGCTCTAGTTGTGAGCGGAACTGTTCAGGTCGACCCGCTGGGTCTCTTTCAATTGCAAAGTTTGTCAGGGTGAGTTTGAGATGGCTGTTCCCATCACGGTTTAACAAGTCGAGGGAACGGCCCGGGGCGAGGAATTGCTCCAAACGATTTCCACCCAAGGAACCCCAGACGGCGCCTAGCATCAGCAGCACTAGGCCCAGATGCACAAGCATTGGCCCTGCTCGGCCGATAATCCCGCGCCGCGCAGCAAGCCTGCCCGGCTGTTGTTGCACTTGCCATCCCTGTTGATGGAGATGGGCTGCGAGTTTGTCGATACTCTCGTTTTTGGGTGGGCTTGCGATCGTTTCGGCGATGGCCAGTTTGCTTAATTGACGCGGCTCCTTGTAGTCGACCCATTGCAGAGCTGCTTGTAGGGCAGGCCATTGTCTTCGCCAACTGCAGAGGATCAGGGCAAGCCCAAGCCAGGCCAACAGCGCTAAAAACCAGCTGCTGGTGTACACGTGATCCAACTGCATGCGCAGAATCATCGAACCGTTGACAAAGCCCAGCCAGGGTTTGTCGCTATAGCCTTCCAGGTAGCTCTCACGGAGTTCTCCCTGGGGTATTGCAGTACCTAGGGCACTTGCGAGTGCGATAACGAGGAGCAAGCCTATGGCTATTCGTAGGTCGGAGATCCAGGCAAGAAGGCGTTTAAAGGTGGCCATAGGTTCAGCTCCAGCGGGCCAACAGAGTGAGAACGCCCGTCGTGAGTAGAACGGCTCCGCTCATGGGGGGGATCCAGCGGCCTAATGGTCGCAGTGCCAGTAATTTCGGCAGGTTGGCAGCTGCGCTTCCTGCTAGCAGCAGTGGTAGGACCTGCCCAATGCCAAAGCAGGTGAGCAGCACGATTCCTACCAAAGGTTGACCACTCTGGGCGATCCATCCCAGTAGTACAGCCAGCACGGGTGTCGTACAGGGGGAGGCGGCTAGGCCGAAGGCCAACCCGGCGGCCACTGGGGCAAGTGGAGCTGGAACGCGTTGCCGCCAAAGATCTGGATCTGGCCCTGCAGGCAGGGGTAGTTTTAGGAGCCCCAGCAGATTCAGTCCCATGACTACCGCCAGCAGTGCTACCAGGGTGGGCACCACTCCAGGTACCTGGCCGTAAATTCGTCCGATCAGACCACTAAGGCTGCCCAGCAGAACAAGGGAACCCACAATGCCGCCACAGAATGCGATGCTGCGGCGCCAGGGGGCCTGATTGCTATCAAAACCTGCCAGATAGGCCAGGGTGACGGGTAGGAGGGAAAGGGAGCAGGGGCCTAGGCTGGTTAGAAAGCCGGCAGCAAAAACGAGGGCCAGGGTGAGCGGACCTTGATTGCTTAGCCCGTGGCTGAGCATTTGCTCAGCGTTGCGGGCTAGATCTGAAAGAACCAGGTCCAGAGCAGGGATGGGTAGAGCCGGCTCAGCCGGATCAAATTAAGCTATTTACCCTATCGACTGACGTCGCTGTCGAGGGGATCTGCCACCAATGAGCCCTGTTGATTCAAGGGAACAACGGATCAACAGACCAGCAATCATGACGCTTGAGAGCAGTGAATTGCCTCCATAACTCACCATTGGCAAGGGCAAGCCGGTTGTGGGCATCACGCCGGAGGCCACGGCCACATTGATCACGGCTTGACCCACCAGGATCGTTGTGCAGCCGATAGCAACCAATCGCGACTGGTTGGTTCTGCAACTCAGAGCTACCCGTAGGCCGAGGAAAGCAACCACCATCAGGAAGAGCAACATCATCACCGAGCCCACGAAACCAAATTCCTCGGCAAAAACGGCATAGATGAAATCAGTGCTTTGTATGGGCAGGTATTGCAGTTTTTGGGTGGAGAGGCCAAAGCCCTCGCCAAACCACCCCCCGGAGCCGATGGCAAGCAGGCTTTGTACGAGCTGGTAACCACTCCCTTGTGGGTCTTGCCATGGGTCGAGGAAGGAGATCACTCGTATGCGCTGATACTCATTGATCAGAATGCTGGTTGTGCCAAGCAGGCCGCCTGCCATGGCGGTTGCCAGCAAAGTGCGCAACCTCAGACCAGCGGCGAGTGCCATCAGCCATAGCAACATGCCCGTCAGTGCGGCAGTGCTGAGGTTGGGCTGTTTGAGAATCAGTAGAAGTAGGGCCCCGAAGATGCCAAGCCAGAGCAATTTCTCATCTGATCTGATGCGCTGCCAGTGGGCAAACAGGTTGGCGGCTTGCAGCACCACAAAGGGTTTGACTAGTTCTGATGGCTGAATCTGGAGAGGGCCGATCACTAACCAGCGACTGGCCCCATTGACGGTGCTACCGATGACTAGGGTCGCTGCGACGAGTAAGCAACTGAGCCAGAGGGCTGGACCTGCAAGTTTTAGCCAACGGCGCAGACTGGTAGAGACAGCCAGGCCAAGCAGGCTCCAGCTGGCAGCCATCCATATCAGTTGTCGTTTGACGTAATAAGCACCTTCTCCCATCTCTCGAGTGGCTACCCACCAGCTAGCCGAGCCAAGCACCAGCAGCCCTGCCAGGCTCCAGAAGGCAAAAAGGGTAAGTAGTAAACGGCCTTCAGCGGGCCAGAGTGCCCAGGGGAGGGGGAGACGTTTTTGCCAGAAAGACAACTGATCGCTTCCATCACTACGGCTCAGCCGTAATGCCCCTTGCCGTTGTTTTTGACTCCGGCGGGATAGGACGGAGGAGCTACTCAAGGGGTTAGATCTAAGTCAAGTTGACCTATTGAGACGTGTTATTAGCACTTTGCCAAGTCTTAATTGACAACAAAAAACTGCTTAAAACATTATTGGACAAGAGAAGTTCACGAGCATTCAGAAGATGTCATAGGTTCGATTTTTGGTCTTCACAATCTTCTTTCTAGAAACGAGTTTGATTTTGTCGATTCAGCTTTCTTCGCTTTGGGATATGTGCTGTAGGGATGTCCTGACTCCCCTCGGGGGAGGCCATGAAATGCTCGCTTTGTTGCCAGCTCCCTTTCGATGTCCTCTGATGCTCAGCCGTGCGATGAGGCCACACCTGTTGTCAGTGCTTTTTATGACCGCTTCCCTTACCCAGGAGATCCTTTGCAGGACGGGCCGCCGCCTGGATACAACTGGCGTTGGTGTGTGGATATGGCCTATGCGGTCTGTACCGGTTCTGTTGTCCGAAGATGTGCTGGTAGTGAGCCTCTAAAAATCCTTGATGCCGGATGCGGTACGGGTGTGAGTACCGATTACCTAGCCCATCTCAATCCCGGCGCGGAGATTCTGGCTGTGGACATTTCCCGCGGCGCGCTGGAGGTGGCTCGAGCGCGTTTGCAGCGTTCCGGAGGCAACGATCAGGCTCATGTTCGTATCGAGAACCAAAGCTTGCTCGAGCTTGAAGATGAGGGGCAATTTGACTACATCAATTCCGTTGGTGCGCTTCACCACTTGCGACAGCCGGAAGCTGGACTCAAATCTCTGGCATCCCGTTTAAAGCCAGGGGCTTTGTTGCACCTTTTCCTTTATGCCGAAGCTGGTCGATGGGAAATTCATCGCATTCAGCGGTTTCTTGCGTCCCTGGGAGTG
>QCLC01000033.1 GCA_003214855.1 Prochlorococcus sp. AG-412-I05 | reverse complement strand
ATTCTCTGATGGCATGATCTAATTCACAGCTGTTCATGGCGTGACAATACGCTTACCTTGGGCTTGGGCTTGGGCTGTAAGGCTTTGCTTAAGCAATTCCAGAAGATTGCTATCTAGTTTCTCTGAAATGACATGAAACCCACCTCTATGTTATAGCTGTGTTCCTATGCCAAAAAAACAGCAAGAGGATTATATGCATGTGAAAGGCATAATCAATAGGCAATATGAAGCGATGATAGATTTATCTATAAACAAAAAAACTATTGCTTTGTATTGGATAGTTGAAGGCTTCTGACCCGAGTCTCGACCCATTGGTCTGCGACAGGCCGAAAATGACGTTCGCTCATTCGTGGCATATTAATGTGATCTGGATGAAAAGCAAAACAACCCTTCGCAATTGGTTGAGCAACATGCTGAGTTATATTTTGCAAATCTATGCCAGCAAAATGAGCCGAATGCATAACGTCTGCAACCATTGCTAATAACCCACCACTCTTTTCCCAGCCAGGATCCACCCAAACCTGAGCATAGCGAATTAAATTAGTTGAAACTTGATTAGCTACAAGCCAGCCTATGATCTTGCCTTCTGCAATCAATATACGGCTATATTTTATCGAATGTTTTCCAACTTGGAAAGGAGACTGTGGACTATATGGTTTCTGGATCTCATTATTGTCAGGTGCCTCTATTCGTTTCTGAAGCTCAGGGTTTGAGTCTTCTGGGTATGGGCGGATTTCCCAACCCCATAGTCTTTGTTGTCGCTTAGCCATTCGATCTAGGCGAACAAGCAATGGACCAACTTTCATTGGATCTGAAAGGGTAACTATGGTCTTTCCTGGATCATCCTTCCAGCCAGCCTCTTTTTGTGTCATTCGATCAAGAGCAGTGGTAGAGAGTTGACCCAATGGCATAACAAGAGTGACTTCGTTAATCTTGTGCTTTCTTGCCCATCGTTTAGCAGTATCAACAAGATTGCTTGCTATCCCATTGCCTTGCCATGCTTTTCTTACAGCCAAGCTGTCTATTAGCAATCTTATACTTTCACTATCATAAGCATCTTGAACACAAGCAAGCAACAGCGCAACTGGCTCTCCTTGGCCTTCATGAGACCTAACTCCCCAGGCAACACATGCTGGAAAAGCCTCATGATTTTTCCAAGTTATTCTCTGCGCAATATTGTCAAGCTTTTTCCTTAAACTCTTAGCCGTCAAGCCTTTAAAGGCAATAATATCTTTGACGCTAGCTATCAAGAAAGGCTGTCCAAATGAATCAATAGCAGACATTTAATCCTCTTTATTGTTAACTCTAGCCGCGATTTTAGATCAAGTAGGCTTTCTAAGGAAAAGTTAAATAAAGTCTTTGAAGTTGATCTTAATCACACCTGAATCGTCTGCACTGCCATCGTCTTGAGCTGCTACTGGTTGGATCGGAGAGCTAGCAAGAGCTAAAGCAGCAGCACCAGCAAGCGACAAGGAGAGACGAAGAGAACGCTGCCCTGGGATCGACTAAATAATCAGCTCATAATGTTGTGAATACTGAGTTTCAGAGCAGAGCGTGAGGCAGTCGCTTGGGTGGAAAGAAGGCTGGCTTAAAGCCGAACAACCTCAATCCTCTTAAGCAGCCTTGTTTGATTCAAACCGCATGCTGATATCAAGCCAAGGGCTGCGCGTCACTGGAGCACTCGTCGAGATCAAATCAATCCCAGTTGCCGCATAGGCATGCAACTGGGCAGGATCAACACCAGACGCCTCCAGAACCACAGGCCCTTCAGCTCGCTGCTCTGCCAATAAACGCCAACAGGGCACCAGGCTGTGCAGCGCCTCAGGAGAAAATTCATCGAGCAGCACCCCATCGGCTCCAGCTCGAATCGCCTCATCAGCCTGGTCGGAAGTTTCAGCTTCAACGATCACTTGAGCTGGCCATGGTGCGCTTGTGCGAACAGCGGCGACAGCTGCAGCCATGCCGCCAGCCCAAGCCAAGTGGTTCTCCTTGAGCATCGCTGCATCATCCAAACCACAACGATGATTGACTCCCCCCCCACAGCGAACGGCATACTTCTCCAACACGCGTAGCCCAGGAGTGGTCTTACGGGTGTCAGCCAAGCGCACAGACGACCCACGCAACTGATCCACGAGCACAGCAGTTGCGGTTGCCACGCCAGACAATCGCATCGCCAAATTCAGTGCTGTGCGCTCAACAGCCAGCAACGCTGAGGCCTGCCCCTCAAGCCGCAGTAAGTCTTGGCCAACTGAAACTGAAGCCCCTTCACTGACGAGAAGCTGCACCTTGGCCTTTGGATCAAGCGCATGCAGCAATGGCTCAACGAACACTCCACCACAAAACAGACCATCGGCTTTCGCTCGCCAACACGCGCGACCATGACAACCACGTAAAGCAGGAGCGGTGAGATCACCACGACCGAGATCTTCTGACAACCAGCTCTCAAGTCTGCTTCGCAGTTCTGGAGTCAGGGTCAGCGAAGGTGAAGAGACTGACATGGAAAACATCTTGCAAACAAAAAGACAATCTTTCGAAGCGTGATTGGCTAGGCAGAAAAAAGCGTTTTGCCAGTATTGATTCACACTAGTGCGTTTCTATTTTCACTCATTTGCCAATACAAAAACGTGAAAAAATCCGATCAAGCACAGCTTCGGTGATCTCCTCACCAGTGATCTCACCCAAGCTGCTGATCGCTTGCCGCAGATCAATGGTCCAAAAATCCCAGGGCAACTTCTGCTCTGCAGCTTCCTGCGTGCGCGCCAAGGCAATGGCTGCTGTTGCGGCAAGATCTTGCTGCCGTTGATTGAGAGCAACCACCAACCCCTGCGCTTCGCTGGCCCCACAAGTCTTTAAAACAGCTTCAATCAAGGCCTCTTCTCCTTGCCCAGTGAGTGCGCTCAACATCACATCCGGGGCTTTCGCATCAACCTCATTGCTAAGCGAAGCAGCCATCAGCGAAGCAGCCATCGAGGCAGGCTGAAGATCAGCTTTATTACCCACAAGAAGCCTTGGCAGATCATCTGGGATCTGAGCGAGCAACTCCGCATCGTTGGAGGTCCATCCCTGGCTGAGATCAAACACCAACAACACCACATCAGCTGCAGCGAGAGCCTGATGGCTACGGTCTATCCCAAGTTGCTCCAGCGCATCTTGTGTGGCGCGAATACCTGCGGTGTCAACCAAGGTGATCGGCACACCCTCCAGCACAATCTCGCTCTCCAAGACATCCCTAGTCGTACCAGGAAGATCCGTCACGATCGCCCGCTCCCGGCGGCTGAGGCGATTCAACAGGGAACTCTTACCAACATTAGGGCGACCAACCAGAGCCACCTGTAGCCCCTGACGCAGCACATCACCACGCTTGGCATCTTCAACAAGCTGTTCGAGCTCTCGCCGCACGCACTGCAACTCAACCAACAGCTCAGCACCATCCAGAGGAGGAAGATCCTCCTCAAAATCAACCCTGGCCTCCAGCTCGCTGAGCTGATCCAACAACCTTTCCCGCAGGGAGGTGATGCGGCGCTGAATACCTCCATCGACTCCCGTCATCGCCAACTGGGCTGCTCGACGACTACGCGCCGCCACAAGTTCACTGATCGCCTCCGCCTGGGTGAGGTCAAGCCGGCCGTTGAGCACCGCCCGCTGGCTGAACTCTCCAGGTAGTGCCCGACGCACAAGCGGCTGAGCCAACACACGCTCAAGCACCCGCTGAACAGCCATCAATCCACCATGACAGTGGATCTCCACAACATCCTCGCCAGTGAAACTGCGTGGCCCCTTCATCAGCAACACGAGAACTTCATCGATCCGTTCCTGGCCGCTCTCATCCATCACATGGCCATACAACACCCGATGACTCACCCAAAGTTGTTGCCCCGGGACAGACACCACACTCCGCCCAACGACCTCAGCCGCAGGTCCAGAAAGCCGCACCACTGCAATACCCCCTTGGCCTGGTGCGACCGCCGTTGCCACTGCGGCAATCGTTTGTTGATGCGGGATAGGAGAAGACATCATCACTGGCACCTTCAGCCCTTCCTACGATCAACGCCACCCTGCAGCAGCATTGCTTCGGTCTGGCCATGATCCAGCAAACCCTGCAGGGCATCATCAGGCGACTGCGCCGCTGGCTTGTTTGGCTCTGGCAGCAAGAAGGAACGCCCGGGCAACGGGCACGAGGGGTCGCAGCGGGAGTGTTCAGCGGCTGCTTCCCTTTCTTCGGGTTACAGACACTGCTGGGTGTCGCCTTGGCCAGTGTGGTGCGCGGCAACCATGTACTGGCAGCCATAGGCACCTGGATCAGTAATCCGATCACCTATTTACCGCTCTATTGGTTCAACTATCAAGTTGGCTGTTACCTACTTGACCAAGGGCAAAATAACTTTGACCTCACTCAACTCAATGACCACGATCTTTGGACTCAAGGCTGGGCCTTCAGCACTCGCCTTTTACTTGGATCCAGCTTGGTAGGAGCCATCGCAGCTCTAGTAACAAGCTGTGTTGTCTATGGATTGCTGAAAGGGACAGCAAAAGCAAAATCGCGACAGCGGATTTATCGCAGGCGCAGTCAAAGTAAACATGATTAAACAGAGATTAGTCTGGCTAGACTGAGATCTAATGACTTGCAATCCTCGCAGGAATCAAGCGCAAGGCTTGTATTGAATGTTAAAGATGATGGAGGTGTCGAGAGTTATCTCAATAGCTATGATTGTAAAATATTTAAATTTATATTTAAATATTTCGCCGTAAAATCACAACACCTAACTGCAGTTAATGTGATCAAAGAGGTTCATGGAGCGATCTCCTCCGACCTTGAGTTGGTGAATCTCACCATCCAGACTATCAAGCCAAGAAGCTAAGATAGCTTATGGCTCCACTACCCCAGCGACTGATACGCCGTGCACTTCTTCTCGATGTTGTGCTGGCGTTGGTCTTCCTTAGCCTCTCTTTATTGGCCGAAGAACAGGTCTGGCGTTTGATCTGGGGTTGCAGCGCCTTGCTCGCAGTGGTCGACGCCCTAGTAGCCAATCGATTCCTTGACGAAGAAGACCAGGACTGAGGAAAGTAACTACAATTTTCAGTATTTGAGCTCTTCCTTAATAACATCTCTATTGAGATAAGCATATTTTTCGTAAAATCGGGTCTTCAATGGGAAAATTACAAGCATGTAAAGAATTAGTCGATGACGATCTCAACTACGAGACTAGTAAAAAGCCACAGATCTGATGCTAATTCGAGCATTAACTCGATGATGGCAATTGAACGTACAACAATATAGACACTAAACAAAAATCAACTCCCAGGAGGTAGGCCTTGAAAGCAAAAGAGTCAATCCCTGAAAGACTTGAATTAGTCGGTCATCGATAAATTTATGGCACAGACCTTAGGCCATCGATTAGGTGTAGATATTTTCTTTACAGTCGTTGCTTGATGTTCATCCTAGCAACTACAACCTTCTCTAATACTAGCGTTCTATCAACAGTGATGCAGTATTGAACTCATTAATTCCACCATCAGTCCAGCTGTATGCGACTTCCGAATCCACCTGCTTCACCTTCATGCTCTTGCGATCTGTCTTGAGAACCTGTCCCCGAGCCCTGAAATTTCCCTTTATTCCATCCTTATTGACCTGAACATATATTGCTCCTACTTCATAGCCTCTATCACTGCAAAATATTTCATCAAAACAAGTATGTACAGTCACTGCATAGTCATCAGATACAAAGCCAGCCCCAGCAGCGTAAGTATTTGAACACCTCCAACTGCCACCAGTTATCAAACCTGACTTTGCACCAGAAGCTAAATTTTCATTCCATCCAATAGCCTCAAAGGCTGCACAACCAACTTCAGCCCTTACGGGAAGCGACAAGCCGGCGCCGCAGACCATCGCTACTGCTGCAAAGATAGCCTGGGGCAAGACTTGAAATGTGTTCAGGTGTAGGGGCAAGAGCAGTGTTGGCTAGCGATAGAGGCTCCAGTTACTAAGATAAGCGAAACCATTTCTGTGGGAGAAGGTTGCCGTTACCCAAATCAAGAAATATGGCTGGAATAACATACCTTGCGGTCAATAGTTCAAAACTTTTAACCGGGCTCATCATGTCTTTATGAGCAGTTAACACATTTCTATTGACTGCTGATCGAGCCTGACGAAAGCAATTGGTTTAAGCATTGATCGTGGTGAAAGTGATCACTCTTCACGATCAATGCTGTGGATTCTCGCATCACTCAGGTTACTTAGTAGCTCATCAAAGAGCGAATGGATTGATAATAAGCAGCAGGCATCTTAGCAATAATAGAGCTTTTTCAGTTTGACATTACAACGATACCTGCTAAGAAACAAGAATTATTTAGCTCATGATTGTGCGACGCTGAACTACAAGAAAACCACCAAATGCAATTGGTATCAAAGCCACCAGTGCTGCAATTACTAGGATAGTAGGAAGTGAAAGGCCTGGCATCGTCTTAGCACAAATGACATGCCTATTTTAATTGAATGTCAAGGTCAAAATAGTAGGTTCTGCGTCGTGTTGCATCAACTACGTATATCCTTCTTTGTGCACATTTTGGGAAGCTCTATATTATTCGAAAGCATTCAATAGTCAAGTGAAAGAAATACTCACAGACGTATTCGCTGTCATTTTATGAACCATATCTGCAGAGACTCAATCGACATCCTCCTCCTCTAGGCAACCTTGCTCACTAACTGTTGCCGGTTAACCAACGATGCGTATCCTAAGCAGGTGAATGTCAGACGCTGACGCTGGCTACACCATTTTTGTGGACAACCCAAGCACTGGCGAGACCTACAAACTAACGGACTCTCTCTCCGGAGTGACGTGCTAATCCTAATAAGAGTATCAACAAATCCAAGAAAAGTGTCTGCTAACTGTGATTCATGCTTGTATTATTGTGATTCTATCTATGGGGCCTGTTTCAATTTAGATATTTATAATATTTAGAATGGGAAATGCCTAAAGAAGGGCTAGCATCTAAACTGCAAAGACCTCAAGTCTACCCCTAATGGATCGGAAACCAACATGAGTAGCAGTGAGAAAGAGCTTAATCTGCGCATTGATCGTCTTCAGAAAGAATTAGCATTGGCCGAGCAAGAAAGAGATATTCTACGTGCGACTATGATGCAGAAAAAGATTCTTATGAAACTCCTTAAAGAGAATCCATAGAAGCAGTGTTACAGCTAAGTCGCATAGGGAGTTGTTTAAATTGGTGCCATTGAGGCTACCCCTCATTTACAATAAGAATGACGAAAAGATTCATTTTAGCTGCAAGGAGATTAAACATTGAATTAGCCAAATATTCATCTAACCACCTATCAAGTAGGATCGACTAGATAGCAACAACATTAGTTCGCAGATCTCAGTCAACTTGCTTTCAAGGGTAGGCCTGAGATGACGCTGACTCAAATCAGATTCTTTGCATTAAATCTACCAGCCCAATCGCACCTTCGCCACTACTTAGGGTGGGTGGAGGAGGCTCGGTGAGGTCATTGTCGCACTCGTTTTGCTTTGATTCCTATTAAGCTGGATACCACAAACGAGAAATCTCCGATGGCTGTCAAGTTCACCTTTGAATCTCAGACGGAGATTTATTACATGTTGAAGGCATTAAACCAGACTCAATGGTGTGTGGAGAACGGATTGCTTGAAATGGACAGAAGGTCGCTCAAAAGTTTTCAGACATTACGCAAGAGGTTTGCAGACTTTGCGTTAGCTAACCCATAGCTTAGATCTTTATCAGTAGATTTGCTTGTCTTCCTTTTGCTGACCAGGCTTCTTTGACTTAACTCAAGCAAACTTCTATGATCTGAACTAATATTAGGCTTAAGCTGACTGGCTATTTCTTGTTTACTAGCGATCCAGCTGGGCTTGAGGTATTTGCATCAACAGGTGATTAATTGGGTATTAATTAGGTTTTTTAGACTTGATTAAGTATGAACTCAATCATCACAGGAAGAAGCTGACCCTTCTCAATATAAAGTCATTTGGTGTGAAAGCCATTACCTCTAATCAAAAGAAGATCGTAAACTTGCTCAAAGAAATGCTGACTCAATAACCAACAGTAATCTGCTCGTCTTCAGCAGCTGTTCAAGAATCAATCAAATTCTTTAACGTGACTGAAGAGATAGGCCTGCGACACGGTCAACTTCAGGGTGGAATCAGCATTGCCAACAGTGACTGTTAGCGTCCTTGCTCTCTTTGATCTAGATTTTCTGTCTCTACATGTTTGCAATGCTCTGGAAGATGGCATCATCTGATTCACTAAGAGAAAGTGCATCTATGTCTTGTAGATCAACTGGTAGGAAACCACTTCTTGATCAGACCATTTCCTTGAGAGAGGCTTATCTTGCTCTTGATTAATTGTGACTGCTGTGATCAAGGCAGTTTTATCTCTACCCTGATTCATTTTTCCTCAGTAAGATTTGCTCAAACCAGATCAAGCCGCATGCCCAATACGCAACAAGAGCTGCTCAACAAGATCGATTTTTTTCAGAGTCAAGAAGGGATCCTGGTCGGCACTGTCTTCTTAGCTGTTCTTTGGTTGATACTCGTTCTTCTGGATAAGTACGGAAGGCGAATTGGCCCTCTGGTAGCGAGATCGATCCGAAGGCCCTTATTGCTTGGGTTTGGGTCAGCTCTGTATTTGGGTTGGCTGTTACATCTCTTGGAACTGCAAGCTAAGGCCTTGTTGCCCATTAAAAGTTCAGCAGTCTCAACGGCTCTGGTGGTGATCGCTCTGGGCTGGGCCACGATCAATCTCGGCCGGGCACTTCTCCTGCAATCGAATCGCATTCAACGCTGGCTGAAGGTAGAAGATCCCAGAGATGAGGCTATGTTGACCGCCTTATTGGATCGGGTTTTCACCATTGGAGTCATTGTTTTAACTATCGCGGGCCTGATGGTGACTTTTGGGGTGTCTACCGCAGCAGTAGGCGCTTTGCTTGGTGGAGCAGGCATTGGCCTCGGCTTTGGGACACAGCAGATATCTCAGAATTTCCTATCAGGATTCATGCTCTTTTTTACTCGTCCGTTCTCAGAAGGTGACTGGATTAGCGTCTCGAGCTTTGATGATGGAACAGTTGAGAAAATTGGCTGGTATCACACCCGCATTCGCACCTTTGATCGTCGACCGCTCTATATTCCAAATTCGATCTTTGCAACGACTCCGATTGAGAATCCGGGTCGAATGTATAATAGAAGAATCAAAGCCAGCATTAGTCTTCGCTATGAAGATCTGCCCCGTATCGAGACAATTACCAAGAATGTTCGAAGTCTACTGTTAAACCATCCAGACATAGATCAAAAGCAGAGCATCCTGGTGAATTTCAACGAATGGGATAACTCCTCGATCAACATGATGGTGTATTGCTTTACTAAAACAACTGTTTGGAAAGACTGGCTAGATATTCAACAGGAGGTCTTCCTCCAGATTGCAGATATTGTTCAGAAAGCTGGTGGTGATTTTGCATTCAATTGCACCACCCTCTATCCGGCTCCAAACCTGAACGATGATAATCCAATTAGTCGCTTGGGTGAAGATCTAAAATCGAACAGATCGCTGCAGTAAAAAGGATCGAATCTATCATGTCTAGATATGAGTCAAACGGCTCTAGGCAATTGATCTGCGGCTGGAACAAAGCCAACCATTAGATTTCATTTGCGAAGAATAATCTTCCTCTCAATCTCATATTTTTTAAACAAGGCATACTGATGTCGAACGAACATGGCATTATCTAAATCTATCAATAACAGAGATTAAGCTTGAGTTTTATGGCTTATTTCCTTTTGCATAGGGTGAATTATCATAGGCTTTTGTTAATAACTGACGATATTCTGGATGCCATTTAAGGTTCGGACGGCTTCGACGTGCATTAAGGAGCATCATAACTCCAAAAATGAGCACTAATGACGCCTGACAAGAGGCTAAAAGTGGAGAATCACTGAACAGGTTAAGCATAGGGCTTCATTGACTATCAATATCATTATATTGGCTAGTCAAGAGGAGATTAAAATCACTCAGGTGTTGCTTTATCGACTTATTGTCTTGATCAAGCCATATAATGGATAGTGTCCTAAATGGAGATTCAGAATCTCCATTTGAAAATCCATGAGAACACTAATAAGCAAACTTTCCGTATTCTTGTACTCCCTCATATTTGCTACACGGTCATTAAGAAGATCCAATGTAGATTTTAACCCCAACTAGTGCCTTTCATATGAGGGTACTCATCCATACAGTCGACATAGCAATCACCCCCATTGCTTAATAGTTTATATCCTTCTCTCCAAAGCTGCCTAGTCGAATGAGGCAATGCCGTACACAATAAATGCTGATTAAGATATATACTCAACTCCTCAGCCAATACTTAGCTGGATGAATTCTAAGGCAATGGTTTGATTAAGTACAGCAATTATAAGGACAATAATAAATTAAGAGAAGATAGGTCTGCCGCCCAATGAAGGCTTTCCGTAACACATCTCTCCCAAGAAAACCTTTGATATTTCATCTTCAATGATCTAGCCTGCTAAGCTGCTCTTAAAGCTTGCGGGCAAAATTAATTCCATTTTTTTGATCTGCTTCCAAGCACTGGCCGAGAACTTTACCCTAAGTAATATCTTCTACAAGTTTATATCTACAAGCCAATATACCTTAACGGTCATCATCGGTAATGATAGGCCAATTGGATATTGAAAATTGCCATGTTTCATCCTTTAAGATCTATTTGAGTGTTGTTAGCAGCTTCAAGGCTTTGGTGAGTTCATCCCAACATCTACTTTTGCCGCCAAAAGATAGTTAATTTGAGATCGCAAGGTCAATTACATGGTTTAAATTTTCCTTTTCCTACTTTACATTGTGGACATTTCCAATCTCTGGGCAAATCAGCAAAGCTCGTGCCCGGTGGGATCCCATTTGTTGGGTCACCCACCCTTGGGTCATAAATATAGGTGCAAACTTTGCAGGCGTACTTTTTCATTGTTCCATTTGAGCTTGTGCCTACGCTACTATAGTTGCTATTAAGCTATTTCTGTGAGGGTTGAAAAGTAGATTATGGATTCCATTCCTTGGGACATCATAGGTGCTGTCTTGCTATTGCTAGTTGGTGTGGGATGGTTTTTGTACTACATCTTCACGATGGATAGTCAAGAATAGTACCTTTTTCTCAGTCTATTGCACTCTTAAGGCATTTGCGGATGCATAATAAATAGATCGTCCAAATCCACTACCATCAAGAAATCATGTCCGCATGTTATTTCATGGGCATCTTGTTCTAGGCATGAGAACGATAGTCTTATTATACCCATTAAGGCGATTCGCTCTTGGCTGCTTAATCTGATACGACACCATTTTGCGGAGCTTATTCTTTGCTGAATTAATCCCTCTGGAAGATCTCATGCAGTGCGTTTACTCAATGGATAACACAATTTACTGATAGCATCAACCCTAAGTTATTCTTTAGCTAGTGATCCCTTTTTGATTTAGATGAGCAAAGGGCCCAGTAAGATTGGCATTCTCCTGGCAAGTAATAAAAAGTGCTTCTTCATAGTCAGAGAATTTCAGCAGAAGAATACAACCTATTTTCAAGAAGATTGGAAACTCGATTGAGCGGTCTCAAGATGTCTAGTGTGCTTTAGCAAAATATTAATCTCTTTTAATGAATGAGAGCCGTGCCGGACTACTAAGTATTAGAAATGACGACTATTTTTTGGGTTGAGTTTATGACACCTAGATCTCTTTCTCTCAGCTCTAGTTTCTGGCAGCATCTGAGAAATATAACAGTCGCTAGAGAGTGCACAACAGGGCGATAGCAATGATTAACGCAATAGGATGGCCCATATAGACTTGGAAGTATATCATCACTATGATAGAGACAAGTCAAGGCCTCGGCCGATATCTTGATTGTCAACAATATGGTAGAGGCTTGTTTTTGTTCATTTTAATTATGAATAGGTAATCATATTACCTGTCAGGTAAAAGCACCTTGAATAAGGCTAATATTCATTCGGCTTGCCCAGTAAAGCTCCATCTGTAATCTTTTGCGCGAGATAGTGTCTTGACGCTCCCCTTAGCCTCACTAACGATTTTTATTTTCCCTTCACGTTTACGACCTGCCAATCCCCTCGATATACATGTGCACTCTTTAAGCTTATGAGTGTTTATACAGATTGCCCCATTCTATTTATCGGCGATACTTTGAAAATATTAATATCTTTTACCATGAAATTTACTTTTGAATCCCAGTCAGAAATTTATTACATGCTAAAAGCATTGAATGAAACCCATACTGCCATAGAAAATGGTCATGTGGGCCTCATCAATGATCAAACTCGTAAAGAGTTTGATTCATTGAGAGATAAATTTCAAGACTTTGTCCTTTCCAATCTCTAGCTGTTAAAGCGCCTAGTGGTCCCCATAATTAATTTGGGATGAAAGAGAGAGCTCACTTCCATAGGCTTTACTGCAAAGATCAATTCAGCTGCTCACTTGCCACACTCCCTCAAAGTGAGTCATAAGATCCTTACGCTCCAGGGGAATGCCTTCCTTGATTGCAGGACAAGCTGTTCGCCTTGATTAGATGAGCATTACCAGCCTACTGCTTGTGTTTGTATAAGAAGTTTTGGGCATTATTTCCATAACCTCGGATTCAAAGCATGCTGCTATTGACAACATATTGATTGAACCATCGCCCCACTTTAATTGAATTCACACCAACCTATTTCTTGATAGAAAATATCGTAATTTAGCAGATTATTTTCTATCAAGAAAACTTTCTCTAATCTTTTTATCTTGAGGGGAGAAGCCAACTGATCTCCAAAGTACTCATTGCTCGATTTGCAGCTTTCAAATATCATATCAATAATCCTAAAGTCTATCAACTTATTGTTCAAGCTAGCGCATGGGT
This sequence comes from Prochlorococcus sp. AG-412-I05, assembly GCA_003214855.1. Classification (GTDB taxonomy): domain Bacteria; phylum Cyanobacteriota; class Cyanobacteriia; order PCC-6307; family Cyanobiaceae; genus Prochlorococcus. The sequence continues at coordinate 6,321 of QCLC01000033.1, read as the reverse complement.
GATGATTCAATCGATCATCAAGAGAATAGTATTTAAAAACAAAGCCAATTACATTAAAAACTTAGCTTTTCATGTTAAAGGCAGTTATTATATAATCAATCAAGTGCAAGGCAATTGAGAAGATTAGCAAGGCTCCCGATTTTAATGACCACTCTACTTTCATGTCTATGTTCTAGCCCAAGTCATGCTCAGGCTCAATCGCCACAAGAAGTCGATATCAAAATCAATGGGGACCAAGGAAATACCTACTTTTTCCGTCAAGCTAATATTGTCTGTGAAGATAAAGTTGGTGCTTATCAATTCCCTGCATCAACTTGGTGTCAGGTGAATGGTTTTTCAGAAGATCTTACGGGGCAACGAAAACCTTACACTGGTTGGAAACTTTGTGCTATTACATCTCGATATCTTGCGCCTCCAGAATATAGTAATGTCAATTCAGTGACCTGTGCAGCTGCACGCAAGGCCAGAAAACTTCCTGAGCTGATTGAGTAGTGTTGCAATTGTTTGTTTTCTGCTTATTTAAGAGACCGCCAGGTTTCATGTTCCAAGTTCTTCTTTTGGGTATCAACTTTTTGCTTAGGATTGAATTGTTAGAAGCTTGTCTATGATCATGAATTTCTCCTCTATGAACCCTTCCTCTAACAATAACGCCAATAATGATTGGCAGCTATGGCTAAATGCCCGTTCCTTTCTTTTAGTTTTTCCATCATGCCAAGTAGTGGATTAAAGTAATTCATTTCGCAATATTCTGATTGTATACGTGCATACATCAACGCGAAAGCAATCCTATGAATTGGAAGTTACATGTCAATAAAGTCAACTTCAATCTCTCTTGAACCCTACTTTCGTCGATACAACCGGGCCCAATATTTTCAGAGTGATTTAGAGGAGATTACATGATCATCACGAGTTCATGTACTTGTCAAGTCGTCAATGCGCCTGGATTGGCCATATTGTCAACATTGTTTGTGGAGCTAATGGACATTGATCTACCTTGCAAGGGAACTATCTGCTGAGCTGGGTTCAAATACACTGGAGCTCCCCCGATGCTCCAGCGAGCTCTATCTCATAATCTCTTGCCCTGCAGCAACGGATTTTTCAAGTTCATTGACTTGGCAGCCATGAAATGGCTCATTTCTTTTTTGAACAACGAATTTGCGTTTACTTGCTGAAGCTAATGGTGATACAGCCATCCAAACTAGTCAGGCATATTTTACACACGTATCAGGCTTCTGGTTGCTGACTTTCTATCTCAGGCTATCGACAAGGCCATGTCATGAATGGTTGGGATAGCGAACTAATTCACCTTTCTATCTATAAACCTAAGATCGCAATTAGTGGGAAGCCAGCAGTTGGAAGCTTGTAGCAACACTTAGCTCATCCGGCTCCACGTCTATACATTCTTAAAGCTTCTAGTTTCAATCTTTTGTGCTTACATCTACTTTGACCCATCGAAGTATGGATGATTGATCAGTCTTGATCGAGCTAGCACTGATTGGCATCAGGGATTGTTTGGCCCTTGTTTGAACTTTAAAGCTGATCAAGACGACTGGATATGCTTGATCACGTGGCCAAACCATCACCAACTAAGCAGAAGAACCGCAAGCGCCCACGCTTTTGGCTTGGACCTTTGTTGGTGGGTGGGTGTTTTGCCCTGGGCTATGGCATGACCCAGAGGATCATGATTCTGCGTGGGAACACGCAGCAGCCGCAGCAGCAGTCTTTTGGACCGACTGCGGTTCCATTTCCTGGAGAGCGCCTAGAAGAACTGCGTCGTCGGCATGGTGGCAGCAGTGCAGATCTACAGGCGGACGTCGCTGCCAAGGAGGCCAAAGTTGCAGCCAAACGTAAGGCCAAAGAACAGGCTGAGAAGCAGGCCAAGCAGCAAGCAGAGAAGTTGGCGGCGGCGGCGGCTCTTCGCCGTGAACAGGAGCTGCAAGCGATTCGCCAAGCCACAGAAGACGACTCGGCTGACCCCGGTCTGGATGACCCCGGTCTGGCGGCTCCAGAACTGCCTGCACCAATCAACCCTCAGGGAACCAGACCTGCTCAACCAGTAGCTCCAAAGCCCAAGCCTGCAAGCACACCAGCATCAAACTCTCTTGGCAGGCCAGCCCCCCTTCAGCCAGTAGCTCCAAAGCCCCAACCTGCGAGCACACCAGCATCAGATTTCCTGCGCAGGGGAGACTCCCCTCAACGGCCGCACTCGCCAGTATCAGACTTTCTTAGGAGGAACTATCCCTAAAAGCCCTTGAAAGTGATCACCCCATTTCCAAGCGACCCACCTCATACTTTGACAAGGCCTACCAACGCTCCTTCAGTGCTTTGATTGCGAGTTGGATCTGCCACAGTTTCAGACATCCGTGCTGTGGTCATGAGTTCTCCTGATTCCCTACTCAGAGCGACCTTGAACCGCTTAGCAGCACGATTGGGTCATGGGCTTGCTGACGCTGCTGCTGGCCTGGCATTGCTGGCGCAGGATGCTCCAGAGCGCTTTAGCAAGGAATGGGATCTTTTTCAGCAAGAGGTGATTGCAGAGGCCGATCGTCTGGAGCAGGAATCTGGTGAGGTCAGTGAGACAAAGGCAACCTCATCGCCAGTTTCTAATCAAGGTCAGGCTCAGGATCAGATCGATCGTCTTAGGGCAAAGGTGGCAGACCTCAATCGCCAGATAGAGATCAACCAGTAATGACTTGTCCGTCCCTGCTGGTAGCGATTCGGCGTGGGCTGCGTGCGCTGCGTATTTGGCGTGCAGTTTTGACATTAATCATCTTTGTTTGGTGGGATGCCCGTCAATGGACTTATCCAGGTGGTTGGACTAGTGAGCGGCGACAGGGCCGCCAAACGATTCGAGCTCGTTGGCTCACTACAGAATTGCTCCAACTTGGTTCCGCTTTTATCAAGCTTGGCCAGTTGCTCTCGGCACGTCCTGATGTTTTGCCAGTTCAATGGGTATCTGAACTGGCTGAGCTGCAGGACAAGGTCCCTGCATTTAGTTTTGAGCAAGCTCAAATTCTGCTGGAGCAGGAATTGGGGGACCGCTGTGCAGAGATCATTGATCTTGATGATCAGCCCCTTGCAGCCGCCTCCCTAGCTCAGGTTCATCGCGCCAGTCTGCGCAGCGGTCGGCAAGTTGTCCTGAAGATTCAACGGCCCCGCCTGGAGCGATTGTTTCGCCTCGATTTGCAAATCATGCAGCAGGTCGCTGCTGTACTGCAACGTCACCCCAAATGGGGACGTGGACGCGACTGGGTGGCGATTGCTCAGGAATGCCGTCGGGTCTTGTTAAGGGAGCTCGACTTTCGTGTGGAGGCTCAGTACGCAGCTCGGTTTCGTCAACAGTTTCTTGATGATTCTCGTATTCGCGTGCCTGCAGTGGTCTGGGAGCTCAGCACCCGGCGTGTTCTTTGTCTCGATTATTTGCCAGGCATCAAGGTGAATGATCTTGAGGCTTTATTGAAGGCAGGAATTGATCCCCCGGCCGTAGCGGAGCTTGGAGCCGCCAGCTATCTGCAGCAGCTCGTGCGGTTCGGTTTTTTTCATGCCGATCCCCATCCAGGCAACCTTGCCGTGGCCCCTGATGGAGCTCTCATTTACTACGACTTCGGCATGATGGGGCTGCTCTCCGATTCTTTGCGACGTCGGCTCGGTTCGATGATTCGTGCGGCGGCGGCTAGAGATGCGGCAGCCCTGGTTGAGGAGTTGCAGGCTGCGGGCTTGATTGCTTATGGCATCGACGTTGGGCCTGTGCGGCGGTTGGTACGAGTGATGTTTCAAGACGCTTTGACACCCCCCTTCAGCGCCAATGTGATCGAGAAACTGTCCGGAGATCTGTACGAGTTGGTTTATGGCCAACCCTTTCGGCTGCCAGTTGAGCTGATTTTTGTGATGCGTGCTCTCTCCACCTTTGAAGGTGTGGGGCGAAGCCTCGACTCAGGCTTTAGTTTGATGGCTATAGCCAAGCCATATTTACTGCCACTAATGACTTCAAGCGGTTCTGGTCCAAACGATTTGCTCAATGAGCTCGGACGTCAGGTCGGTGCTATTGGCAGCCGGGCTGCAGCCTTGCCAAGGCGTCTGGACGAAAGCCTTGAACGACTCGAACAAGGAGATCTGCAATTGCAGGTTCGGATGGGTGAATCCGATCGACAGTTGCGGCGCATGATCAGCGTTCAGAAGGCCCTTGGTCAATCGGTGTTATTGGGCTCTCTAGGCATTTCAGCTGCTCTATTGGGGGCAAGTAGTCGGCCGATTTGGGCTGTCTTGCCGTTGGTCGCAGCTCTCCCGGTGGGCTTCGGTTGGTTCAAATTGCAGATCAAGCTAGGACGTGAGTCGCGCATGGATCATGTGTCGAGTCAGAGTCGCTGAAGGTCTTCCAAAGTGATCCCCGTCCAGCCCCTTTGAGGCCTTTGCTTAGCTTCGCCCCCGTGGCCCTTGTCCTGTGGCACCGGCATAGACCGCTTGACTACCGAGTTCGTCTTCAATTCGCAGCAGTTGGTTGTATTTCGCTACCCGTTCACTGCGACTTAGGGAGCCCGTTTTGATCTGCCCAGCACGGGTAGCAACAGCAAGATCTGCAATTGTGGTGTCTTCCGTTTCGCCGCTGCGGTGGCTGATCACGCTGGTGTAACCAGAGCGCCCAGCAAGTTCTATGGCCTGAAGCGTTTCAGTTAGCGAGCCGATCTGATTCACTTTAATCAAGATGGAATTGGCTACGTTTTGATCAATTCCCTGTTGTAGGCGCTTAGTACTAGTTACAAAAATATCGTCACCTATCAGTTGAATACGCTTCCCCAATTTGTTTGTGAGTAGAGCCCAACCTTGCCAATCATCTTCTGCTAGTCCATCTTCGATCGAAATGATTGGGTAGCGATCAACAAGTTTTTCGAGCTCATTCACCATTTCGGTGCTGGTATAACTCCCACCCCCGAAGGCATAGCAGCCATCTTTATAGAACTCTGTGCTGGCTACATCTAGTGCCAAGGAAATATCCTTACCAGGCGAATAGCCTGCTTTTTCGATTGCTTGAATGAGCAGATCTCCTGCTGCATCATTGTTGGCCAGGTTGGGTGCAAAGCCGCCTTCATCTCCAACTGCCGTTGAGAGCCCCTGAGCACTAAGCAGGGCCTTGAGTGTGTGGAATACTTCTGCGCCCATGCGCAGCGATTCTCGAAAGGTGCTTGCTCCATGGGGCACCAGCATGAATTCCTGAAAATCGAGATTGTTAGCAGCATGCGCACCACCGTTGATCACATTCATCAGCGGTACGGGCAGCAATGAGGCCATTGGGCCACCCAGGTAGCGGTAGAGGGGCAAACCCAAGCCATTCGCGGCCGCGCGGGCAGTGGCCATGCTCACGGCCAAGATCGCGTTTGCGCCCAGGCTTGATTTGTTGTCGCTGCCATCAAGCTCTTGCATGGTGCCATCAACACTGGCCTGATCTAGGGAGGAGATCCCACAGAGCGCTGGGGCAATCCGATCCTCGATATGGTTCACAGCCTTAGTCACCCCTTTGCCCATGAAGCGGCTGTCGCCATCTCTTAATTCATGCGCCTCATGGGCACCGGTGCTTGCTCCGCTGGGCACGATGGCCCGACCGATAGCACCTGCTTCGAGCAACACTTCTGCTTCAACTGTGGGGTTGCCGCGAGAGTCCAGAACCTCTCTGGCCACGATGGTGTCAATGACGAGGTCGAGGGAATCGATCACCTGTGACGAATTGAAGTTGCGTGGATCCTATGGTTTGCCATCCCGCGGACTGTGTGCCACCTAGCCCTTTTACTGATGCTGAGGCTGTTGTCAGTCGTAGAACGACGCAGAATGAACTGAGTCTTAAAGGTCAGGATCGCTCGAGATGCGGATGTTGCACACGATGCTGAGGGTCGGGGATTTGGATCGTTCTCTGCGCTTCTACACCGAGGTTCTAGGCATGCAGCTGTTGCGGCGAAAGGACTACCCCACAGGTCGCTTCACCTTGGCGTTTGTCGGTTATGGCGAGGAGAGTGACACCACTGTGCTGGAGCTCACACACAACTGGGACCAAAATCAGTACGAGTTGGGAGAGGGCTATGGCCATATCGCCTTGGGCGTGGAGGATATTCAATCCACCTGCTTGGCCATCTCAAAGCGAGGCGGGCGTGTGGTGCGAGAACCCGGGCCTATGCAACATGGCAACACCGTGATTGCCTTTGTGGAAGATCCCGATGGCTACAAGGTGGAGCTGATTCAACTGGCCTCTCGTGAGGCCGCGAGCTGAACCCTATGCATCCTGAGACCAGTCAAGCGGCTTCCGCCCAGGGAAGTCTCACGAGTGATCCTGAT
>QCLC01000032.1 GCA_003214855.1 Prochlorococcus sp. AG-412-I05 | reverse complement strand
AAGTATAAATTAAAAGATACTCAAGGAGCAATTGCTGATTACACAAAGGCAATAGAGATTAATCCGCAGGATGCCGCTGCCTAATACAACCGCGGTAATGCCAAGGATGAATTAAAAGATTATCAAGGAGCAATATCTGATTTCAATAAGGCAATAGAGATTAATCCGCAGGATGCCGCTGCCTACTACAACCGCGGTAATGCCAAGTATGAATTAAAAGATTATCAAGGAGCAATTGATGATTTTAATAAGGCGATAGAGATTAATCCGCAACTTGCCATTGCCTACTCCAACCGCGGTATTGCCAAGAGGGAATCAGGAGATACTCAAGAAGCAATTGCTGATTTCAATAGGGCAATAGAGATTAATCCGCAGTATGTCAATGCCTATAAGGGCAGGGGTTTTACCAAGGAATTAGTTGGAGACCTAAAAGGTGCTTGTGAGGACTTGAAGAAAGCAGCAGAACTAGGAGATAAAGATGCTGCCAAACTGGCGGAGGAGTACTGTCAGTGAAGCATCGAACTGCTCCTACTGAGATTGGTAGGAGAAAAGCAGTTAAGAAGGTTGGGATGAGATGAGTTGCTTAGTTGTCATCGATATAGGGATCCCGCATCCAGTCATTACCTAATGCACCTTTAAGTCGCTTTCTGCCTGTTGAGAGTGCTTCTGTTGCGCGCTTGGCGTCATAGTGGAAGTAGTGCTCTTGGATGTATTGGATTGAGGTATCGCAGTTGTTGCAGACCGTGGCAATGGGTACACCTCGCTCTAGTGCAAGGGTGATCCAGGTGTGCCGAAAGGAATACCAAGTCAAGGTTTTGCCAGTGTGTACCTCTGCTTTACGGCAGTTGTTGGAGTCTTCTGCTGACCAGGTAGCGAGTCCAGATTCCACCAGCATTTCGAGGAGTCCATCACGCCAGATTCGAGAACTGAGTGCTTTGCCTGTGCGTTGATTGCAGAAGAGGAGATCGCTCTTCTTTTTTGGTTTGGTGATGCTCCTGAGTCGCTCTAGATGGACTGCAATTGGTGCACTCAATTCGTACCAGCGACCTGTTTTGGTGTTTTCTGCAGGCACTTCCACCAGACACCAGATCTTGCGCTCCTCTACTGAGAGAGTTCTGTTCTCTGCAATATGAGACCACCTCATTTGCCTGAGCGATCCAATCCTGATGCCTGATTCCATTGACATCCTCATGGCGAGGTACAGCATCATGCGATGGTCTTTTTGTTGGCGTGCCCGATCAGATTGGCGAGTGCCTTTTGCTTGATTGACGCCATAGAGGTTGTTTCTTGTGATTGGTCTCTTGCTGTCTTTGCCTTTGTTAGGACCTCGCTTGAGTGGATGAAATCCCAGCGGTTTGCCTTGGTCGTCATATCGACTGTTGCCTTGTGTCCAATACAGACGTGCTGCCTTCTCGAGTTGCACCCACTCCTGTGATGTCAATGCAGAGCGACGGAAGGATTGATCTTTTGGGACCTTGGCAGTTGGTATCTCTGGCAGTTGCTCTCTTGTGATGTATCCCTGCGTCAGAGCAATCTCCTTAAACATCCTCCTGATCGTTGAGAACTCTCCGTTGAGAGTGGTTGGTCTTGGTAGTTTTCTTCCCGCTTTATCTAAGGCGCTGTTGTTCTCCTCTCTCCAGTGCTGGTAAGCATCAAGAGCAGTTCGTCTAAGGAGATGGACCTGCTTGCTTGACCCTGGTCCACCTGATCGGCGGCAATAGTCCAGGAAGTGTTTGCACTGATTTCTGATTAGACGAAATCGTGCTTCTGTGATGCCTTCATGGGGTCTGCTGGAGATGCGCTTCTCTTCTCTATCAAGAAAGCGTTGGATCATCTCTGCAATGGTTAAGACATTGACGACTTCTCCTCGCTCTGTCCTGGTCCTTAAGTCGATGTATTTCTCTTGTGCTAACTCCAGGGCATCGTCTACTCCATCAGCAGTTGGATCAGGAAAGGATCCATTGGAGTGCTTGAGTACAAAGCGGTGGCGCTGATTGGTCTCTCGATTGAGGAAGTACAGGCACCACTTGCCACCTCTTTGCCCGTCTCTAAAGACATAGGCGTTGTTGCGTTTACCACCTTGTAGATCAACGCGATTGAGGACTCTTCCAGTGCTGCTGCTGCGGGGCATTTGCTGGCAGTTTGCTCACGGTGCACACCGCCACCACTGGAAAGTGGCAAGGTGCTCACATTTTGCTCACACCTACAATGCCGCCAGAAACCCTTGTAAACACTGGAAAGTAGTACTAGGTATCAATCAACGCCGATTACACTACCTAGCCTGAGAAGGCTTTTGCTAGCAGCAGATCACAGCGATCACTTTCTTCTGTTAGCGCACTGTTAGCACTTGTAAAAGACGTAGTGCTCATTGGATCCTTTGCTCTGGTGGTCCTCACTCAACGCACCTTGTTCGCCCTAACAGATCACGTCTCCAGGAAATAGACATGCGTTGCAGAGGGGCTATGGGGCAATGAGGTCCATCTACATACATTATATCCCTTCAGACATTTGTGTCATGAAATCTTAGCCCGATATAAAATTATTTTTTCTGGTAATTTCTTCAGAGGATAGCTATACTAATAAAAGTTAAATATCACCAATGGCAACTCTAGAGCAATTCGTCCAACTAAGAGCCTCCGTATCTCCACAGGTTCAAACGGAGCTGCATGGACTTCTAGTGCGAGATTCTGATGCAGTACAGAGGATGATTGAGATTGGTAATGAGAATGAAGTCAGCTTCACTGCTGACGAAATCAGTTCTTATCTACAGGAGATGGATGCAGAGGATGAGTTCGATGATATTGAACTAGATGAAGCAACACTTGCGGCAGTATCCGGCGGCAAATATCAGAATGGAGAATGCGGAAGTATGTTCGGCGAGTAAAGGGAATAAGAGATTAGGTTGTTAGATAGCTAAAGTTTCGAGGGTCGAGGGAGTGCAAACTAATATCCGGTAGATTTCTCCAATATTTCAGTGCTGGTAATTACTTCAAAGGATAGCTAGTTTTAAGAAAACATAGGTAACCAATGGACGAACAACAAGAAAGAGATTTCTATGAGCAGCAAAAGAACATGCCAAGAGTTAATCCTAATTTTGGATATAATTATCGTGGCTTAGGCTATTTCTATCCTTCGACAAGCAAAACCAAGAAGTGGCTTGCCAGAGTAATTCTTTTAATCCTATTTACAATATTAATAGGTGGAATTGTGATGAGCGCATGGGATTTATTTAACGTGCAATCAATTGAAGAAAAGGAATATTCAACCCCTAAATAATTAATTAGTCTAAGGAGCAAGGTAAAAGTGGGATGGAGTCCCTTTTAAGTCACGTCGTGGTTTTAGAGAGTTCCACTGTGTTGAGAGTCGTTGAAAGATTATCTCTAGTTAATTTGCAGACACTAAATTGATATCAAACAGCATCTCTAAACATTCAATATCACCTTAACTCTTCATATCTCTAAGATTTATTGATAACAATAGGCGCAAATGAAGGATCATGATATAATAACAAAAGCCACTAAAAGTAATTGTCAGAAGAACAACTCAAGGCATTCATCGCCAAAGTTCAAGCCGATCCTTCACTGCAGGAACAGCTCAAGGCAGAAGGTGCTGATGTTGCAGCTATTGCAAAGGCTGCTGGGTTCTCGATTAGCATAGAAGATCTAAACACCCATCGCCAAACCCTGTCTGGTGATGAGCTTGAGGGTGTGGCTGGTGGAAAGCCTGTGAATACCCAGATGAACCCTTGGTGTTTAACAGAGCCTTTGATGTTTGGCTTGTGTTTATGATTAATTGTGTACAAAACCTACACACTCAAAGCCCTCAGGGGTCTTTTTATTTCTTCAATCACCTCCCTATTCGCTCCTTAATACGCCATCCGATACCTGACCAATTAACTATTAGACACTAAATTGATATCAAAAAGTATCTCAAAGAATTTAATATCACCTCACTTCTCCACATCTCTAAGTTTTGTTGACAACGATGGCCGCAAGCAAAGGGAGATAATATAATAATAAAAGCATCTAAAGCCAAATGTCAGAAGAACAACTGAAGGCATTTATCGCAAAGGTTCAAGGCGATCCATCTTTGCAAAAGCAACTTCAAGCAGATGGATCAGATGCTATTGAGATCGCCAAGGCTGCTGGCTTCTTTTTTACAGTAGATGATCTTAAAGGTTCTTTAGACATCGATGACGAAGAGCTGTCAAGTGCAGAACTTGAGTCTGTAGCAGGAGGCAATCTCTTCAGACTTCGCCGTGGTGGTGTTGCCAGCACTGGAGCCAATTGTACTTGTGGTTCAACAGGCTGTCATACATCGGTTGGCGACTTTAAATCGTATTGGGGATTTAACAAACAATCTAGGAATACAAATCCCGGAATGCATAGAGGATAATCTTGCTCGTTAGTTAATTGGCGTCTTCGTCTTAATCGAGACATCTCGTTTGAAATAAAAGACCGGCCACAGCCTACTAAGCACTGCATGCCCTTGCATTAGCAGGGGCTTTTTATTTCATCAACGACTTCCATATTCGCTTAAAAAGCCATCCAATAGCTGACCCGATCTGAAATTATTTTTTCTGATAATTTCTTCTAAGGTTAGCTATGCTAACAAGAGTTAAATATCACCTATGTCAGAAGAACAACTAAAGGCATTCATCGCCAAAGTTCAAGCCGACACTTCACTGGAGGAACAGCTCAAAGCAGAAGGTGCTGATGTTGTTGCTATTGCAAAGGCTGCTGGGTTCACGATTACCACAGAAGGTCTAAACTCTCATCGCCAAAGCCTGTCTGATGATGAGCTTGAAGGTGTAGCTGGTGGGAATGGTAGATGTTGGATGAGTCTACCCTGCACCACAGCACAGAGATAAAAGCACATCGCCAAAACCTGTCTGATTAGCTGGAAAAATTGTTAGATGTAAGTCGACATACACTCAAACCTCTTGCATTAGCAGAGGCTTTTTGTTTCTTCAACGAATTCCATAATCGCTTAAAAAGGCATGTGATTGTGAAACGATATAAAATTATTTTTTCTGGTAATTCCTTCGGAGGATAGCTATGCTAATAGGACTGAAATCTAACCAATGGCAACCATCGAACAGTTCAAAGAATTCAGAGGTTCTGTATCGCCTGAAGTTGAGACATAACTGTACGGACTAGCTATTACAGACCTAGATGCAGCTGTGCAAAGGATGATTGAGATTGGTAAGGAGAATAATGTCAGCTTCACTGCTGACGAAGTCAGGTCTTATCTACGGGAGATGGATGCAGAGGACGAGTTCGATGATATTGAACTGGATGAAGCGACACTGGCGGCAGTATTCGGCGGCTTCGGCAACCCCAATGACCCGTTCAGGGTAAACGAACGTGGTGGTGGTAGTTGATGGACCGAGTAGCCACTCTTGAGCAATTCAAGCAAGTGCGAACTTCTGTATCCCCAGAAGTGCATGATGAACTGTATGGACTATTAGTTCAAGACCTAGAGGCAGCCATTGAGAAGATGAATGCTATTGGCGCTGAGAGCAATGTCAGCTTCGCTACTGAAGAGGTGAAGTCATACTTTCGTGAAATAGATGAAGAGGATGAGTTTGATGATGTGGAGCTAAATGAGGCAGCACTTGCGGCTATATCTGGGGGTTACGGCGGAGGACGCAGAGGCTGTTGCAGTCACCCCACCCTTGATAGATAGGCTGATCGAGGCTGGAAGAGTCAGGAAGAATGGAGGCTAGACCTAAATAACCAGATTCATAGCAATCGGAATCTTTAAAAGCAATTAAGGCTGAAATCAGCCTTCAATACCTGGCACCATCCTGCTAACTAATATCCGGTAGATTTCTCCAGTATTCTAGTGCCGCTTTCTTCATAGCTTCTAACTTGTGTTGGTCTCTAGGTAGCTCGATAGTTGTATCACCGAAATTTAGCGTTCTAGATACAGGTTTAACTGTCGGCTTAGCTGTAGCTCTCTTATATGGAGCTTCTAAGTAGTTAGGCTTGGGAGAAGCTTTAACAGCTTTCTTTATGTTCTGCCTTGGTATCTGATTGATTGGTTTATTGATGCTTAGCTGTCGTTGTGTTTGTAGCTCTTGTTGCTGTAGCCGTTCTATTTGAGGTATGAGTAGCTGTTGAACTTTGAGTTGTCTGCTTGCGTTAGATTGGGCTAGCTTGGGGCGTAATGATTGAGTAGGCATGTATTGATCAGTTTAAGGAGTTAAGGAAGTGGTATTAACGATGGAGGTTCACTCGCTCGCGTTACTCGCTCGTTCACCGCACGATCAGCAATAGGGAACTAAGAAGCTGTTATGTCTTTGGTTTAAGGCTTCTGGTCTTGATGAGCAGAGCAACGGGATAAACGCCGATTACACTAGCTAGTGCAAAACGCTAGTGATTGCAGCGATCACTTTCTTCTGTTAGCGCAATGTTAGCTCTTGTAAAAGACGTAGTGCTTATGTAATAAGAGGTTGGTACATATATTGTTTTTCAATGAGGACCTAAGTATGAGATTTTTGTGAGGAATTAATCATTCTTTCAATAGTAATCATATTTACACTATTGTGAAAATTAAAGGACTGGGAATCCTCATCATCAGATATTACCACTGCTCCTATAATGCCTAGCAATATTATATTGATAATGTTAATGCCAACAATAGATGGAATTCCAAGGATGAACCATGGAGTCCATTTTCCCTGAACACCCCTGATAGTTCCCCATGAGGCCAGTGCTCCTATGGGACCTGCAGTTAATAAACCAGCTAACGCAGCTATTCCCTGTTCAAACCCTGATGCAGTTTGCCTAACCAAAACTCGACTTTGACTGATTTCTACAGGATCTGGTATTTGAGAAGACAAAAGTAATCATTCAATTAATAACATATTATCATGAAACTAGATTCTTGGAAAAGATATCGATATTTTTTAATGTAGCTGTAACGATGTTCCTTTGTTGAAGATTCTTTGAATGAATGATGTGTATCTATTCGTTGAGAGGCCGTGAAATTTCATTCACCACCTCTCCGTCAATTCGTTTATGCGAACCTACCTGTGATGTTTGAGGTTATTGTTGTTATACACACCTGTTTCTCTCTGTTGAGTACAAGACTCTTGAAGAGATGGAAAAAACTGTGATGTGGGTTGTGAGGAGATTGTGATGTATGGGTGATGTGTAAGTATTGGTGAGAAATCCTCATATTACTGGGTTTAGGTGGGTATCTGTATTCCTCACCTACTAAAAGCTTAGTATTAACTTCGATGACACCACCTAGGCGGAGATTGATTGTGATGGAAGGCTTGTGAGGGGCTGTTCAATAGGCGCTTACGCAATGCTTACGCTGAATACGGACATAGGCCGACAGGCCATTTGTTGTCTACTAGTAATGACTCAACGCACCTGGTTCGCCCTAACAGATCATGTCTCAAGGAAATAGAGGTGAGTTGCAGAGGGGCTATGGGGAAATGTTGGCAGGGATAAATACTTAATACCAGTTCAAAGCTGTGTGTAGAAAAACTCTCAGTGATCTCAGAATAAATATTATTATTTTTCGAATATTTCACGCAGCCTTCCGGCTGGTAGCTGACTTCATAGCTTTTTGTAAAACTTATGGGCTTTGCTATAAGATCCGCTAAATTTGCTTTAGTACATAAAAGCTGATCATGGAAGCCTGCAATGCAATTATTGAAACCTCCTTGCTTTCTTCAATTTTAGTGGCAATTACATATGACAAGCAGAATGCAATTATTAAATGGGGAGGAGTTGTTGTAGCTGCTGCGGCAATTGTCGCTTGTATTTCGATAAACTGTGCTGGGGGATAGGCATTAGTTCGTCGGACTTATTGAGAATACATTAATACATAATCCTTTGTGATTAATGTCAATTTTGTAAAATTAATAATCTTTGTCTTTGTTTAGATTTAATGTGGCCTACATAGTCAAAACCTCTGCCATTGCAGGGGTTTTTTATTTCATCAACGACTTCCATATTCGCATAAAATGCCAGCAGATACCTGGCACCAACTTGATGAATAGAAGCTAGGTCATCTCCGGTAGGTTCTTCCAATATTCCAGTGCCTCTTGCTTCATAGCTTCTAGCTTGTGTTGGTCACGTGGTAGAACCAATGTTGTGTCTCCGAAGGCAAGAGTTCTTGATTCAGATTTAGCTGTTCTCGGGCAAGTCCCTCTAATATTACATTTGCGGTAATTTTTCAGGGATTAGCTATAATCAAATAAGAGTATTTACACCTAATGGCTGAACCAAAAGAAAATGAAGAAATTAACGAGGAGCTGTCAAGTGAAGAGATGAAAAGTGTTAGTGGTGGCATATCTGATGAACCAGCTTTCCGAAAGTTAAGTAAAGTTGACTCGAAGTATGCCATTTCTGATGAGCCAGCATTCTCTCCAAAACCAGAAGGTTCTGGTTCAGGGATGACAAAGGGTGATTGGGAGAAAGCAAATAAGGTGGTTGGGTACACTGATTCAGGAAGAGTTCCAAACTTCTAAGAACTAGCTAATCTCCGCTAGATCATTCCACCATTCCAGTTCCTTCTAATTAATCAGACCGTCCTAAGTTCCAGCGAATCGCAACCATCCAAGAGTTCAAACAAGTGCGAGCTTCTCTATCACCAGAAGTGCAGTCTGAACTGTATGGGCTAGTTGTTCAAGACTTTGATGCAGCAGTGTAAAGGATGATTGGCATTGGTAGTGAGAATGGAGTTAGTTTTACCGCTGATGCAGTCAGGGCTTATCTACGGGAGTGAGATGAGGAAGATGAGTGCGATGATATTGAACTGGATGAAGTACACTTTCTGTAGTATCGGGCGGCACTGGAGGTGACGAATACGTCTCGTAACTAATCTCAGGTAGACTCTTGCAAGATTTCAGTTCTGGTGATTACTTCAAGGGATAGCCATACTAATTCGAGCTCAATAACTTGCTAACGAAAAAAATTATGCAAGAAAATTTAGTCGCTCTTGAGTAAATAAAGAACTTCCAAATCCTGCATTGATTCGGCGACCTTGCGTCTTAGAAATGTTAAAGCTTCGTCATCCATGCTTGATTCAGCAATCATCGCTTCTGATTGTTGTATTGCATGCTCTAAGTTTTTGATTTTTATGTGCAGAACCTCTTCATCCTTTCTACATTGCTCCAGCGTGTAGGCATCTATCATATGTCAGCAGGGTGGATTTACTGAATAATTAATCGTTCAAGTATCAAGGCAACAGCGACTCCCTTAAAGAACATAAACCAAAGCAATCCATAGTCACTGAGTCCAAGTTTTTTTGGTACCAAGTAATCAACTTCGTTTGCTTTGCAATGAAACCCATTTCTGTTGTTCCGACTGCTCTTCATTCTTGCATCAAAAGCGAGGCATTGCTTACTCTTTTTCCGGATAGCAACCATTGATAAAAAAAACTAGTGCATAGATGGCTTATTTTTAAATCGGATTAAAAGACTAAATCCACAATTATTTTTCCTACCAGAAGCACAAACAAACCTTCTGCAAAGAGCGACCAGGCAATCGTTGAATTGTTAAGTCCCAACCTTCTATAACGATCAATAGTCGTGTCATGCAGTTGTCGGATACGAGCAAGCATTTACTGTGCTCTTATAACTTTGACTTGATTTCCATCTTCACTTAATTGCATCAAATTCTCAAGATCCTCCTCGGCATCGGTCTCTAACCTTTTTGCATATACAGCATCTGCGTTTAAATCTTCAATAATTTCATAACCAAAAAATTCCAATAATTCTTCTTGACTCTTAAAGCACAGATCACTCCATTCATAATTTATATTGCCCTTAGCGTACTCATATTCATAGCATTCATAGAAAAAAGCAGTCTCATAATTTGCTACTAAAGCAAACTCCTTTTTCTCTTTTTCAGTCAGTTTGTCGTAGACACCCCAACCAATGATCACGACTGGCATTACCTCTTGAGTTGAGAGCGAAGGGCTAATTGTCTTTTAAGTTTCACATTCTCATCTTTTAGTTCTTCCATTTCCTTCTGAAAGGCGACGATCAACTCCAATGTCCACTTCCAGTCACGCTCAATGCAGTGCTTTCTTGCTACGTCCCAGTCCATAGTCAGAACTCCAAATTCATTGTTCTCTTTGTCATCTTCCTGCTCCCTCGCGTAAATGGTAGAAAGTTTCCTCGCACCTCACAACAACACCCTTGTATTCAGGTGGGAACGATTTCATCCAAGTATGTATTGCCATGGTGACTGGCAAGACCCCCTTGATATGGAAGACAACTTTTTTCTTCTTTTTGTCTAAGAAATGTGGTGGAAGGTTCAAGCTGCTATTACCTCTTGCTCCACGATGATCCTTCTGATGGTGGAGAGAGCAAGACCTGTGTGCTCTCTTATGGATCTGTAAGAGCACCCTTCCTTGCTAAGGCGTAGTACCAGCCCTTCTTTGACGTGACTGGTCTTCGGTCTACCTCCCAAGAGCTCCCATCTGTTTCTTTGCGGTGTTGGATGCTTTCAAGTGTTCTCTTTCTGGTCAATGAGCGCTCCACTTTTGCAAGACCAGAGAGCAGCCGAAGAAGCACAGGCGCGAAGTTACCTAAAGCTCTGGCGTTGATCAGTCCATCGAGGGTTCTGACGTGGATGCCTTGTTGGGGCAGGTCATGGATGCGATTGACAACGTCGACTTGAGTTTTGCCTAATCGATCTATCTTCGAGATCACCAACTCATCGCCTCACCCACATTACTCTGGAATATTGATTGTGGATCTAGGCAGCATTAGAAGTTGACCCGACCATCAGAGTAAAGTAGTGATAAAGAAGCATCGCAAAGGGCGCTAAAATCGATCAGCGCCCATTCCAAAAAAAGTGCTTAAGAAGTGTCGAGTCTCTCGCTTAATCGATGGCTAATTAATCTTCTGCATTTTCAAATTGCTTTGCCAATTTGAATGCTTTTCTGATAATTAGATAGGCTCCGTACAACCCAGCGATTAAGGGAAGAACAACTAATGGATTAGGGCTGTAGTTGGAATAATTCTTTACCCCATCGACGTATTCAATTCCAGAACACTGTAGATAGAAGAAACTTGTAAAAATGATCCCCCATCCAATGATTGAAAGAATGCCTCCTTTTTTATCGCCCTCATAAAATCTATCTAAACCCCATCCCCAACCAATGCCGAGTAAGACACCTCTTGTGATTGCATTTTTTTCTTGCTTGCGAAGCATTGTTCAATTAATGGTTTTTGTTCACACCAAACATAACGGATTTTTCCATTACTGTGTAAATATGTAAAAATCCTCACGAGGTGTAGGGCGTAAAAGGCCCGTTTGGGTGGTATATGAAAGTCCTGAGATTATGAAGAAGTTGCTTGCATGAATGAGCAAGCTGTCCTTGCTTTGCAAGCACCATTCACTGCCTGACCCTTTTAAAACTGGAGACCAGAACAGTCACCATCAGCCACTTGACCCAAGCGACCCTCTTGAGTTAGTGCAGGTGTACTGGATGCGCAGGGCTTGATGGCACGTTTCTCAGGCAGGCAACTATCACCCAGCCCTTCTTCTGACCCAGAGGAGTGGCACTGCATGGATATGGGCACGCTCAAGCCCTCGCGATCAGGAGCAGTGTGCATGACCTGTCATCACTTCCGCTATGCGGTCGGGAAGCAGTGCCAGACTTTATTGACATGTCCGATCCACCAACGCCTGATTCCTCAAGGAGAGCACCTCAACAGCAAATGCCATCAATGGATCATCAGAAGAGAGCTGGAGGTTGGATGGGCACCTGAAGTTGCATAGCAAGAGGGATTGGTAGAAGATCAGATGCATTCAGCAAACAAGCAACGATGTCTCTGGTTCCTCGCTGGGAAGTCATGACTGATGAGGCAAAGGCAATCACCAAGCGGATTGCTGTTTCTGCCTTGGTGCTCTTGTTTGCCCTTTGGATTGTCAGATCATTGATTCCGTGGGTGATCGTCGCGATCTGTGGTTACTGGGCATATCGGTGGTTGGCGAAGGGCACTTAAGCAGGTTGGGATGAGATGAGTTGTTTAGTTGTCGACGATATAGGGATCACGGTATCCAGTCCTTGTCCAATACAGCTTTAAATCGCTGTCTGCCTGTTGAGAGTGTTTCTGTTGAATGTTTGGCGTCGTACTGGAAGTAGTGCTCTTGGATGTATTGGAAAGGTGTCGCAGTTGTTGCAGGCCGTGGCAATGGCTACACCTCGCTCTAAGGCCAGCTTGATCCAGGTGTGTCGAAAGCAATACCACGTCAAGGTTTTGCCAGTTTTCATCACTGCTTTACGGCAGTTGTTGGAGTCTTCTGCTGACCAGCTAGCGAGACCAGATTCCACCAGCATTTCAAGAAGCCCATCACGTTAGGCCCGAGAATTGGATGCTTGGTCTGGACGTTGATTGCAGACAAGCAGATCGCTGTTCTTTTCTGCGTTGAGTCTCTGCATCTGTTGTAGTTGTTTTCGTAGTACTGCTGAGTTTGTTATTGGGTTGATTGGCTTAGTATTGTAAGTGGGCATGTATGGTGGCCAGCTCAGATAGTTCTATTTAGACAAGACTTAAGATATGTGCACTATATGATTTCTAGTCGATTTAAAAATATTGTCTCTGGGTCTGCCTTGATACGCTTTCATTATCATTTATCCACTAAGCATGTACTGGTGGTTGGCTGCCTTTGCTAATAGTTAGAAGATAGGAAGTTAACAGATCAATGCTTGTGTAACAGATTTAGCTGGCGCAATTTCTTTTTGGCTAATGCCACAATCCTTGCAGAGGTGATAGTCGCATTGGCTAGAGTCGCTTGGCGCTCGACCCTAATGGAGTCATTCAAGGATAAAGACTAGTATCTAATTCATTGGATGTGGCGCGCGCTATTGTTATTTAATAAAGGGGGGGCATTCGCATGATTGGCTCATCATCGCTTGATGCCGCAAAGGAATGCGGTCTTTTCTCTCTTGTGCATCGGTGGTTGATGTTCCTCTAGTATGGATAGGTGATATGCCTTTGCTGCCTAGTACTTGTAGCTTAAATGCTCATCTTCATATCTGATGCTAGATAATTGTCCTCGTCAGCATCAAGACTTCTTTGGAAGTGACCAGGCAAGCATGAAACAAGGAACCACTTTTACAAGACAATACCCCCTGTGAAATTAGTGTTAATCCACACAGATTTCTTGCAACCAAGCTTGCAAGGGCTGCCAATCATCATGTTGATCGATCGCTTGCCAAAACTCCTCAATCACAGATCGAATTGGTGTTTTGACAAGATTCCAGCGCTGCAAGCGCGCATTGATGGCTTGTGCCTCAGCCGGCTCAGCAGACACAGCTTCCCGTTGCTGTGTCCACCAACGATCTCTCCAATCCAGCCAGACTTTTCTTGCAGGTTCAGCACCATCTAAGACCACTGGCAACAAAGCTTCTGGTTCTTCCGGCAACCCCTTCGTCGATATTTGAGCAGCAAGGCCTGCAAAGAAGGCGCCATAACCAACAGGCCAAGCGGCGAGGAGTTCAAGAGTTTTGCGCACGGCATCATCACCACCCTCAACATTGTCATTGCGACCAGAACTACTCGGAAGACCGAGACGACGCTGCATGCAAGCTCTATAATGAGATTGGTAAATTGGAGCAAATGTCTCTAATGACTGCTCCATTGGCTGTCGTGGCAGCAGCATTGCCAATGGTTCTTGCAGCAGCCGCAAGTTGTTATGGCATATCCCAGGTTGTCGGCCATAGGCATAGAGGCCTGTTTGATCAAAATAAGCAGCCGTAAATCCAGGCTCCCATTGATCCAAAAAGGCGAATGGACCGTAATCGAAACTTTCTCCCAGCAGAGACATGTTGTCGGTATTGAGAACACCATGGGTAAAACCTGCTGCCATCCACTCCGCCGTTAACCTGGCTACCCGTTCAACGAGTTCTGCGTAGAAAGCCAGCAACTGAGCTTCGATCGCGTCAGCAGCATTGCCTTCTTGAACAGGATAGGCAGCGGCAATCTGCGGATAATAGACATCAACCACATGACGCAACAAACGCTCTAGGCTCTGAGCATCCCGCAAATGCAGCAGCCGCTCACAAGTGCCAAAGCGCAGATGCGTGCGTGCCATGCGCATCATCACTGAACTGCGCGTAGGAGAAGGCTCATCACCCCGCCAAAGCTTCTCACCGGTTTCCACTAAGCAAAGAGTTCGGCTCGTGGTGACGCCTAAACGGTGCAGCGCTTCACTGGCGATAATCTCCCGTACACCCCCTTTGAGGGTTAGTCGACCATCCCCTCCACGGCTCCAGGGAGTTGTACCAGATCCCTTAGTGCCAAGATCCTGAAGCTGTCCAAATCGATCACGCAGTTGACCATAAAGGAAGCCACGACCATCCCCAAGCAATGGATTGTATGTACCGAATTGATAGCCGTGATATCGCAGAGCTAATAACGGAGTACGAGCCTCAAAACAACCATAAGCCTGCTCCAGATGATGATCCTCTACGGCATCAGGGTCAACCCCTAGCTGCCTCAGCAAAGCATCATTACGGAAACGCAATTCAGTGCGCGGAAATCGTGCGGCATCAACCACATCCCAATACTCAGAGCCCAGACTTTCAATTTGCGGCTCAAAGTTCAATGCGAGTAGCAGGTTAGTCAATCCAACACAAAGCTGTCGTTACACGTTGTTCTCAAATTCATAGACAGCCCTCATGCATTCATGGCCAATATTTTATTCCCCTGTTTCGCCACATAGCAGCGGTTGAAGCAGACCCCATCGTTGTATCGCCCACAACACCTGCCAGAGCAAGGCACTGTACCCTTGGCAATCTTGATGCTAACTCAAGACTTTTGCCTGATAGATTGTAGCGCATGATTCCAGAATCTAATTCACGAGCTATGCTGATATAGAGGGCACTAAGAAAGTCTTTGTTGACAAGGCTCGTGGAAGGCTTTGTGTCAATCAATTGATCTTTGATATGATGCTAGTGCGAAAGAATGGGCAAGGACTCATCAGCTAAAACCTTGCAATCCCACCACTCCCAGTGCTTGGGATTGCTCTAATTATTGGGTAATGTGGTTGTCTTGCGATTATCTTTAATAGAGCCAGTGACTAAAATGGTGAACAGAGTAAGGTCGCTTAGTGATCGTAGAGATCTATTCGTTAAGCGTATATCTACTCGGTAAGATAATCTTGACATTTGCTATCAGGGCCTGACTCTCTAGCAAGCGGAATCAACGTGAGCGATTGCAAGACGATCTACGGTTTTGATGGCTGATCAAAAGCATCGCCTACGATTCCATTGCTCTGATCTCATTTAGATATCAGAGCAATCGCCGTATAGATAACAGTCCCCATTCTTCTCCATGCGCGCTGTATTGTCTGCAGTCATGCTTTAGGAAACAGCATGTAGAGACCACCCATCAACCATGAGGCAAGGAATAGATCTGCCAAGCCGCCAGAGGGCCTGAAACAGCAACGCAGGGGAACGGCTATGTCGAAAGGGCCTGGAGTTAAACCGATAATGGAATGGCACGATACGAAATAGTTGCTTATATGGCAGAGATGCCTCACGGCAGTAGACGTATAGACAAAACTCATTCAATAAAGGCACAGCCATTAAGAGACATCCCAGTCGGCTTTTGCCGGCTTATATCGTTTTCACCTAGCTCAAGCCAGTGCGGGCGATATCGAGAACATCGGCCATCGAGCGAATCTGATCCATCATTGAGACCAGCTGAGCAGCACTGTTGAGCTCAACCCGCAAATCAATGCAGGCGGGTTTGCCATAGGACGTTTTCACCCTGGCATCGCTCACATTGATGTGGTTATCGGAAAGACGCATCAGGATGTCTTTCAGGATTCCCACCCGGTCAATGACTTCAATGCGCAACTGCACCGGGAATCGCTCGTTTTCGATGAAGGCACCTTGATTCCAACGCACCGGCAATCGCCTTTCACTGGGCATTGAACCAACATTGACGCAATCCTGCCGGTGAATCGTGATGCCGTGATTACCAAGAGCAACCGTGCCAAGGATTGCTTCTCCTGGCAGCGGACTGCAACAGCCGCCCAGGCGGTAATCAAGGCCCTCCACTCCAAGGATCGGGACGCCATCAGAAGCAGGCAGCCTGGCTGGGCTCGACTCCACTTGAGCCACAAGCCGTTTGGCAACATTGACATTGCTGAGTGGTTGCTCAGGCTCGATAGTCTGAAGACGGATTTCTTCTCGCAAACGATTCAGCACTTGCTGCAATGTCAAAGCTCCAAAACCAAGCGCCGCAAGCAAATCCTCTGTAACCGGCAAGTTGCAGCGCTCAGCTACGCGTGTCATCGCTTCACTACTGAGTAGCGCATCAAAACCATTACGACCAAGTTCACGCTCCAACAGGTCTTTCCCCCGTTGGATCGTTTCATCCCGGTGGCTGCGCTTATACCACTGACGGATGCGATTACGGGCTGTGGGAGTAGCCACAAAGTTGAGCCAATCAAGGCTGGGATGAGCTGTCTTGCTGGTGAGAACTTGCACGAAATCACCGTTCTGTAATGAGGTCGACAATGGACAAAGCCGATCATTAATGCGCGCACCATGGCAATGGTTGCCAACCTCTGAATGAATCCGATAGGCAAAATCAATAACTGTGGAGTCTTTGCGCAAGCCCACTACATCGCCTTTAGGGGTAAATACAAAAACCTCTTCATCAAACAAGTCTTCTTTGATCGAAGCTAGGTAGTCGTTGTGGTCAGCATTGCCTCCTTCTTGTTGCCACTCCACCAGTTGACGAAGCCAATTAAACCTCTCCTTATGAGCGGCCGCTGGGGATCCACCTTCTTTGTACTCCCAATGAGCTGCAATGCCGAATTCAGATACACGATGCATCCCTGGAGTGCGAATCTGAACCTCAATGGGTCGATGCTTGCCGATGACCGCAGTATGTAGCGATTGATAGCCATTGGGCTTTGGTAAACCGATGTAATCCTTGAAACGTCCGGGAATAGGCCTGAAGGTGTCATGCACGACAGCCAATGCGCGGTAACACGTCTCCACACTGGGAGCGATAATCCGCAAAGCCGCTACATCGAAGATTTCATGGAAGACTTTTTGTTGGCGCTGCATCTTGCTCCAGATGCCATAGAGATGCTTCGGTCGCCCATTGACTTCACAAGCATCAAGCCCTGCAGAGGCCAGTCGTTCGGTTAACAGTTCAACCGTGTTCGCCAGACGGCTTTCCCGTTCACTGCGCTTGGTAGCCACCTCTTGCTGAATCTCTCGGAAAGCCTCAGGTTCAAGAAGCTTGAAGGCCAAATCCTCGAGTTCCCATTTGAAGCGACCAATGCCGAGGCGATTGGCTAGAGGTGCATATATCTCGCGGGTTTCACGAGCAATGCGCTGCTGCTTATCGGCCTGCAATGAGCCAAGCGTGCGCATGTTGTGAAGCCTATCGGCCAATTTCACCAGCACCACGCGGATGTCGCTGGCCATTGCCAGAAACATTTTGCGCAAGTTCTCAGCTTGGGCCTCAGTGTGGTTAGTGAAATTAATCCCCCCCAGTTTGGTGACGCCTTCCACCAGTTCCCGTACTTCGGCGCCGAAATAATCTTCCAGTTGCTCCGGGGTTAAATCGGTGTCTTCCACCACATCGTGAAGGAAACCTGCAGCGATCACGCTGGCGCTAGCGCCGATATCCCGTAACAGATCAGCCACTGCCACGGGGTGAACGATATATGGGTCACCACTGGCTCGAAATTGCCCCTCATGCAGTTGAAAGGCCAAATCAAAAGCGGCTGCAAGCAGGGCTTCTGAATCGATTGGGCAACTCTGCCCAAGCCCAGGAGGAATGTGCTTAATACAGTCTTTCAACCATTCCGGCAAGGCAATGCCGTAGTCATCAACACTGCTGAACGGATGTTTCCTGATCTCAGGTAAACCACACACCTCTGAACCACAGCCAGCATTGGCCTGTGTTGACTTCGGGGCAGTGGTGACGTTGAGCATCCGACCCTGCGGATCAATCCATGGTATTCAGTCTCAAGACTCCGTGCTACTAACGATGCCCAGCTCTTCAGAGCAGGTACTCGAGCTCAGCCAACTGCGCATGCGCTACCCCAGCAGCGCTGATTGGACGCTGGATGGACTGAACCTAAGCATCAAGTCAGGAGAGAGACTCGCCCTGGTGGGCCCTTCAGGCTGCGGCAAGAGCACCGTGGCCAAGGCCGTGCTGCATTTACTTCCACCAGGCAGTGTTTGCAAAGGAGGGTTGCTACTAACCGGCCAAGATCCAAGACCATTGCAACAGAATCGATTGCGGCAACTGCGTGGTGAAGCGGTAGGTCTGATTTTTCAGGATCCAATGACCCGCCTCAATCCGTTGATGACGGTGGGAAAGCATCTGCTTGACACTCTCAAGGCCCATCAACCAGAAGCTACCCCCAGCTGGCGAGAGCAGCGGGCACAGGAACTCCTGGAGCGAGTGGGAATCGGTGCGAACCGGTTCCGCGCTTACCCCCATGAATTCAGTGGTGGCATGCGCCAGCGGCTGTCCATTGCTTTAGCAATCGCCCTCAATCCCCCTCTAGTGATCGCCGATGAGCCCACCACCAGCCTTGATGTCGCCGTGGCTGGTCAGGTGATGGCCGAACTCAGCAACCTCTGCGAGGAGCTCGGCAGTGCTCTCATGCTGATCAGCCATGACTTGGCGATGGCAGCTCGCTGGTGCGAGCGCATGGCCATTCTCGATCGGGGACGCATGGTGGAAGAGGGCCGGAGCGAAGAGCTGCTTTCTCATCCCCGCTCAGCCATCGGCACTCGGCTCGTGGGTGCGGCCAGGGCGCGAGAAGGCGGAAGCACTCCAACTTGCTCGCATACCGCTGCCGTCGTTCTAGAAGTCAATGCCTTGCGCTGTTGGCATGCTCTGGGAGGCTGGCCCTGGGCTCCGACCTGGCTCAAAGCTGTTGATGGAGTGAGCTTCAACATCCGTGCTGGCGAGAGCCTTGGTGTGGTTGGAGCATCTGGCTGCGGCAAAAGCACCCTCTGCCGGTCTCTCATGGGTCTTACGCCGATCCGGGGTGGTCAGGTGCATCTCCAAGGCCATAACTTGCTCAGCCTGCAAGGACAGCCATTAAGGCAAGCCCGTCAGGCCTTGCAGATGGTTTTTCAAGACCCCCTCGCCTGCCTCAATCCAAAAATGACGATCGCAGAAGCCATCGCCGACCCACTACTCATCCATGGAATGACAAGCCGAGCTGAAGCAAGGCAAAACGCGCGGAAGTTACTCGAGCAGGTGGGCCTCAGCCCAGCAGAGGACTATCAAAATCGACTGCCTCGCCAGCTCTCTGGCGGCCAGCAACAACGCGTCGCCATTGCCCGAGCCCTCGCCTTAAAACCGAAG
>QCLC01000031.1 GCA_003214855.1 Prochlorococcus sp. AG-412-I05 | reverse complement strand
GCATCAAAAAGTAGATTTATGAGAGGTCTCATATGACCATCAATTGAACGTCTGATTGCAGGGCTTCTTGCAGGATTGGCTTGAGATGATGATCGTTAGAGTGGATTTGCTTTTCAAATGAGGGCAAGCTTTCTTAGAAGTGGACTCTCGGTCATCATTAAATACCTTTTAATCAACAAGTAGTTCTTAGTTTATAGGTCCATTCTTTCATGTACGGCTTTTTTGATTGTTGGATGTCTCCATTAGGCCAGCTTTTGCACTACATCTTAGGAAATAAAGGGGGTAATTCTCTTCATTTATTTCATGACACTCATGCGAATTTGATTGCAATTTCATCAATTGCTTATTGGTTTTCTGGTTCCTATCTGATTGGCTGTTAGATTATTTATTTCATCAATTGATATTTCCATCCCCAGTGGTGACGCTTAAGCATTAACGCAATACTGGTCTTCCCTTCAGTCTTTTTGAATCAATCAGCTTTTGGGGATTGATGTGTGCATACTTGGATGCCTTTTTGAGTATTTGCCGATCCCTAGTGCTCGTTCGCAATCCATGATTCTGTCGAATGCATCACCGATGGCGTAATCAGTTTTCTCGCCCTGCTCTTCCAGTTTCTTGACTTTTTTCTCTAGTTCATGCAGAGGGTTTTGCGCCTTGATGCTTTCAGTTGTGCCATGACTTTTGGCTTCAGGCTCTAAGACAGCATGATTAAAAAGGATCGATCCCTCTGATTGCAGATATAACGTTGCCAATTGTTCCAGTACCTTTGTGTATTTTTCACCCTTTTGCTTACAGCGTGATCTGAATGCATCCAGCAAATCGGGATGAAAGTTTGCCGAGAATTGCCCTGCTCTCACGATTAACTGACTATGTATGGGCAAATTTAACAGGCTTGCCTATACATAGCGGCTCTTTTGTATAGGCGTGGCTGCCGCGAGGGATTCTTCGCCTTAAAATTTTGATTGATCAACCTCTGCTAACTCCTGCTACTTGCTTTAGGAACGTTGCACCGAGGTTTGATCACCCCTCAAAATTCAAGTCGAGGACAGGACTATCGCAACTCACGACATTTTCATGCCTGCTCTGAGCTCAACGATGACGGAGGGCAAGATCATTGAGTGGCTTAAGCAACCTGGCGACAAGGTTGGACGTGGTGAGTCGGTGCTTGTGGTGGAGTCAGATAAAGCCGATATGGATGTTGAGTCATTTCAAGATGGCTACTTGGCCGCGGTCTTGATGCCTGCTGGTCGTTCGGC
Organism: Prochlorococcus sp. AG-412-I05; assembly: GCA_003214855.1. GTDB lineage: Bacteria > Cyanobacteriota > Cyanobacteriia > PCC-6307 > Cyanobiaceae > Prochlorococcus. The sequence continues at coordinate 18,802 of QCLC01000031.1, read as the reverse complement.
TCCAGTGGGCGAAACGATTGGTTTGATCGTTGAAAGTGAGGCCGAAATCGCGGCTGTTCAGGCCAATGCCCCTGCTGCGCCAGCGTCTGATCCTGCCCCTCCCAAGACTGCTGCAAAAGTTGTCGATGACCCGGCCCCACCATCTACTCCAGCGCCCGTCGTGGCGAGTCCCCCTGCTGTTGCTCCGCCGCCTGTTGCCAGCCAATCAGTAGACAGTGACAAACGCATCGTTGCTTCACCGCGGGCTAAAAAACTTGCTGCGCAGATGGGTGTTGATCTGGCCAAGTTGAGGGGTAGCGGACCCCATGGCCGGATTCAGGCTGAAGACGTGCAACTGGCTGCAGGTCAGCCAATCAGTGTGCCTCAGGCTGCTGAAGGAAACGCTTCTTTCGCAACGACGCATGCAACTTCTGCAGGCGTTGCTCATGCAGTGTCATCTCCTGTAGGTCAGAGCTTTGGGGCCCCGGGAGAAACCGCAGCCTTCAACAACCTCCAACAAGCGGTCAACCGCAATATGGAGGCCAGTTTGGCCTTCCCCTGCTTCAGGGTTGGCTACACGATCACGACTGATCAGTTGGATGCCTTTTACAAGCAGGTGAAGCCTAAGGGCGTCACGATGACAGCCCTTCTGGCCAAAGCCGTGGCCTTGACGCTGGTGCGTCATCCCCAGGTGAATGCTGCCTATAGCACTGCTGGGATGGTGTATCCAGAGCAGGTGAATGTTGCGATTGCAGTGGCGATGGACGATGGCGGTCTGATTACTCCGGTTTTGCAGAATGCTGATCGCACTGATCTTTATGAGATGTCGCGGCAGTGGGCCGATCTTGTGAAGCGCTCACGCAGCAAGCAGCTGCAACCCGAGGAATACAGCACTGGTACTTTCACACTCTCCAATCTGGGCATGTTTGGCGTGGATCGCTTTGATGCAATCTTGCCCCCTGGCACTGGCGCAATTTTGGCGGTAGCTGCATCGCGGCCTGCTGTGGTGGCAGGAAATGATGGCTCGATTGCGGTCAAGCGCCAGATGCAGGTCAATCTCACTGCCGACCATCGCGTGATTTATGGCGCCGATGGGGCAGCCTTCCTCAAGGATCTGGCAGGGCTGATTGAGACGCGGGTAGAGAGTTTGGCGCTCTAAACAGGATTCAGATCCAGGTTTGACAATCTTTTGCCGCTCGCCAAAAAGTGATAGCGAGCGGCCTTGATTTCATTCAGGACGCCTAACCACACCCAGTAGAGGGTTCTTGACTGGACCGGCGACCCCGTAGGTCACCACGAATCCTTGACCACCAGCAAACGTCGACGTTCGACCCAAATAACTTTTGTTGATGACGGCATTTTCGTCGTACCAGTTGTTCGCACTCCAGATATTGCCGGCATCATCGACAATTACATCGGTGTTCATTTGAATAACACCACTCTGATAATCATGAATCACATCACCTGTCGTTTTCCCCTCAGGGCAATTGGATGTATTGGTTCCACAGATATGCATCAAACTACTACCAAAAAGATTTGCAACCCATACATTGTCATTGCCATCGATGCTTACACCCCAGGGAATATAGACATCTCCTTTCGCAATGTCTGATTTAATCATCTTCAAATCTGGTGAGATCAGTGCAATCATTCCAGAGCTGGTTTGCTGTGGATTTGCTTTTGCATATTCAAGCCCTTGCATGAATTCCTGCATGATTGTTGTTGGGCGTGGAGGTGCCTTGCTGACCCCAGGAGGTAAAACTAGCTTTGCTGAATCAGTCTGCTGGGCGACCCAAGCATTGCCTTTGGAATCGATGGCTACACCTCTTGCTCCTAACGCGATATCAATTGTTTTCACTGCCTCAGGGTCTTCTCCAGGGAAGATGGTGAGTTTATTGTTGTAGCTGCTGGTTACCCAGACTCTATTTTGCTGGTCCACGGCAATACCAAAAGGAGCTTGTAATCCTTTGATTGTTAATCGCTCGCCATTCTTGTAGTCACCATCGGGGAAACGAATCATGTGATCCTTGGTGTTGTCCGCGACCCATACATCTCCATTCGCTGCGATTGTTACTGCCTGCAGTTGGCCGATCTCGCCATCAACAGTCGCGGGGCCAAGTGGTTTGCCATCTTCAAGATCAAAGACCCCTATCTTGTTGTTAAACGTGCCGACCCAGGCATAATTCTTCGAGACTCCTGTTCCCCAGCCCACGCCATTCAGCCCTTGTCCGTTATACCCCTGGGGAGAGGGAGATAAGGCTTCTCCGCTGGCGTTGAACCTGGTGAGACCTCCGCCAATGGAGTTGATCACGCCAGATTGGGAACCAGGCATCCAGTTGGCACCACTCCACATATTGGCGTTGTCGTCAAACATCATTTTTCCGAGTGCCATGGCGCCGCCACCCTCTAGACGGATCGAAAGTGAAAAACTCTTCGGTTCAAACAACAGGTAGGGAAGGGTTGCACCTTCTCGAATTTGTTCTGCCTTGTTGAGTGGATATTGTTGAGTGAACAGTTTGTAGAGCTCGCTGGCTTTTGCCCACGGCTCTTTGGCGATAGCAATCAGTGCGTTGAGGCTGTTATCAGAATTGGTTAGATTAAGGAGCTGACTACAGCCATCGGCTGTATTGCTATTGCCACAAAGGGCCAAGAGGTTGGAAAGAACGTTGAGACGAATCATCGTCTCGGAGTTGGGTAGGTTTAAGCCATTCAGAAGTGTTTTGCCATATTTGCCAGTGCTTGTATTGACTAGGTGGCTTACATGCCCAGAACCAATGGCTAAAGCTGTTTTGCTACCACTGATTTTATTTTCGTTGATTAGTTGAGCATTGGGCCACACTGATCCAACGGATGTCAGTTCGTTGATGACGACAGACTTGTTGGAATTGGAGTCAAGAACACTGAGCATTTTCAAGTTACCAGCATCTTGCCCATCGATACTTCCTCCTTCAGAAATTAAATATGTAACCTTATCCTTATTGCGGGGCATGGATAGTTTGAACGCACCATCTTTAGAGGTTTTGGTCTCGACAATCTTCTTCGCTCCATCCTTGGCGGAAGACTGCCAGAGCAAAACCTTGGCTTCACTGACGGGCGTGCCTAATACTGAAACCCTCCCTGAGAAGTGTGACGCATTACCCGTGATGCTGGAGACATCGCAGGAGGCAAGCAAGACCGACAGCGAGCCCAGCAATGCACCTCCAAGGATGGGAAAGGAAATGGGTTTCATCGCTTCAGACCGTTCTGTTGATTCTTCTAGTTGTAGTACTTAAGTAGTGCAAGCTTTTTAGTTCTCGGTGTTACGTCATAGACCTGTGAAAGTGCCGTTTGCTTCCTGCTGTGCATCCTGAAGACAACGATTCCAAGACGACTTGAGCTTTTCCTAGAAATTTCTGGGGCATTCACTCCTGTGCAACAAGGCTGACGATGAGCGGCTGCCCAGTGTTCAGGCTCTGCCGATCCTCTCCTCGGACGCCTTGTCGTCAGTGGCTTATGCGACTGAAGCTGCACTTGGTGTTCTGATTCTTGGTGGCAGCGGTGCCCTTGGCTTTTCTGTGCCGATTACCCAGACGATTATTGCTCTAGTTGCCATCGTTGTGCTCTCCTACCGCCAGGCGATTGAGCCTTATCCCCAAGGGGGCGGCTCCTATGTCGTGGCACGCGACAACCTTGGCCGCAACGTTGGTTTGATTGCAGCGGCGGCATTGCTGATCGATTACACCCTTACCGCGGGGGTGAGCCTCATGGCAGGCACTCAGGCCCTTTCCTCCCTGTGCCATCGATGCTCGATCACGAGGTCTCGCTTTCCTTGCTTTTGTTGGCTTTGATCGGCTGGGCCAACCTGCGCGGCCTCAAGGAGACTGGACGGCTGTTCTCTTTGCCCACCTATGCCTTTGTGGCGATGGCGCTGGTGATCACTCGCGATTGGCTGGATCAGACGCTTCTCAATCAGCGGGCTGCCTATTTGTTTAAGGCCCTATCTGACGACTACAGCCGAGTCTTTTGCGTGGTGCGTTATTACTTAGCGGGATAGTCGATCAGCCACGTCATTTGGGTTGATAACCTTGCTCCACACACTTTTGCCTTTCAGCTTTAGAGAGGGCGAAGAGGGCTTGTGGAATAACTTCATCGCATTGCTGCGATCTATTCGCTCCCGCAGTAGGCACCACGCTCAAATGAGAGCAGCTCAACTGCACGTGCCATCCATGGATCATGAGAAGGGAACTGGAGGTTGGATGGGCGGCTGAGGTTGTCTAAACGTCAGAATGGAGTTGAAGTAGAGCAACAAACTCAAGCAAGCATTAAAGATCGCCCATTCCATCCATTACACATCTCCCTTGAGTACAACTCTTCTTCACCCATCCCTCTTTTGTGCAACTGAATAGGTCATTGGTTGATGAGCTTCTCTTAAGAGCTTCATCCCTGCAGAAATAAGTTCCCTTTGGTGTTTGCATGACTTCATTACTTATTCGTTGCCACTTGCCAAGATTTCTATAGGGTACCTTTTCGCAATCTTCGGGAAATCTTGACATGCAGGGATCAAAGACATAGCCGTCCTTGTCAACATAAACCCCAGCATCTCCGGGGCTCCATGGAGAGTAAGAATCATAGTCATTGGTGATGCCATTACTTGTCTGTGATTTAATTGATCGAGGGAAGAATGCAGTAAGTAGGAAAAGGAAATAAGCAGTGAAGAGATTCATGTTTCTAGCCACTCTTGATCGTGTGCTATTAAGAAATACTAGATTAGTAGGCAGAACTGGTAAGGCGATGCAATTGATCCTGCTAATGCCCATGCATAGACAAATCTTTTGACTTTGTATGGCTACTGACAATTATATAGCCTTTGAAAATGAGCACAGATGGGAAAGAATCGAGTTTGCAATGCTCAGCATGATGGTTTATTTCTAGAAGGGATCTGATGCAAGTAATGGCATGATGTGATTTCTTCTTAGAGTGATAGGTGAAAACCAGTTTCATCAAGATCATGATTTTTTGAGAGAAAACTTCGAGCTCTAAATCAATAGTTTTCGCCCTATTCGCTTTAATCTGAATAGCATCCAGTGCATGGTGCCGCAATGTGCGATGAGGTTGATGCTGCATGCCTACAGCAGAGCAGATTGAAAACCTTTAGTGATTTCCAGGAGATTTGCTTTGGTTTGCTCCGACTCCTTTTGCAAGGGCTGCTGAACTGACGCTCTGCTCTGGTGGATGCTCTTCCCTGCTCGAGCATTAAAATGGATAGGGATAACCAATGGACCACAAACTTGGTGGTTTTTGAACCCAGAACTTTTTAAACGTTTTTTTGAACGTCACTCATAAAGCAATTCCTCACGAATGGTGCTAGATCCAAGAGATTCTTTGCTCAGTTCTTATGACTATCCGCTTGATCCTGAGCGCATAGCTCAGCTGCCTGTGGAGCCAAGGCATGCGGCGCGGCTTTTGATTGTGCAGCCATTTGGGATGAAGCCTCCCATCGCTCGACATGCCGAGGTTTGGGATTGGCAGGAGGAATTGCGAGCTGGTGATCTGCTTGTTATCAATGACACTCGCGTTCTTAAGGCTCGGCTGCGGGTGCGGCGACCAGGTGGTGGCTTGGCTGAGTTGTTGGTGCTTGAGCCGCGTGGTGAGGGACGCTGGCTGTGTTTGGGAAGGCCGGCTAAACGTTTGCGCCCAGCTGATCAGCTTTGGCTCGAGGCTCAAGGAGAGGAGCCCATTGCTTTGCAGGTGATTAGCAAAGACAGCGCTAGTGGCGGACGGGTTGTGCAGTTCCCGAGCGATTACGCCAATGCTGAGCAGCTTGAGTTGCTGCTAGAGCGCTACGGCGAAGTGCCATTGCCGCCTTATATCCAACGTCATGATCCAAGTGATAGCGAGCGTTATCAGACCCGTTATGCATCCCGCCCCGGCGCCGTTGCGGCGCCAACGGCTGGGCTTCATCTCAGTGATGAGTTATTGGAGGCTCTCAAGCAGCGGGGAGTGATGCTGACCAGTGTCACCTTGCATGTGGGCTTAGGCACGTTTCGACCTGTTGAAACTGAGGATTTGAGGCATTTACAGCTTCACAGCGAGTGGGTGGAGGTGCGCGACGAAGTTGTTGAAGCGGTGATGGCTTGTCGAGCACGAGCTGGTCGGGTGATTGCTGTGGGAACCACCAGCGTGAGGGCCCTTGAAGGTGCTGCTTTGGCAGGTGGCGGATTCCTGCAGTCGTTTTGTGGACCAGTGGATTTGGTGATTCAGCCGGGTTACCGCTTTGCCGTGGTGGATGGACTGCTCACCAACTTCCATTTGCCCAAAAGCTCTCTATTGCTGTTGGTGAGTGCAATGGTTGGTCGTGAACGGCTGCTGGCGCTCTATGCCGAGGCCATTGAGCACCAATATCGCTTTTTCTCTTATGGCGACGCGATGTGGATTGATCCAGAGGCGGTGTTGCCAGCGGCCCGCCCCTGTTGATCAGTTTCTAGGTGGAGGCGATTTAGGCAGCTACAGGGGCCTGAATGATGCCTGTGGGCACACTCTCAAACATCACTGAAGAGAGATAACGCTCGGCCATGTCTGGCAGCACGACCACGATGGTTTTGCCCGCAAATTCGGGTTGTTCTGCCAGACGAATAGCCGCTGCAACTGCCGCACCACTGGAGATGCCCACCAGTAGACCTTCTTCATTTGCTAAGCGCAGGGCCATGGCGATGGATTCATCATTGCTGACCTGCTCAACACGATCCACTAAAGAAAGATCGAGGTTTTTGGGAATGAAGCCGGCTCCAATGCCCTGGATTTTGTGAGGCCCAGGTTTGACCTCTTCCCCGTTGAGGGTTTGGCTGATGACCGGGCTATGGGTGGGTTCGACGGCTACAGAAACGATGGCTTTGCCTTTCTCCTGCTTGATGTAGCGGGAGACACCGGTAATCGTGCCGCCGGTGCCTACGCCAGACACGAGCACATCAATGGCGCCATCACAGTCGTTCCAGATTTCTGGACCGGTTGTTTTGCTGTGGATGTCGGGATTAGCCGGATTCTCAAACTGACCGGGCATGAAGTATTTCTGGGGATCGCTTTCGGCGATCTCTTTTGCCTTGGCAATGGCGCCTGGCATTCCCTTGGCGGCTTCTGTGAGGATGAGTTCTGCACCAAGCACTGCCATGACCCGTCGCCGTTCTAGCGACATTGATTCGGGCATGGTGAGGATCAGTTTGTAGCCCCGGGCTGCTGCTGTGAAGGCCAGAGCGATGCCTGTGTTGCCAGAGGTGGGCTCAATGATCGTGCGCTCTTTGCTCAGTAAGCCGCGCTTTTCGGCATCCCAGATCATGTTGGCGCCAATGCGGCATTTCACGCTGTAGGCGGGATTGCGCCCTTCAATCTTTGCGAGAACAGTTGCCTTGGCGTTTTTGCTGACGGCGTGCAGTTTGACCAGTGGAGTGTTGCCGATTGCCTGGCTGTTGTCTTCGTAAATGCGGGACATGCGTGCTTATGAATCGATCACATCATTAGCTGGAATTTGGCTTGATTGGTGAGGAGGATGATCTGTTGTGACGACCATGTGATGGGTTGCTTACGGTTAGGCCTTGAAGGCCATCTCAAAGCGTTGCCAAAGGGTATCGGGATCTTCAAGCCCTACGGATACGCGCAGCAGATGGCTCGGCACTCCACAGGATTCTGCCCAGCTCAGTTCGTTGTAATGGGCGAGCAGTACATAGGGGCACACCAGCGTGAAGTTTGTGCCGAGGCTTGGACCTTTGCAGACCTGCAGGGCGTCATACACCCGCTTGGCTTGCTCTATCCCCCCCAATAGCTCAAAAGAGAGCAGGCAACCGTGACCGGCGCCAGGGCGCATCAGGGCTTGGAAGTTGGTGCATTGTCCTGGGTGGTGTACTCGAGCAACGGCGGGATGGCTTGCCAGTTTGTCTGCCAATCTTTGGCAGGCGTTGTTGAGCTGCGGCAGCCGCTGGGCCACATCTCGGCTGGCTTGTTCTAAGGCGATCGCATCAGCATCCCCTAGGGGAGCAAGGGCAGTCGAGAGTTCTTTGGAGAGCTCCTCTCGCCAGCGGGAGCTAGGGCTGACGACGAGAGAACCCGCCAGGATGTCACCACGGCCGGCGAAGCTTTTGGTGAGGGAGCTAAACACCAGATCTGCATGGGGCAGAGCATCAAGATTGAGTGGTGAGCCGATGGTGTCATCAGCGATCACGGGGATACCTCGAGCCTGTGCCAGGCGGGCTACCGCTGGTAGATCGACGCACTGCAGCATGGGGTTGCTAGGGAGCTCAACGATCACAGCCGCTGGTTGTCTGCGATCAAACTCCAGGGCCAATCGGTTCAGATCTGTTGTGAGCAGAAGGTCGCAACCTTCAAACACCACCTCAGGCAGCTTGAGCACATCCACATAGGGGAAGCCAAGTTGCAAGCAGGGTTTGCCGGGGCGTAACGCCGTGATCGCTTGCAGGGCTTTGGTGAGAGCAGCCATCCCGGAGGGATGCAGCTGCACGAACTCTGGGTCGCAGTTATAGATCTCTGCGAGTCGTTGTTTTAGCAACGTCTGGGCGGCCGCGCTGGCTTGCAGTGAGGGAGTTGGTTCGCGCTCGAGTGCGCTAGCAGCCTGACGTGAGGATGCACCAAGGCCGCTGTGTTGCCAGAAGGCCTTGGCAGCGCTGCAGCCTTTTGCATCGGTGAGCAAACATGGCAGGCCCAGTACGGTTTTGATGCTTGTTTGTGCCATCGGCTCACTGCGCTGGCAATGAACCCTGGCTCGTTCAGCGGCAGCAGTAGTGGGATAGGGCCAGGCACTGCCATCTGCACAGCCATGCTCTTCTCGTGCTTTTTGGGCGATCTCTGCCACCAGTGGATGGAAGCCGAAACGGGGGTAGATGGCCTGCAGGGCCTTTAGACAAGCAGAGTCTTTCTCCTCATAGGCGACCACGTCTTGCCAGCGGGGTAGGGCTACCGAAACGGCATGGGGACTCTCTGGTAGAGCTTTGCCGAGGTCATCAGCGTGCCAGCAGGGATCCTGCAGTAGGTCGCGTGGGCTCACTACAGCTGTTTGAGGGCTTGATCTAAATCTGTGCTGAGATCAGCGAGGTCTTCGCAGCCCACGGAGAAGCGCACCAGACCATCATCGATGCCAAGTTTTTGCTTGACCTCTGGATCGACTGAGGCATGGGTCATGGTGGCGGGATGACAAACGAGGCTTTCAACACCGCCCAGGCTTTCGGCCATCGTGAAATAGCGCAGGCTCTTGCAGAAGGCGTAAGTCTGGCTTTGGTCAGCGTCGAGACTGACCGTGACAATGGCACCACCCGCGCTCATCTGCTTGTGGGCTACAGCCTGCTGGGGATGGTCTGAACGGAATGGATAGCGCACCCAGTGCATGCGTGGATGGCTGGCCAGTTGATCGGCGATGGCGGCAGTATTAGCGATTTGGCGTTCGAGCCTGAGTGGCAGGGTTTTGATACCGCGAGTAATCAACCAGGCGTCAAATGGGGAGGGTTGTAATCCCAAGGCCTTTTGTGCAAACACCATCTTTTGCTGCCATTGCAGGTCGTCGCAGCAGACCACACCGCCAAGGGCATCGGAATGGCCGTTGATGTATTTGGTGGTGCTGGTGAGTGAGAGGGTGGCACCCAGCTGCAGTGGTTGTTGCAGCAGGGCTGTGGCAAACGTGTTGTCGACGACGACTGGGATTTTTTCTGCTGCAGCTGCAGCACAGACGGCCGCCAGATCGATCACTTTGAGCAGGGGATTGGTTGGACTTTCCAGCCAGACCATTGCGGGTTTTTGAATTGCAATGGCATCAAGCGCTGATGGATTGGTGAAATCAAGCCAGGCTGTTTGTACACCAAAACGACTAAAAACCTGCTCGAATAAGCGCACTGTGCAGCCATAGAGATTTTCCTCACAGAGCACTAGATCACCAGCTTGCAGTGTGGAGGCGATCGCAGTGATGGCGCTCACCCCTGAAGCAAAGACAGTGGCGAATTGACAGCTTTCCACGGCTGCCAACACTGATTCGAGGATGCGGAAATTGGGATTGCCTGAACGGGTGTAGTCGAAGCCCTGAGGATTGCCGTGGGCAAAGGTTGAACTGGTGAAGATCGGTGGCATCACGGCGCCGGTCTCTGCCGCAAAGCTTTCGCCGTGGTGGATGGCACGGGTGCTGATCCCTGCAACCTGCCGTTGATCGCTTTGAGCTGGGGCCAAGATCTAGAGAGGGCTTTGAGCAGGGTAGGCAACAGCAACAAAAAACCCCTGCAAAGCAGGGGCCTGTTGAAGAACGCTTGGCTGATTTTGATTCAAACCTTTCTGGAGTAGTATGGACTTTCCTTGAATAGGGTGTGATACCAAGGGATTTACATTCTGTAGCTAAATAATCCACAATGTCTATACAATAATCGTCTATACTGTTTCAAGTCACAGAGGGATGGTTTGCCGAGGATTCACGTAAAAGAAAAGGTATTAGGAGGGAAAGGTGTGGTGTTCTCATACATTACCGATACTGAAAAGTTTTACTACCGTGAAATGGTAAAAGGGACTAATACTTATAGATATAAATTAATCAAGAATGCAAATACAATTGAATCAGCAGTTGAAAACTTCATAGATGCTTATACAGAACTAAGAGAAGAAATTAAAGCAATTGAAGCTGGAGTATCATTTATAAAGAATACTAAAGATAGGGATAATGAAAGTGATATAAGTAAATTGAACAACTATATAAAGAAACAACGTCAGAAATCTCGTGATATTAGTAATTGCATAGATGATTATCTTAGTGGGATTCGCAAGAAGGTTGATTCAGGACTCATAGTTGAAAAGACTTATAACGATAAACGTTTGATACTCCGTAATCAATTGATGCCATACCTAGATTCGATTAAGATAACAAAAACTGTGCAGATAAATAACAACACATTTAATGATTATCCATTTTGGAGAGTTGCTGCAAAGTCTACTAGGAGATTAGAGTTGATACATATTAAGGATTTCATTGTAAATTACTGTGCTCGTAATAACTTGATTGCTAGTGGAGTCGATTTGAAATCAATAACACCATTAATAAAAATAAATGAATCAGAACTTGATGCTAATCCTCCCTTAATTGAAAGAGAGAACTGGAATAATATATTGAGTGGCCTAAAGCAACTAAAAGATAACAGTAAATATAACATTCGAACTGATTATTTCAGTAAGATGTTTTATAGATGGTGTGTGATTGCTAAGAACAGTGGATTGAGGCCTAATAGAGAATTAAATCAATTAAGATGGTGTGATGTGAAACGTGAGAATGTTGGTAGATGGTCTAAAACTGATCAAGTAATGAAGGATAAATGGGTTGCTGTTATTTATATTAAGAATACAAAAACAGGTAAGCAACGAACTGTCCCGACTAATGGTGTTGATAGTCAGCTAATTCAATGGAGAAAAGAACAAAAAGAGCATATTGATAAACATTATCCTGGAATTGAAATCACAGATGAAACTTTAATCTTCGGCAATCCAGGTAATAGTATGAAACAATTTAGCTATAATAATTATAATAGATATTGGTATAAATTGATGGAAATTCTGAAGGGTAAATTAAAAGGTTATGTTTTCAGTGATCGCCCATATACAATCTATAGCCTCAGAAGCACTTACATTTGTAATTTGATACTTCATGGTAAAGATATTTACACTACTGCTAAGTTAGCTGGTCATACAGTATCCGTTTGTGAAAGATATTATGCCAAGCTTGATATGGGTTCAAAGGTTAAGCAAGTCACAGACTTTCAATATGGGGTTCAAGGTAGAAGGAAAGCAGATACTAGCAGTTACATTGAGGATGATATTGAAGAGGTAACAACTAAAGATTCGCCAATCCTTAACAATGATCCAATCAGAAAGATAAAACTACCTAAACACTGGAAAATAGATGATTCAAATTCATATAAACGATCTTCACGCAAAGATAGATCTACCATTAACAGAGGCAAAAAAGTTACTGCTGAAGAACAGCAAATGTAGAAGTATAATCAAAGGCGAACGAGCTGTTCTGATATACCCATTGAAGGAAATTCAAGCTTTGAAGTCTCTCCTTAATTACGATAGGCATCCAAGCAAATAGCCACACTCATGAAGCCTAGGTAGTAATACTGTATCAGTTGCAGAGGATGGTTGCTGCTAGTATCCTTTTACTAATACAATTGATTAGGCGATGACTGCAGCAACAGCAGATTGGGAGACAACAACAGCAATGGAGAATAAAGGTAAAGCGAAAAAGGCCAAACCTGTGAAGATAAACAAGTGGGATGAGCAGCTAAATGAAGACACCGTCGGGAAGGTTAAAGGCGCTCTACTTTCAATTAAGAATGCCTATGTAGGGATGGTGAGACAAACTAGTGACGCATTTACCGAGATAAAAGCTACGATCCCTGACGGAAATTGGATGGCATTTTGCAGAGAGAATGAAACTGGTATTGCAGACAGGACTATACGAGACTTGGTAGCTTGCAATGATTGGCTGAAAGTAACATCAGCTACGGATGCACAGATTGCAGCTCATTCAATACGGACGCTTGCAATTATTGCATGTATCGAAAACAGAGCAGACAGAGAAAAGCTACAACGAAAGATTGAGGCAGGCGAAAGAGTTAGCCAAGCGGATGCACTGCAAGTTGCAAATAAAGGTAAGAAGCAAGTAGAGAAACCGAAGTCAAAGAAAGAACTAGTTGGTGAAATACTAAAACTGCAGGGCGACCTGGAGTTAGTTAACGAAGGCAGAAAAGCGGCCAATCAGGAAGTCGAGCAGATGCGTGATGAAATAGCTCTACTTAATGGCAGAGTTGTAGAGCAGCAAAGAATAATTGCAGCTCTCACCAAGCTAGGCGCCACAGAGTAGCAATGGACTGGTTAGTCCAGTGGCACGACATCCACTCCCTCCAGCCTAGAGGATTAACGTCAGCAAAATAAGAGCCAATATCTCTTTGCTGAAATGCTCAGAAGATTCAGTCAATCGTAATATTAGGAATTTGCTTTGAAGAGCTTAAATGTTAACAAAAGTCAAAATAATTAGGCCTGTATAAGTTAAGGCTTAAAGTTTGAAACTGAAGAAATGCAGGCATGGCATTCGTCAGGCCACCAAGGCCTATAGGAAATTATTTGCTATCAAGTGGAGGGATTGAGACCGATAGATTTATCACGTCTGGAATGCAAGCTTCTTTTGGGGGCGAGGGGAATGATTTTCTGTCTTTTGCGCCTACTACTTATTTGAATGGACGCTATTTAATCCCTTTCAATATAGGTGGAGCAGGTTCTGATACATATATAATTAACAACGGAGATAAAGGTCTAATATATGATGTGGGCGGTGGATATGACAAGGTTTACCTTGAGACAAACATCTCAGACGTGGTTTTTGCTTGGGTTAATTCAAATCATATACTAGGCTTTGATATTAAGCACGATACAAGAATTTTATTGATTGACCCATTTGGTAGAGAGAACTCATCCAATGTTTTGGATCATTACTACTTTAATGATGGTGAATATTCAAGTACGGAAATTGAGGCGCGAGCTAATAGAGGGTCTGGATTGCTTGGTTGGACAAGCTGGCAACTATTGGACGATTCTGGATATTTTGACTTCTCTCTTGCAGGTTTAACCCCATCAAGAGTGGATGATTATAAGTATAATGCGTACTACAATGACCAATTTGCTGTAGGTGGACCTACAAACTATGATATAGTAAAAGGTTATGAATACTTAGGCACAGCCTCTAATGATACACTGTCTAGCTATTTAGGAGATAATGATTATGGACATGATTATATGAGCGGAGGCGCTGGTAATGATACTCTTTATGGATATAGAGGGGCAGACGAGCTTCTAGGAGGCGCTGGTTCTGATGAATTAAGAGCTGGGAATGGACGAGATACTCTTACAGGAGGATCGGATAGAGATACTCTTTATGGTGGTTTTGGCTTAAATACGTTTACTGGCGAAGCTGATGGCAATATTGACTCCCTTTACCTTAAGAGTGACCATCTTGCATCAAACTATATTTACGGTAAAGCTGGTAATAGTCCTAATGGTGAGAAGGCTGATATAATTGGAACTCTAGATTCTTATGATAAAATCTTCATCCAAGGAGCTGATACATCACAACTTTCATTTGGAAATGTATCCCATGTATCTATATTAAATTTAGGGAATACTATAAGTGGGATTGGTATATATGCCGATGGAGTCTTAGAAGCTGTTTATTCTGGAACTAATTTAAGTGTTTCTCAGGTTCAAGCTATGACTTCTGGAGCCTCAGCTTAATAAACAACTAATCGTAAGCCAATAAAGTCAGATAACTGTTGTAAACCTTCCAAAATCATTCAATCAGCTTGTTCATTTACTAGTATTATTGTAGATATACGAAGTTTCTATGCTATACTCTGACAGTTCCCTTAGCGGAACACAGTATTTTCTTCAACACAGCAGCCCTAATCGGTTGCAATTACTGGATAATCTGCTATACCGCTTGCTTGATGAGGTTATATATGGTGAATGATATTTAGATTATAGATATTACAAGCTTTACCGAACCTCATTAAGCAATGGGAACATTAATACAACACAATTACTAATGGAACTACCTAATGTCACGGCTATTTTTGCAGACCTTGATTCACAAACTTCCACACTCACAAAGCAGGACCTTAAGAATGACATCTGGGACGCCTATCAAGCTACCCAGAATCAACTCAAACACGCTAAGGAAGAACTACTACCAGCAGCAATATTTGGAGGTCTTATCACTCTGCTACTTACTGGAGCATTAACAAACTAACAATCAATGAGCAGGCGTTCACTAGATGTAAGTCATGCTCTTATTGGCTCCCTAAGGCCTCCAGAATCGCCTGGAAGGGGTTTTAACCATTGCCCATGAGGCAAACCACCTAGCAAATCCTTTCAATCGCCTGAGAGGCTTCTGGAATGGCCTGTTCAATGACTGACGTATACAGGGGAAGTTATGTAACTGACGTATACAGGTAGAACCAATGACTTACATATACAGGAGAACCAATGACTGATGTATGCAGAGGAAGTTACATGACACATGTATAGATGGGGAATCAATGACACCCTATAAAAGGGAAACATAGATGACTTACATATAAGGGGATAAATCAACATAACTGATGTTTACAGGGGAATAGACCGGTAACCCACCTATAGATGGAGAAACACCACCACCGTATACAAGGAGAAAGAGCGACCACCACCGTATAGTGGGGAAAGACACATCAGTTACGTATACAGGGGAAGTTTGGTAACGCACCTATACAGGGATAACAGACCACTGACCTATACAGGGTAATAGAGCGGTAACGCACGTATACAGGGGAAAGGGTAACCACTGACCTATACAGCGATAAATACACATGACACACGTATAAAGGGGATTACTAGGTAGCTAGGTGTAGGTTCAATTCCTACTTAATCCATCATCCCTTCTGAGACGTCTTGAGGGATTTCAATGTTGTTTATACCAATTGAAGGGTGTAGTGCTAAATACATCCTTCTCTACATGGTCTTATCTGGTGATTCTAAAGGGGGTTCAATTCCCCCGTAGACCTTTACCTATGACTTCATTTAGCAATGAAGCCTCGTAGGTGTAAACAACAAAACCACTATAAACAACATGACCATTAACTATCATAACGCTCTAGCTAATATTGATACACACCACCTGTCTGAGGAAGCGGCTAGCCAAGTTCAGAGCTATAAAGAATTCATTAGACCAAGATATCAGTCAATTAAAAGTGGTGAGCTAACTAAAGAAGAAGTGGCGAGGTATTGGATAGAGCATTCAAAACATTATACAGAAGGCGCTAAGAAGCTCCTAGAGAATGTTAATGATGCTTTAGGTATAAGTAAGTCCTACCTCAGCCAATTAAATACAGTAGACAAGTTTCTCAATGCCACATACTTAGGTAATGATAAGTCAGGTATACCAGCTTATGTCTTAGAGCATCCAGTAAGTGTTAGGTATTACTTGTGCAAGATGCAGCACGAAGACCTCTGGACTAAATTCTTAACTGGTGAACACTTTACAAAGAGGGAGGCTCAATCAAAAGTTTACCCGGGTAAACAACTACCAACTCCATCGTCTGAAGAAACTAAAACAGAGTTCCAAAAGAGACAGGAGAAGTGTGATGAGTTAATTGGAGACGAAACGTATAAATATATCCATAACAGAGCTAGTGCTGATACATTCCTTACAGCAACCACTGATTCAGCTTTAGCTGCTTGTATGGAGAAGGTATCAAGGTTATCAGTATGTGATGAGAAGCGGCAGAAACAGTTACGACATCTAATCCAGTTGTGTCAGGAAGGGTTAGAGAAGCCACAACATTACCAATCTTATTCATTGACTGGCGGCAGTAAACCTGTGTAAGCCCAGCTTTAATCTATCTTTTAATATTCCTTTTATGCATACCATCACTAAGTCCTATCAGCGTAACGAACACAAAGATAACATTGTAACTTCTACACGTCTTGATGCTGTTCTCTACGACAGCATGATTCGGTGTGCAGAGTTAAATGGTTACTCTAGTGTTTCTTCTTTCATACATGATGCTGTAATTGATAAATGCAGTAGCACAGGATACGCAATGATTAGTCTTTGCAACGATAGGAGATATGAACCAATAGAAGTCCAACCTGATAGACGACACTAAAAGCTAATCAGAAAAGACGTATTAAACAAACACCTTCTTTGGTGCCATACAACCTCATTAATACGTCAACAAGTTCTTAAGTTTAATACTGAGAGTATTCAGCTTAACGGAGCCGGTATAGATACAAGTACATCAGAAAGGGTGGACTGATCTACTTATGACGTGCAATTCATCGTCGGCTCATTACCCACAATATACATACCAATGGCACGTAACCAAGTTAGACATAACGTTTCTCAGCAGTTGAAGGTAGTACAGCCTTCACTTCAAGACTCATTACTACTACAACAACAGGAGCTTCAGGCGGCACAGAAGCTAAGCATCAACAAACCACTTAAGCAAGTACCAAGGCAGAACATAAAGAAAGCTGTTAAAGCTCCCTCAAGAACTAATCACTTACAAGCTCCCTATAAGAAACCTACAGCTAAAACTGCAACTAAACCTACAGTTAAACCTACTGCTAAACCTGTATCTAGAACGCTAACTTTCGGCGATACAACTATCGAGCTACCTCGTGACCAACACAAGCTAGAAGCTATGAAGCAAGAAGCATTAGAGTACTGGAGGAATCTACCGGATATTAGTTAACATTGCTCATCCCTCTGACCTCCGCCGGATACTGCCGCAAGTGTTGCTTCATCTAGCTCAATATCATCGAACTCGTCCTCTGCATCCATCTCCCGTAGATAACTCCTGACTTCATCAACAGTAAAGCTGACATCATTCTCATTGCCTATCTCAATCATCCTCTGAACTGCTGCATCTAGATCTTGAATGAGTAGTTTGTACAACTCAGACTGCACTTCCGGTGATACAGAGGGGCGGATTTGTTTGAACTGTTGGATGGTTGCCATTCTTCAGGTTTTAGTCCTGCTAATATAGCTAACCTCCGAAGAAATTACCAGAACTAAAATATTAAAGGAATCTACCGGATCCTAGTTAGTCTTTCTCATCCTTCCTCTTTAGACTAAATAATTATTTAACGGATGAATATTCCTTTTCTTCAATTGATTGCACGTTAAATAAATCCCATGTGCTCATCAGAATTCCACCTATCAATACTGCAAATACCATTAACAGACTTACCCTGGCAAACCACTTCCTGGTTCTGCTTGGCGAAGTAGATAAGCAGCCTAAGCCAAGATATTTTCTATAGACAAGATTAGGATTATACCTTGGCATGTTCTTTTGCTGCTCATAGAAGTCTCTTTCTTGTTGTTCGTCCATAGATATCAACAGTAAAATCTAAGTATACTGTCCCAATGTCAACTTCACATGATCTGATATTTTTTTAGTTAATTACCTTCTTTTAAAAAGATTCACCTGCGATAGCAGAAGAACTTGAAAATCAAAAGCAGGAAATACTGGACAGGCTGAATAATGTGAGGATCGGTTAGTGGCATATAACTTCAATTTCAGTTTCACTATTTGAACCTGGTATTATTCTTATCCATGGACTTTTGCCATTTGGCCAGAGGTCATCCAGGAATCTAAATCTCCGTTCCTCACAATCAGCTTCTTGCGTAGTCACTCCGGAAGGACTCTCACTTTTGTATTCAATAAATGGCCAACTACCACCTATCTTCTTGACATAATGGCATTCTCCTTGAATGCAAAACGTTTTGTCCCAGCCATTCCTTGATTGAGCTTCAACAGGATTAATAACAATAGTAGAGCTAGCTAGAATAGCTAAACCCATCAGCATTGTTTTTGATTTCATGTAGACTCTCTAGTCCTATCAATATTAGCGCTCCTTGGAAGAAATTTCCAGAAAAAATAATTTTAGATCGGGTCAGATATCGGATGCAGTTTTAAGCAAATATGGAAGTGGTTGATGAAATAAAAAGACCCTGCAAGAAAAGGGGCTTTCAGTGTGTAGGTTTAGTTTGCTTTGGCCAAACCTTTACCCCCGTGGTCATCCAGTTGTTCTTGGTGCGTACCACACCCACACACAAGGCCCACCACCCCAGCCACCAGCCACATCTTCCAGCTCATCATCAGACAGATTTTGGCGATGAGAGTTTAGATCTTCTGTGGTAATCGTGAACCCAGCAGCCTTTGCAATAGCAACAACATCAGCACCTTCTGCTTTGAGCTGTTCCTGCAGTGAAGTGTCGGCT
>QCLC01000030.1 GCA_003214855.1 Prochlorococcus sp. AG-412-I05 | reverse complement strand
TAAAAGCCCCGCACCATGGCGGGGCTTTTTGATGGTTAGTCCTCAAGATTCCTCAGTCTCCTTTTACTGCAGTTGATCTGGCCTGATACCAGCAACAAAAACATGCCAGATAATGAGTGACCTTTTAAGCGTTCAATCCAAGTGCTGCGCTCCCTGCACCTTCCTCTATCGCTCACTGGTGCTGCGGCTCTTGCCTTAGCGAGTTCTCCCATCCAACCAGTCGCTGCTTAAGCGAATGGCAGTGCAGCAGATCTGGGGGCGATGGAGATAGCAGAAACGCATAGCACTTGGAGCATCCATCTAGAGAGGCCGAGAGCTTTAAACAGGCTGAGGCTGGGCTCAATTCAGTGATGCCGTCTGCCCTAAATCTATTGTGGGCGTTTCAGTCAGTTCAATCAATGCTTGAACTCATCAGCCTTAGGCTGGGTTATACATAAAGCATAGACAACTATCTACATCTGATGTCAGAAGAACAACTGAAGGCATTCATCGCCAAGGTTCAAGCCGATACCTCATTGCAGGAACAGCTCAAAGCATAAGGCGCTGATGTTGTTGCTATTGCCAAAGCTGCTGGGTTCGCAATTACAGAGGCCGAGGTCAAGGCTTATGATGATGATAGAGAACTGAATGATGAAGAGCTGGAAGGCGTTGCTGGTGGCGTCTGCCGCTCAACGTATGGAACTGAGGGTCGAGTAACGGTTTGCGCGTTATTGCGCAATTATGGGTGGCGTCCTGACGAGGAGTAAGAGGCAAATGGTGGGAAAAGGAGAACAGCCTACACACTCAAAGCCCTTGCATTAGCAGGGGCTTTTTATTTCTTTAATCGCTCCCGTATTACCCTAAATCGGCATCCGATACCTGGCACTATTGACTTGCAGAAAGTTGCCTTGATGTCTTATTCAGCAGGTACCAATCAGCAATAGTTTTTCGTATTCATCACAAATTTACCTTTAAATCCTTTTGCCCTAAAACTACTTATATTGCCAACTAATCACCAGAGCCTGAGAGTTTGATCGCTATCACGGATTCCATTTGTTTTTCTAAATCTCAACGCAACCTGATGCCAATCCTCAGGGATTTGATTGAGGCGAATATCAAACGCAAAGGGTAGTAGTTGTTGGCCTGGTGAAACCCTCTTTTTCTTGCTTCTAGTTCTTGCATTGCTCACCAATCGTTTAAGCATGCGGCTGCCCCAATGGGGAAGCAATTCCCTATTGAACCCACTTCAAAAACGGTGGCAGACTTAGCGTCGCCGGATAGGCCAGGACTTGACATGCGCTTCCTACGGCATGCGAGATGCCAACTATCAAGAAGTCGGACATCAAGCAATGCACTACATGCAAGCAATTTAAGGATGTTCGTGATTTTTATGTAGACAGAAAATCTCGTGATGGCCGACAAACGCAATACAAGGATTGCAAAATGCCGCAGTAAAACTTAGCGAGTTCAGGTCTGGGAAGCGTCGGTCTCCTGATTTGATCAAGCAAGATAACCAACCGATTAAGAAGGGATCGCTAGCAGGGAGAACTGGAGAGCAAGACGTGGATTTTTGGCTCCAGTGGAAAACATCACCACGACGCAAGCCACAGTCAGAAAGAAGAAAATGTTTTTAGCCATGCCCTGATCATCGACGCCGTTTGTTTAGTCGAAATCCCCCAAGCGGGGGATGTGGCGAGCCCTATGCGAGGGGGATATTTGATCCGTCATTCACCTTCAAACAATGCGGAATGCTCTTACTGCCCTCGCTGCTGCTGGCCTTGCTGTCACTTCGTCGCCAGCTCTCGCACAACAAATCATCGACGACCACACAGTAGGCAGAACCCTGGCTCAAGTTCAGTGCGGCGAGAAAGAAATGTCTTCTGCGGTCTCCTACCTGAACAACATGGGAGTCCCAGCAAGCAAGCTCACCAACGTCACCTCTTACCCGAAAGTAATGAAGGGCTACCAGGGATACATGGCCTGGAAGAGCTGCTGATCAAATGACAACTCATCGCTTCTGCTACGTCACCTTCAGAGGGGAAGGCAAAACCAGCGAAATCGCCGATCTTTTCATCAATGGTGAGAAGAAAACGGGTTTCACCTACATGCACGAGGTTCTGGACGGATACGCCAAAAAGAACATCGAGCTAATCAGCCACACCACCGATCAGAAGGGAACTTCTGTGATGGCCCACTACTTCATCTTCAAGACAGCGGACTAATCCTCAAAAAGCCCCGCGCTTGGCGGGGCTGCTGATCAAGCGTTGGAATCTTCGATGCGCTTGTTCATGCCGGGAATCACAAGATCGGTGGATCGAGTGCAGGGATCGATGATCCGGGGTTCTGGCCTTGGGATGGAGTCGTAAGGCTGCCGGACGGTTTTGATTTCGGTGTACTTAGGGGTGGCGTTGGCCATGGGCGCGAATGTCGTTACCCCATTCTGACCATTTCCAAAACACAACATCCCCCGATCGGGGGATGTTGTGTTTTGGAAATGGTAGCGATCGTGGATGGTGTTGAAACTGATCGTTCCACCAGAGATGAAATTCAATGCTGCTCTTTCTGGCGCTGCCGCTGTTGTTGTGGGTGCGGCGCTCATTGGATGCTCCGCTGATCAAACAAAAACGCTGGATAATTCGTCTATGGAGACAAAAACACTCAATAGACCTACCAATGAAAAGTGCAACTCTGACAGTGTTAGGTGCAAACGATGGACCGAATTAGCCATTAAGTGCGAGGAAAATATGGCAAGACGAGACGAAGGATATATGGGAAGACTTGAGCCCTGGTGCGGTCAAATGGAGGCTTACAGAGAGCAGTCGACTGGAATCGAACTCAGCAGCGCACCAGGGGCATACAACTTCTGAAGCAGGGTCAGCTCACCCTGAAGCCAGTGACACCAGAGCTCCAGGGCAATAAAAAACCTCGCACTTAGCGGGGAGTCAGACACGATGGACATGCTTGGACACCTGTTTTGTCTACTGAAATGTTTTGCAGTGCAGTGGGTCTTACCCAGTTCGGACAGACAGACACAACTCACATTTACTTAGCCGGGGCCCCGGCCATTGCTCTGGAAACCGTGTCCATCTGCCTGAATCGACCCAAAGCCCAGACCATGACAGCGATGGCAGCAGACACCAGCCGTGTCAGCAGCTGTTCATCATGTCTACGGCCATGGTTTGCCCGCCCTGAAAGCAGGCACGGTTCCAGCCTGGAGACATTCACCTAGGCCCATCTCCTTCAGCTTGGTGATGGCTTTTTTGAACCCCTTCGCACCACAATTACGGATGCGCTTGATGCCCTTGTCCTTAGCGTCCTGCCAGGTAATCAGGTCATGCTTCAGCACGTCGTTATCCCAGCTAAGGGAGTGAACGTGACGCATCAGCTCTGTGCCGATGCTCTCGGGAGGTTGGTGGAATTCCCGTGTCTCAGCGACACACTGGTCAACCATCGCGGTCGCCAACCGCAAGTGATCCAGAGAGATTTCAGCGTCAGGGGCTTCGCCCTTGGTCCAAACCAAGTGCAGCATCCCCGCCACGCGCAAAGCATTAGCGCTGGTCTTATTCAGCATTGCTTGGATGACCGACGGCGTTGATGGCTTAAGAGCCTCAACCTGATGGGCATGAAACCAGGGTTTGAGATGCCTACGAGCCTCAATGCTGAGCCTATAGGTCCTGGGGGGCAGGGTGTAGAGCTGACGAGCCCAAAGAGCCAGCGCTTTCTGAGCCTTTGTATAAGCCTCCTCCTCCTGAGGCGTGTCTGGATCGTCCTTCAATGCCAGTGGTTTAAGCGGGCACTTCACCATGAGAATCCTGGCAAATTTTCCGCTGGCGTCCTTGCCGTTGATCAACTCCTTGAGGACCTCATCCTGAACACCACCAAACAGTGAGACGTGGCAGCTGGAATAGCTCCGCACCTCGCCAACCCCCTGCTTACCGACCCGAGTAGAGGTGCAGCCATCACCGTCGTAGCTCTCCAGAAATTGAGCCTCTGCAGTGCCACGACCATGCTTAGTGTCAGCATCAATCCCACGCAGTATCCCGCTGAGTTCAGAGCGTGTTAGGAGGACACCAAGGCCAGACTTCTCGTAGAACTCCAGCCACATCCCAAGCGCCTCTGGGGAGAACTCGTTCAGATGCAGCGGACACCGGCGGGGACGGTTTTTATCCCTGTCCTTTGGGTCGGCTTCCTCCCACTCAGCCATTCGCTTCTCATGGCAAGCCTTCTCCTCCTGCTGCAGTTCTAGGGAGGGCTCACTAATGAGCACTTTCTGCAGCGGGCTCTTGGTCAAGCCACTGGGTCCAACCAAACCGACATACAGATTGCAGGGCACCTTGTAGCGACCATCAGACGTGATCTTGGTGCCGAGTTTCAATAAGCCGCTGTACCCGCAGAGAAGGGTCAGCACACTAGTCAGCGGATCAGCAGGCAACACCTCTGTGACCAGCTCCACGGCAGCGGCCAAACCAGACGGCAGCAGATTGTGGAAGCTGAACTGATCTCGGCCCTGGGCGAGCTTGATGCTGCTAGCGGCCTGCTCAATCGCCTGATCGGGGATGGTGGAGTGCTGCTCCACAACAGACTGGAGATCATCCATTGGACTCCCTCCGGTAACCGTGTTGCTGGGCATTCCACCAGAACGTCCCGGCAGTGATCTCATCTCCACCAGACCTAACGACCTGGGCCACATCCCAGCCGGAGATCTTGCTGGGGCAGTGAGCTTCTAAAAGATCAACCGCAACCTCATCGCTGTAACCAGCATCAGAGCAGGCAGCCTTCAGCCCCCAGGCAATGTTGCGCCAGTTCTCATAGGTGCTATGCCCCGGCACCCGAGGAGGAATGACCGACAGTGCATCGCCTATCTCTTGGAGTGAGCGAATCCGGCCAGATGGTCGGATCACCTTGGGAATGTGGCGCTGTGGTTTCGGAAACTCCGGAAGCAACTCTTCCAGCTGATCCGGAGTGAACCTCTGATCGGTGATGTTGCTGAGCTGTGACCAGAAACCCACCTGGTCGTCTTTGCCGATGTGCCAGGCACCGGGCAGACGCATGCACCGCGATGGGTCTTTCACCGAGACGTCGCTACCGCAGTGATGGATCAAGCGCTTCATCAACACCCTCCAACGATCTACGCAAATTGGCTCCTCCAGAACCCAGTAGGAATGAAGAGACTTGCCACCTGTGTAGACGCTGAATGTTGGGTCAGGTAGACCCACCTGGGATGGCAGGTTGTACTGCTCCGCAAGTGTGCGGTCGTCCCATTCAGCGAACACAGAACCGCAGTCGGTGATGCTGTCGGCGGTGTCGCCACCGTTGTTAGGCACCGCGTAGATGCCACGCCCTTCAGTGGCTTCCAACGCTGGTCGTAGCCGAACTCTTTAATGGCGTAGCGAAGCAGGCCGCGCAAATTATTTAATTGCACGATCCGCCCTGATCCACCTGGAGCGCAGTTCTTGAAATGCTGCCTAGCAAACGCCTTCATCAGGTCAGCACCGCTCTGCGGGCGGGGCTTTTTCTGCAGGGTCGTGAGCGTACGATCCATGTGGCGGGTCAACTCTTTCATCGTGGTGCCACGGTTCTCCTGGGCCCGTTTGTCGATGAAGTCAGCGATCACCGTCTGCCAGCCGCTGTCCTCGTCATCCACGGACCGGGTGATGGTGGGTGTTGCACCATCCTTCGCCTCCTGCAGCTCCTTGGCCTCGGCTAACGAGCAGTGGCGGTCGTCCACATACGCCTTGATCTGGCAGACCATCAGGAAGATGTCGCCGCTGTAAGCCGGGTTCCACTTCACACCCAGCTGAACTGACTGCCGGGGGTTCTTGTGCTGCAGGCCGTTATTAATCCGGCGAGTGAGCTGGGCTTCACCGTTGCGCTCAGCAATGCCCCAGCCTGAGCCACAACGGTCTTTGATCTGCCCGCGCAACCGGTCGTACCACTGGGTTTTCGACATCGTGCGCAGAACATTTCCTATGCGCAGAATCATGCGCAGAAATGGGCATACATGGGACTACCCAGGTAGGACAACATGCGCAGACTGTTGCCTCTCAGATACTCGAAAACCCAGGCTGAACAAGGGTTTATTCAATGGAGCCAAGGAGACTCGAACTCCTGACCCCCTGCATGCCATGCAGGTGCTCTACCAGCTGAGCTATGGCCCCATAAACGTCGGTAACACTGAGCTCGTACCGCCGTAAAAGGAGCTTACAACGGCAAGGCCTCAAACCTGACGCCAAACAGCCACGAGCTTGCCCTGCACCTGCACCTGATCGGCTGGTAGCTCAATCGGCTCATAGGCGGTGTTGGCGGCCTCAAGTCGCACCGAGGCGCCATTGCGGTGAAAGTGCTTCAGTGTGGTGCCACTTCCGGGCACAAGTGCACTCACCACAGTTCCATCTCGCAGCCGCGAAGGCTCAGGCACTGGCTCCATCAGAACCACATCGCCATCTGCAATGTAGGCATCCACCATCGAATCACCATTCACGGTGAGCGCAAACAGGCCACGGGTCTCCAAAACTGGTGCAAGATCTAACCGCTCCTGAACATCATCAAACGTCTCCACCAAACCACCAGCAGCCACGGCCCCCAACACGGGAATCCCTGACACCAATCCACCAAGCAACTGCAAGGTACGCGCCTGCCCTTCCTGCCAAGTGATCCATCCCTTCTGCTGCAAATGCCGGAGCCGGCTCTGCACCGGCGCTGGTGAGCGCAGACCCATGGCCTGCATCATCTGTCGAATCGAAGGGCTGTGGTGATGGCTGCCGATGTAATCGGCCAACCAGTCATAAAGCTCCTGCTGGGCAGAAGTAAGCAACTCTGGAGAGGTGGCAGCCAAGGGCAATGCATTGATTCTTCAATACATGTGTACCTATAGGCGCTGAATCTGGCAAGGGTTTAAACACCAAACAGTGCAACCGCAAGACGATTCCGAGTTGACCAGAATGCTCAAAACCGAAAGCAGCAATCCAGCCTGGAACTAGAGACCACCAAGCACGGCCGCAAGCAAAGCTTGTTGAACATGCAAACGATTTTCAGCTTGATCGAAGATTCGACTGGCCGCACCTTCCATCACGCCTGAACTGATCTCCTCCCCTCGATGAGCCGGTAGGCAGTGCAACACGATCGCGTTGGGATCTGCCTGGGCAAGCAAATCCTCATTGAGACAGAAACCACGAAACGCCGCTTCCCGCTGCGACTGTTCCTTTTCTTGTCCCATCGAGGCCCAAACATCGGTGTACAAAGCCTGCGCACCTCGCACTGCATCAACTGGATCTGTCATCACTTCAATACGAGCATCAGCCACTGCCAAATTGCGGGCCTGATCAATCACCTCAGGCAGAGGTTCAAATCCCTGCGGGCAGCCAATCCGAACGTTGACCCCCAAGAGAGCGCCGCAGAGCATCAAAGAATGGGAGACATTATTACCATCGCCCACATAGGCCAAGGTCTGGCCGGTTAATGACCCGAGATCCTCTTGCATCGTTAGGAAATCAGCCATTGCCTGACAGGGATGCTCCAAATCAGTCAAGGCATTGAGCACCGGAATCGAAGCCCAATGGGCGTAATCCAGCAGTTCCTGCTGAGCAAAGGTCCGCACCGCGATCACATCACAGAAACGACTCAACACTCTCGCCGTATCTTGAAGTGGTTCGCCGCGGCCTAACTGGGTGACCTGAGGATTGAGATCAACCGTTTGCCCGCCAAGGCGTGCCATCGCAACCTGAAAGCTCACGCGTGTGCGCGTCGATGCCTTGCTAAAAATCAATCCGAGAACACGGTTCCCCAAATCAATGCGACGATCCCCGCTCTTCAGCTGACGGGAAAGCTCAAGCAAGGCAACCGTCTGCTCCGCAGTGAAATCAGCGCAGGAAAGAAAGTCTCGACCCTTGAGGTCAGCAAGGACGGCTGCAACACCTTGGGGATTGACAGCCATTAGGGAAGCTTCAAAGAGTCTTTATCTAAGACCAGCCCCCCTGACGTCAAGCCTTCAGGCAATAACAACACCTCTAGGGAGAGCGCTGGAATTGAGCATCTCTATCAGCTCATCGCCTTCGATCACTTCCTTTTCGAGGATCTTCTGGGCGATAGTCTCCAGCAAAGCGCGGTTATGCCGAAGAATCGCAAGGGCACTCTCATGACCTTGATCCACCAAACTCCTCACCTCCTTATCGATGGCCTGAGCAGTGGCATCACTCACAACTCGGCGTGGATTGTTGTTACCACCAAGGAAACGTCCCCCACCTTGCTTGTCATAGGCCAAAGGGCCCAAAATCTCGCTCATCCCATAAGTCCCCACCATCTGTTCTGCCAGATCAGTCGCACGCTGTAGATCATTGGCAGCACCAGTGGTGATCTTGCCAAAGACAATTTCTTCTGCTGAACGCCCTCCTAACAAGGTGGAGATCTGACCTTCAAGGTCTTGCTTGGAATTAAGGAATCTCTCCTCCGTTGGCAATTGCAAGGTGTAACCAAGAGCACTCATCCCCCTTGGCACAATTGAAATCTTGGCGACCTTGCTGCCTCCAGGCATCAGGTGTCCCACGATGGCATGCCCCACCTCGTGATAGGCCACAACCTTCTTCTCGTCATCCTGGAGCACTCGGCTCTTCTTCTCCAGGCCAGCCACAACACGTTCAATGGCCTCGTTGAGATCTTGCTGTTCAACCTCTTTTCGCTTACCACGAGCTGCCAACAAGGCCGCTTCATTAACCATATTTGCCAGATCAGCGCCAGCAAAACCACTAGTCGCCTGAGCGATGCGGTCTAAATCAACCCCTTCGGCCAATTTCACTTTCTTGACATAGATCTCGAGAATCGTCTTGCGGCCAGAGAGGTCTGGGCGATCCACAAGGACCTGTCGGTCAAAACGACCTGGCCGTAGCAGGGCCGCATCAAGGACCTCGGGCTGGTTGGTCGCGGCCAACACGATGACGGGCTTATCGGTGGACGAGAAGCCATCCATTTCCGTGAGCAGCTGGTTCAGGGTCTGCTCCCGCTCATCATTGCCTCCCACGACACCCATGGAGCCAGAACGGCTCTTACCAATGGCATCGAGTTCATCGATGAAGATGATGCAAGGAGCCTTCTTCTTGGCCTGCTCAAACAGGTCCCTCACGCGGGCCGCACCAGCGCCGACAAACAGCTCGACAAACTCCGAACCAGAAATAATGAAAAAGGGAACCTCTGCCTCACCAGCAACGGCCTTGGAGAGCAAGGTCTTACCTGTACCAGGTGGGCCCACAAGCAGAACACCCTTAGGAATGCGCGCACCTATTTCTGTATATCGCTCAGGTGTTTTGAGAAAATCAACGATCTCAGTGAGCTCATCCTTGGCCTCATCCACCCCTGCCACATCGGCAAAGGTGACTCGGGACTCTTCATCAGGGACATAAACCTTCGCCTTGCTCTTGGTGAAACTCAGCGCACCCTGGGCCCCACCACCACCCATTGAACGCCTGGCAAAAAACTGCAGTACAAGGATGAAGATCAGCGGAGGCACAACCCAGCTGAGGATGGTGGAGAAAACATTGGGCTTCTTAGGCGGCGCTGCTGCAAATTCAACTCCTTTGCTTTCCAAGCGTTGAGGCAGATCCATATCGAAGATCGGCGTCGTGGCCAGCAACGACGGTGCTCCCTCCTGAGGATTGGCCAGTTCGTAACGGATCTGATCCTGAGTGATGAAGGCCCGCTTCACGGCGCCATCATCAACTTGATCTATAAATAGTGAGTAGGGAACCCTCGGCACCTGTGCCGCAGGATTGGGTAAGAAGCTGCTGAAAAGCAACAAAACACCGAAACCGATCAACACCAAATTGACGATGCCAAAGCGTCGATTCGGTTTGTTGTCATCCTCACGGATCGCCATCGAAAAAAATTGATTTGCGGGCTGTCACGCTAAGACGAACAATCCGTAAGCGCCTGCCTTTACTGGTGTGAGAACCGAACGTCACCACAAACAAAGCGCTGCTTGCTGCCTTGGAGACGTCAATGCAACGTTGTCATTGGCCGCTAAGACAAAGCCTTTTCATTAATGGTTTTTAAGGAGTTCACTGCCAATCAAAGGCACTAATTTTCCCCAAACCAAGCCATTAACTGCCATCTAAATACTAGTGAAACCGATGCAGCAAAGGCAGTTTCAAGGCAACCAAAAATACCCCTAGGCCAAAAAGAGAATATTGCGGGGAATGAGCATCACAAGTCTTGATGTCAGCCCTCTTCTGAAAAGCTCTGCCTGAACAATCAATTTGATTTCTGTAGAAGCATGACAATTTTTCCTTAGACATGAGAGCGAACCAATGACATGAAGGTATTTACTCTCAGGCAATTGCGCCTAAGCGATGCAACTTAGGTGCTTTATTATTATTAATCAAACATTCAACCTCTGAGAAAGTGGACTAGCTTGTATTAAACAAAAGGGAGGCATTTGCTTCACATTGAAAATCTAAACCGCGCCTGGCTGTTACCGCAGCCAATCTACTGCTTTCTCCTGCAGGCATTCACAAATCCATGCCCTGCAGTAGCAAGGCACCCCCAATAAAGCAATTTCTGAGAGGCGTGCCAATGGAGACTCAACGCTAATGTCTCTATGCAAAAAATATCTAAAACACAAGTCATCTTAACTCCTCAAAAAGGCTGGTACCGATACAAACTTTATGCGTTGAAGCATCAACAGGGCGACCCTGAAGTCTATTGATCTAAGCAACGAAAAAACTCACCGCCATGAAGTACCATCCATTCTACGTAAGCGCAAAAGGCGGGACAATTCAGTGTTTCGAGGGCGATAGAGGTCGCCTCTTTCGAGTTTGCTCAAGATCTCAATGCCTTTATTGCGAAGGACTGCACTCAGCCAAATCACATCTTGACTATTTAGAGAGGTCTAAAGGTCTTCCTGCAATGTTGCTGCCTCCATGTTCTCCTCTTCAGCCAGATGAGCTATGGCCATATCCACCACTTGCTCTGCTGATGGATACGGCAACAAACGTCTTCATGGAGAACGACTCTGCCAGTCCTTCAAGTATCACTGAAAACACGAAGTCAAATCATGAGTTTTCGTTAGAATCAGAGCAGACTTGGGATGCTGTTGAGACTTACTTTGAATGCATTTCAACCTGCTCACTTGATGACGGAGAATGTCTCACCAGCTGTGTTGAGCAGTTAAGAGAGGCTGACGAGTAAGCAAATTCCATATCTCGACCATCGATCAACGCAAACTCACAAAGCAGGTGCTTGACAAACGCATCGCTACACTAAGCATTTTATCCGCTGATTGTTTCGGTTGACTACTACATCACGGCAACGAAAACATCAATATCGAGACAGGCTTTATCGCCTCTTGCTCGCTTTTACCCTGTTGCTATTGGCCAGCTTTGCAATACCGCAAGTTTTTTGGCCTGCTCCAATTTGCTATTCAGTAATCGCAATTCTGATCACGAGGTTGCTGGCGAAAAAAGTCAAACACCATGCCTGGAGAGAACGGCTCTATCAATGGCTGGGATGGGCAGCATTGCTGAGCCTATGGTTCTGGCTGCTCACGCCAAGTCGCTGGACCTACAGCGGGATTCCCCTGATATGGAGCTGGATTTTGTTCGTGGGCTGGAGCTTAATTCGACTAGTCAAACAATTGAGTCGTGAGCGCCAAGTCAGCGAAAGGGTTTTGATGGGAGCAGCCGCTGGATACTTGCTCTTAGGAATCAGCGCCGGCCTGGTGATGAATGCGTTGTATACGGTTGAGCCCAACAGCTTTGCGCTCCTGGATTTAGCCAACCAGGCCATCACCAGCACCAATCACAGCGTGCTGAATACGCCTCATCGATTTGCCGAGCTCAACTACTTCGCCTTCGTGTGCCTAACCACCGTAGGCTTCGGGGGGATCAAGCCAATCCTGCCCGCAGCAAGGATGGTGAGCGTTACCACCAGCATTGCTGGCCCTCTTTATCTAACATTAATGATGGGCACTCTGATCAGCAGATTCTCCGGAAATCCCAACAGCAGGCGGCTTCACAAAGAATCGACTCCAAAACACACTCAGCCTTCACAGCAGGAGGTCACTACTGATCATAAAGATGGATGAATCTTGCCTCTAACTTAATAACATCAAGGTCAAAGAATAAACTCTATGGTATAGAGGCGAGCATGGATTACCTAAGACGAACGAGATCAATGAATCAGCGTATTCATCCCAAGCCTTCTCAATCCCATGGGCAAGCATAGAGCAAGATAAAATCTATTTAAAAACCTAAGCTGCTAGAAAAACAAGGCAGGCTAGTCCGGCAAAACTAAACGACCAAAACTGTGATCAAGTATTATTTAAACAGGTATAGACTTTTAAACAGGCGGTCTATCGCAATAGGTTAATGATTTAGTCGTTACACTCATTGCCTGCCATGCTTGATCTTGATGTCTAGTTAAAGGTAAACATTGCTAGATTCAGCGCCAGCTTATCGAAGCAAGCGCTATTGATTGAGAAAAACGATTGGAATCGCATGAACAATTGAAACCATCTTTCTGATCATCCGCACTCTGGATCGCGCTAATGCTCATCGCTCTATGCTACAAATTACCTTAATTTATTGGCGTCTCTCCTTTAAGTTTTAAGGTTTAGAGAATGCCCTAGACCAACCAAGTTTTTTTGAGGGTCTAAAAGGTCTTAGATTATTGATGGAATTTATCTTGCAGCAAATCAATCATCAAATAGCTTTCATAAGCATAAATCTCATCCCACTCTCCTGTTCATCACCCTTGTGGTGATCTCAGCTCGATTGACAGATGGCTTAACAAACATTGCAATTAGAATCAACACGAGCTACAAGGTCTTCGCAGTCTTGTCAATTACTCCATGCACCACAACAATCATCGATTGATGCTTCCAACATTGTTGTGATGACTTTCTGTAGTCAACCTCTAAAGCTATTTATCAATCCAATGCATATATATAACTTACTCCAACAATATTCAAACGATAGATGTTGCTTATATCTCAACAATGCTTAGAAAGCTCATATTGCAAGAGCCAGTCAGCCCCCAACGACTGCAATGAGCCAGACGCGAGCCCAACAACCTCTTTCATGCTTGTGAAGCCAAGATCATCAAGTGGTGTTCTGGCCGGCAAGCCACCCAACAGCTTGGGAGCTACCACCACCGCCAACTCCTGCACACAGCCTTGCTGCAATGCTGCGGCTGCTAAACCTGGCCCGCATTCCCACAGCACACGGTTGCAGTCTTGTTGAGCTAAGGCCTGCAGCAACTCAAGCGGTTCAGAAGCAGATAAAGCAAGTAGCTCAGGCCCCTCAGGCAAATGAGCCAACTGTTCATGGCCAGGCTCTAGGCCATGTGCAACCAGGGTCTGAGCCACTGCAGTGTTCCAAAGCTGAGCTTGTTGAGGCAAATCAAGACTGCGACTCAGCACCACCCGCTTTGGTTCGGGGTCAGAGTGCCCACGACTGGTCAACAACGGATCGTCCGCACGCACAGTGCCGCCGCCAACGATCACAG
Organism: Prochlorococcus sp. AG-412-I05; assembly: GCA_003214855.1. GTDB lineage: Bacteria > Cyanobacteriota > Cyanobacteriia > PCC-6307 > Cyanobiaceae > Prochlorococcus. The sequence continues at coordinate 7,023 of QCLC01000030.1, read as the reverse complement.
CATCACATTGGCCACGTAAGCGATGCACCCAGCGACGCGCTTCACCACCACTGATCCACTGACTGGCGCCATTGGGCAGAGCCGTGCGTCCATCGAGGCTCATCGCCCATTTGAGAATCCCCCAGGGGCGCCCAGTACTAACCCGATGCACAAAAGCCCGGTTCTGATGTGCTGCTTCCGGCTCCAACACAGCAGTGATCACCTCGAGGCCGGCATCACGCAAACGAGTGATGCCGGCCCCTGCAACGCGTGGGTCTGGGTCCTGCATTGCCACCACAACTCGGCGAAGTCCGGCAGCGATGACGGCCTGCGTGCAGGGAGGCGTGCGGCCTTGATGGCAACAGGGTTCCAAAGTGACCACCAGGGTTCCACCGCTGGCCTGTTCACCAGCTTGTGCGAGAGCGCCTACCTCAGCATGAGGTTGCCCAGCGCAGGCATGAAAACCCTCTCCGACAAGCTTTCCAGCCTTATCTAGAACAACAGCCCCAACAAGAGGGTTGGGACTGGTGCAACCATCTGCGAGCGCAGCCAACTGCAACGCCCGCCGCATCCATGGCAGCCAAACATCACTTGCAGAGGGGTTGACGTTCATCAACTATTGAGAAGCCTGCGGCAATGAACGCCACTCGCCGACGACATAAGGAGGCACAGGCAGTTCAGTAAACACACCGGCGAGCTGCAAGCGCAGCGGGCGATTGTTGGTTAAATCATCCAGCAAAGGGTTGAGATCGAATTCTGCTGCTGCTTCACGGCCATCCTTCGCCAATTGCGGACTGGCCATTGTGATGTCATCCAAGGCCCAGTCGCGGCGACCGGCATGCACGAGCAGTGCGGTTGGATGATTGAGACGAACCTTGCCGGGATAACCAACAATCCTCAACACCACTGGCTCACCTGGCGGGCCCTGGCGGTAAGCCACCACCTGCCAACTGTGATACTCGAGATCACGCAGGGTCTCAAAGCTGCGTACAAATAAGGAACTTTCATCACTTTCATTGGTCAACACCTGCGCCTGGGCAAGAGATGGGCTGAGCAGCAACAGCACAACGGCCACAAAGAAGCAAGCCAAAGCCCTCTTCAGCATGAAAAGGCCAGGCCATCGATGCGATGCAGAACTCCCTGCGCTGGCCATGACCTCAAAGAAGGTCTTCACAGCGTATGCAAAAAACCATCGATGCCGATAGGACATCTCTCACAGATTGGCGCCACTGATTCAGCCCTCTGACCCTGCACGTTCGGCACCTGGAATCAACTGCCAATCCGTATGCGTTGCCCACAGGGCCCAGATCGCCATTGCACGCAAATAGTGGCAAGCCCTATAGGTCTTCACTGCAGTAATCGCTTCTGGAGTGCGGAACTGCAAGCCACCGCCATACACCTGATTAACCACCGCTGAACAGATGGCTGTGGCCGTCGTTGCATCACCCATCAGCCGGTAGTAGGCCGCCAAACCGAAGTTGATACCAGTCCATACCTCCAAGGGATGGGTTCCCTTGGGATCAAGTGGCATGCCATCACGGCACAAACCATTGGCAACTCCCAAACGGCCGCCTTCAAAACCTTCAAAACAGGCCTCTTTGACTGCATTCAGACTGCTGCGACTGCGTTCATCAGCAACAACAGAGGGCAGCCCCAGCAAGCGAGCATAGAAATCGCCGCAGAGTTGATCAGCCATCACCACCGGCGTACCACTCTCAGCATCAATCTTGTAGTACTCCCCATTCCAAAGCAGCCGATCGAAGTTGGCCCGTGATTGCTCAAGCCAACCGCTGAACTGATGTTGCTGCTCTGCCGTATTGAGTCCTAAGTCCAATTGCAAGCGCTGTGCCATGGCTAGAGCAGCCTCAAGAGCTGCAATCCAAAGAGCACCGCAATAGGCGCTCACGCCTTGTAAAGGCCAATCGTCAAAGGTCTGATCCGGAGCACCACCGTTATCAGGCAGACCATCGTGATTGACATCAAATCGCTTGAGATAAGTCAGGGCCTGCACTGCCGCCGGCCAGCATTCAGCCAAGAAGCTCAGATCTTCACCATTCGGTGAGAGAAGAAACGTTCGCCATACCTGCAGCACATAATCACTGGCCAAATCTTTCCAAAGATTGCAATCCTGATAAGCGGTGTAGTTGGTGGCATCAAACGGCGACTCATTCGGTGCTCCCAGATCATGGGGGGTAGCAGCCGCCCTCTTGCGGGGGGCCTCGACCCGGCCACGCCCCTGGGTGAAGTACCAGCCGATTGGTCGTGGCGTGGCATCTGCCGCTGGAATTGCTCGAGCAAAACTACGCAAGACAGCCTTATCGAGCTCAGGCCACAACTGCAGCAGAGCCAAGGAGCCATAGAGGCGCACATCAAGACTTTCGTACCAGGCGTAGTCGAAGCACTCAAGAACACCAAAGCGACCCACCGGATCTCCTGGACGGGCTGCCGTCCAAAGGCTGCCACCGCTAGCCAAGTCGTAGAGCTCATTGAACAAAGCCATTCGCAAGCGCTCCGGCAGATCCTCACGAGCCAACACCGGCACCTGCCAGGCATCAATCTGCTCACGCCAATCAGGCCAATCACGCAAGGCCTCGGCCGCCAGAGCGGCGGCCGCCTGACCATCACTGCCGTGAAAATCGGTATAACGGCGCAAATCACGAACGCCTGTAGCGAAAGCCGTCACCGGCAGATCCCAACTAATCACCACAGGGATCTCAAGACTTTCGCCAGGCGCCAGGGTGACCTTCACCGCTAAAGCAGCGCTGATCTGCTCGCCCGCCAAGCTCTTGTGCGTGTCATTGCTGTTTGCAATGGTTCCTTCACTTGCGAAGGAACTCCACAGTTCGCTGCCATCTCCGCTGGGATCCCAACGGCTACAACGCATCACCTCCACACCAGGCAGATGATCAGGAACAGCCAAACACCACTGCCCTTGCCCCTCAGCCAAGGGGTCAGCTCGCTCACCCTCCATCAAGACACCAATCAGGCCTGGCTGATCAATCCACCGATTGCACTGCCCCTCGCCACGACCGATGGCAGGCACATAACTGTGTTCAGGGCTGCCGTCATCGCGGAAATGAACGCTGGCGGAGGGATCAGTGTTTGTAAACCAGCCACAGGTGTTGCGCCAACTCAGCAGCAGAGACAATTCCAGAGATTGCGATGTTGAGTTCTGAAGCTGCCAACGAAACACGGCAAGGGGGTAGCTGGTGCGTCGGTAATCACCAGGAAGGATTGGACTGAACGCCTCACAAACCAGCTCAGCCGCGAAAACACCTTTGTAATGGGTCCAACTGAGCGGATAGCGAGCTGAATAGCTACCAGTCGTGCGTTGCTCTGTACTGGCTGGATACCAGCTCCAAGAGGAAAGAGGCTTGTCTAGTTCAGGCTGAGAGTCATCTGTTTGTGGCGCTGTAGCCAGCGCATGAGCACGCACCTGGTCGCCCTGCCGCTCAAACAAAGCGAACTGGCAATCAGGAATACTGCCCTGCCAATGCTCACCACCATCAAGATTCCAGAGATTGAAATCACCGCGCGGGCTACGCCCAATACAACCGGCCCCGAAGCCTCCCAGGGGCATGCCATGCCAGGGCCCATCGTCGAGATTGCTGGCATAACGAACCGTGTATGGCTGTTGCCAAGGCAATCCGAAAGCACGGCTCCAGCTGGCGGCAGGCAGACTCCAAGGCTTCAAGCTCGATCCTCGCTTCAATAAGGATCTGAAAGCTGACAAGCCAAAAAGGGCCATGGGGCAAGAGATGATGCGCCCAGCTTGTCAGCAGATCAGCCGGTCAGCCAGGGGATCAAGACATCGTTTGAACCTTGATGGCATAACAACGGTTGCTAGCGCTCAGATGTAATCAATCACATCAGTAGCGAGAAACTCACCCTTATCCACATCCAGCAATGTGATGTGAATGCCATCTGTTGTGAGCAATAAATCATCTCCAACTTGCGTCAAGGAAAGCTGAACTCCATAGCCAACAGAGATGCGATCGTTTTCAGCGAAAGAAAAGCCATCAATCACATCATTGCCGTCGTCGTCGTTGTTCAGCGAGCCACAGTTGTCCAGCCTGCGGCTGTTGCCGATGGCCAGGATGTTTTTATTGATCAGCTTGCAGCTCTCGGTGTTTGTCAGCCTGCCGTAGTTGTTCAGCCTGCTGTAAGCGTCGTTGCTCCAGTTCTCCAGCGTGCTGTTCGTGGAGTTACAGAGAGCCGTCATTGTTCAGCGTGCCCGTCGCGTCCACCGAGTGTTTAGCGTGGGTCGCGACAACCATTTCGCCGTAGTCGCAGTTGTTCAGCGTGCTGCTATAGTAACATTTTTTACATTAATCTGTCCGTAGCTGTCAAAATCTATCCAATTAGAATCTTCAATTTCTGGATATAAATAATTATCTTTGGGGTTTGGGCTTGACTTGATCTGCTCGTATGCCATAGACCCAACAAAAAGGTAGCTCTATGATGGCATCTTTGAATACTATTTTCTATAGTGCTTGATTGCTTTTAACAAGCTCATGGCGATGAATGAATGATCTGATTAATCCAATCAAGATGATCTTCTGCAGCTTTAATTATCTTTCTGGCTTTACTCAGTAGATCTGTCACTTCATGTGATCTGTATTGGCAATAATCACCTGGCTCCACCTTACAAAGGCCTAGGCTTTCGTCTCAGCGAAAACACCTAACAATTCTAAAAAGAAGCTTCACAGCCCCCGCTTAATAGCAATGGTCGGCCTGTAGACAATCAACTCGACAATTTATTAATAAGGCCCTAGTCCAAACAAACTACCTATTCCTTACGCCCTACTAGGCATCCAACAAAACTGCACCAGGAATAAGGCTATAACTAGGATTTGAAGGTTGGACCTTGACCATCTAACCTAATCCAACTATCATGGAAAAGTCAGCTCATCAGCTTCGCCACGAGTTTCATCTTCTAACCAAGCCCGAAAACATCCAAACCTATGACAGGCGCGCAGATTTGGACGACGTAATACTCTATTTAGAGGAAATAGATAGGGTGATTGATGTTATGGAAAGGAAGAGAAGGTAAACTCAAACAACAAGATAGCTGGCATTCGTTTCATTACTAGAACCATGCCAGCCATACATGAGAAGGAGAAAGTGCTAGATGGTAGAGGTATTGTGGTGTCGTATAAGCAAGATACAAGCTGCTACTACTACCGAGAACTGATACCCGGAACGAAAAGTTATAGGAATAAGAAGATTGAAGGTGCTACGAGCATAAAAGAGGCTAAAAGATTAGCAGCTGTTGTAGCATTAAAGTTAAGCGGTAGGCTGCCTGAAACTAAACAGCGCAAGCCGTCAATAAAGAAGGTTAAGAATACTCAACCAATAGAGGAAGCTGTTGAGGAGTTCCTGGCATACGAACTAAAAAGAGTGGAGGCTGGGATTATTGCAGAGATTACTCATAACCATAAATCAAAAGTATTAGAGAAGATAATGTTGCCGTATCTTCAAAGCGAAGGGATACAGAATACTAGACAGATAAAGGAAACAACATTCCATAACTATCTCATTTACAGAGCAGGATTAAGAAAGCTTACATGGAGAGATGAGATGATGAAGATAAAGGACTTCATCAACAACCATCTAGTTAAGCATCGTCTTATAGAGCCAGAAGTAGCAGTATCCAAGACATTATTCCCGAAGTTCAAGATACGCATGGATGACTTGCTTTCCAACCCTCCTATCTCAAAAAAAGATTGGACAATCATAAATAGAGAAATACGTAAGTGGGTCAAAGAAGGTGAGAGCGTAAGAAATCACAGGTGTCATCTTTGGCGTGTGTTGTTCTGGAGCTGGACATTAGTTGCAAAAAATAGTGGAGCTAGACCAGAAGAACTACGAAAGCTGAAATGGAAAGAAGTAGAAGTAAGAGACGTAGGAAGGATTAGCCAATCAAAGCTGGAAGAAGAAATAGCTGAACTAGAACAGGAAGGTATAGAAGTAATAGGAGATGATGCGCCAAGTAGTGGTTGGGCGGTCAATCCAAACTCGTTAGGACGTGAAGAACGACTGATTGCTTACATCACGGTTACATCCGGAAAGACAGGTCAATACAGAGAGATACCAACAAATCTAGGTTGCGTCTTCTTACGATGGCGTGACTACATCAATGCCTATTACAAAAGGCACAACATCAAGCGCAGCGTCAGTGGTAATGATTTGGTCTTCGGCAACATTAATAACGAAGGGAAAACTTATACTCATGCTAACTACGTTATTTCGTGGGGTGCTATACGTAAGAGAGTTACCGATAAGTTACATGGAAATAAGTTCAGTGACGAGCCATATAGTATCTACTCCATGCGTTCCACAATGATTCAAGACAAGCTATTGGAAGGGCTGGACATCTTCCTGTTAAGCCGTATTAGTGGCCACTCACCTGATGTTCTGCTACGACACTACGACAGGCTAGACATAAGAGAACGGGCAGAGGAAATAACCTCTCTACCATTTGGCACCAAGAAGAAGCAAGATGTAAAAGTAGATCTATACAGCAACAAGGAACCAGAACAAACAAAAGAAACACCTAAACTATGGAGCAGAGATGATTCAAATTCATATAAACGAACTGCACGCAAAGATAGAACTACCACTAACAGAAGCTAAACAGTTACTGCTAAAGAAAAGTAAATGTAAAAGCATAGTCAAAGGTGACAGAGCTGTTCTGATATATCCACTTAAGGAAATACAAACATTGAAGTCCTTGCTTAATTACGACAGGCATCCGAGCAGATAGCCACACTCATCAGCATTAGGCAGCAAGGCTGTATTAGTTGCAGCGCGTGATCTCTGATAGTATTATCATACTAATTCAACTACTCAAACATGACAGCCTCTATGGCAACCAAGACAGAGGAATGGGAGACAACAACAGCAATGGAGAATAAAGGTAAAGCCAAGAAGACCAAGCCTGTAAAGATAAACAAGTGGGACGAGCAGCTAAATGAGGACACCGTAGGAAAGGTTAAAGGCGCTCTACTTTCAATTAAGAATGCATATGTAGGCATGGTGAGA